>NZ_NOZA01000016.1:0-1076 GCF_002258465.1 Rhodococcus sp. 05-2256-B1 | reverse complement strand
TTGACCAACGTGTCCTCGTACTGCTGCTGCAACGTCAGCCGCAACGCATCGACGTCCTCACCGTTCTTCGCCGCCTCGAGCAACTGCTTGCGGTAGACGAACCCGACCGCACCCGAGGCCCCCATCACCGCGATCTGCGCCGTCGGCCACGCCAAATTCACATCGGCACCCATGTGCTTGGACCCCATCACGTCGTACGCCCCGCCATAGGCCTTACGGGTGATGACGGTGATCTTCCCGACCGTCGCCTCCCCGTAGGCATACAACAACTTCGCTCCACGCCGGATGATGCCGTTGTATTCCTGGCCCGTCCCGGGCAGGAACCCCGGCACATCGACCAGGGTGATGATCGGAACGTTGAAACAATCACACGTGCGGACGAACCGGGCTGCTTTCTCCGAGGCATCGATATCGAGTGTGCCGGCGAACTGGGTGGGCTGATTGGCCACGATGCCCACCGACCGGCCGTCGATCCGCCCGAACCCGACGATGATGTTGCGGGCCCGACCCTCTTGGACTTCCAGGAATTCGTCGTCGTCGAGGATCCGGCGGATCACCTCGTGCATGTCGTACGGAGTGTTCGGCGAATCCGGAATCAACGTGTCGAGCTCGAGATCTTCCGCCGTCAACGAATCCTCGATGGATCCGAGAACAGGATCCGACGCCACCGTGCGCGGGGCATCGGCCCGATTGTTCGACGGGAGGTAGGACAGGAGGTCGCGGACGTAGTCGAGGGCGTCCTGCTCCCCGGACGCAACGTAGTGCGCGACCCCTGACTTCTCCATGTGGGTGTGCGCGCCACCGAGCTCTTCCATCGTCACGTTCTCCCCGGTGACGGTCTTGATGACATCGGGGCCGGTGACGAACATCTGACTGGTGCCATCGACCATGACCACGAAATCGGTCAACGCTGGGGAGTAGACGTGTCCGCCTGCGGCGGGGCCCATGATCACCGAGATCTGTGGGATCACCCCGGATGCGCGGACGTTGCGGTGGAAGATCTCCCCGTACAACCCGAGGGAGACCACCCCTTCCTGGATGCGGGCCCCGGCGCCTTCGTTGATGCCCACCAACGG
>NZ_NOZA01000032.1:0-1082 GCF_002258465.1 Rhodococcus sp. 05-2256-B1 | reverse complement strand
TGTAATGAGCAGGGACGTTGTGGACGGCGTGGCAGCGACAGATAGGTGAGGACCTCCGGTATCGGTGTGGTTACCACAACTGCACCGACAACCGAGAGGTCCTCGTGTCACACGCTAATGCCTTGCTCACCCCGAAGGGGCGATTGAAACTCGCGACATCGATCGTCGACGACGGATGGTCGATCCGCCGAGCGGCCGAACGATTCCAGGTTTCACCGACCACAGCCAAGAAATGGGCCGATCGATACCGCACCGGCGGCCCACCGGCAATGGCCGACCGCTCGAGCAGACCCCACCACAACCCGAACCGGACACCGACCCGCACCGAACGCCGAATCATCAACCTGCGCTTCCTCCGCCGGTGGGGACCACACCGCATCGGCTACCACCTGCACATGCCGCACAGCACCGTCTCAGCGGTCCTACGCCGCTACAAGATGCCGCTGCTTCGTCACCTCGACCAGAACACCGGACTTGCTGTACGACGCCCGCAGCCGCATCGCTACGAGCATCCCGCTCCCGGGGATCTGATCCACATCGACATCAAAAAGCTCGGCCGAATCCCCGACGGCGGCGGACATCGCAAGCTCGGCCGCGCGATCGGAAAGCGGCACAACAAGAAACAGGGCCGCGGATACTCCTACGTCCATCACGCCGTCGACGATCACAGCCGGCTCGCGTATTCGGAGATCCTCGGTGACGAACGCAAAGAAACCGCCTCGGGGTTCTTCGAGCGCGCCAAAGCCTACTTCGCAGCCCATGACATCACGATCGCGCGTGTGCTGACCGACAACGGATCCTGTTACCGCTCAACACTGTTCGCGCAGACCCTAGGCCCTGAAATCAAACACAAACGAACCAGGCCGTATCGGCCGCAGACCAACGGCAAAGTCGAACGATTCAACCGAACCCTCAACCAGGAATGGGCCTACGCGAACACCTACCTCTCCGACGAAGCCAGAGCGGCGACCTACCAAGACTGGATCCACCACTACAATCACCACCGACCCCACACAGGCATCGGCGGCAAGTCACCCATCGAGCGACTGACCGTCCACAACGTCCCCGGGAAGAACAGCTAG
>NZ_NOZA01000015.1:0-480750 GCF_002258465.1 Rhodococcus sp. 05-2256-B1 | reverse complement strand
GGTCGATAACCCTTCGCCACCAACACATTGTCCCGCACCACCGACAATGGGGTGCCTCGACACTCGAGACACCCCACCATCAAAATGCAACAGCCCCTCGAGAGCACATATCCGCGCCACTGCCGCAGGCATTACAGGCGTTCGATGATGGTGGCGTTCGAGAGCCCGCCGGCCTCGCACATCACCTGTAGGCCGTAACGCTGCTCGCGCTCGGCGAGCGCGTGGACCATGGTCGTCATGATTCGGGCACCGCTGCCGCCGAGCGGATGGCCGATGGCGATGGCCCCGCCGTTGACGTTGACCTTGTTCATGTCTGCGCCGGTTTCCTTCGCCCAGGCGAGCACAACCGACGCAAAGGCCTCGTTCACCTCGAACAGGTCGATGTCGTTCATCGTCAGCCCGGCTTTGGCGAGCACCTTCTTCGTCGCCGGAATGACTGCGGTGAGCATCATCAACGGATCGTCGCCGACCACCGCGAAGCTGTGCAGCCTCGCCATCGGAGTCAGGCCGAGTTCCTTCGCTTTCTCACTGGTCGTGATCATGACGGCCGCACTACCGTCGTTGACCTGACTTGCGTTGCCTGCGGTGATGTTCCAACCGATTTCCGGGAACCGCTGCGCCATGGCGTCGCTGAAGTAGGCCGGTCGCAGTCCCGCCAGCGCATCGAGTGTGGATCCGGTGCGGATCCCCTCGTCGCGTTCGAGTCCGCGGATTGCGGTGATCTCCCGCTTGAAACGCCCCTCTTCGGTGGCTGCGGCAGCCTTCGCATGACTCACTAGAGCGAACTCGTCCATCTCGGTACGGCTGATACCCCATCTCGCCGCGATCAATTCGGCACTGATGCCCTGCGGCACCAACCCTTCCGGATACCTCTCGATGAAACCGACACCTGCCGGATCCTCGGTTCCCACCAGGTTCGACCCCATCGGAATGCGGCTCATCGACTCCGAACCGGTAGCCACGGCCAGATCGTAAGCACCGGAGATCACGCCCTGTGCGGCGAAATGTATTGCCTGCTGGCTACTTCCGCATTGCCGATCGACGGTGGTTGCGGGTACGGATTCCGGATAGCCCGCCGCCAGCGCCGCGCGCCGAGTCATGTTCGACGCCTGATCCCCTACCGCGGTGACAACTCCGCCGATGACGTCGTCGATCTGGCTCGGGTCTATCCCACTGCGCTGCACTACTTCCCGCAGGCTATGGGCCATCAGGTCGACTGGATGCTCGGGATGCAACGTGCCGTTCGCTTTGCCCCGTCCGACCGGGGTTCTGACTGCCTCGACGATGACTGCGTCTCTCATGACGGCTCCTTGTCCGATCGATCCGGTCCTGTCGGATCGCTGACACCACGGTACGAGCTGGCTATAGTTTTGTAAAGTCAGTAGGATCGTGGCATGCCCCTCCACATGGACGGCCCACTGTCCGATCTCGACAGCTGGACAGCAGGTGACCGTTGCTCCATCGCACGCGCGCTGTCGGTGGTCGGCACCCGATCGACGATGCTGATCCTGCGCGAGGCGTTCTACGGAACCACCCGCTTCGATGACTTCAGCCGACGCGTCGGCATCACCGACGCCAGCAGTGCGGCCCGACTCAAAGAACTGGTCGACGTCGGAATCTTCGTCAAGAAGCCCTACCGCCCCGAAAAGGGCAGAACGCGCTACGAATACGTTCTGACGAGAATGGGCGAGGATCTGCTGCCCGTCGTACTCGGATTGATGCAGTGGGGCGACCAGTACCTGCAACAAGACGACGGACCGCTCGACGTCGTCGATTCCCGAGGCGAGCCCGTGCGCGTACGGGTCACCGACCGCGTCGGTTCCGAAGTGCCGATGAACGAGCTGCGAGTACGCGTTGCCGGATGATTGCCGGGCCGACGCGTAGCGTCTCCGCCATGGACGATGAATCGTGCATCGAACCCGAGAATGACCCGCGAGCACAGTGGCGACAGCTACCCGACCCCGTGCAGCCCAGCCACGAGGGCCAGGCCCTGGAATCCGACACCTCCATTTGGGACCACAAACCCAAGAACGACCCGAGCATGGACATTGTTCGCTGATTTGCGCAAGTGCCTTCTTCGGGTCACACCGCTTCGACGGCGAGTGCGACTCCGATACCGATGAAAAGGACTCCGATCACTCGGTTCCAGGATGTCGACTTCGACGAACCACCGGCCAGACGGCCCACAGCCGCGGTGACCACCGCCCAGACCACCACACCGATTGCCACATCCACGATTCCGAGTAACCCGATCTGCAGGGGAAGCGGTCCGTCGGCATCGACGAACTGCGGCAGCAGCGCGACGAAGAACAGAATGGCTTTGGGATTGAGCACGTTCGTCACCAGGCCCATGCGAAACCAGCGCACATCGGAGGTCGCACGCCTCTCCGACGACGACTGTCGCAGCGCGGAAATACCGAGCCACACCAGGTACAGACCCCCGAGAATCTGAATGATGCTCAGCGCCATCGGTGATCGTGAGATGAGCAGTGACAGCCCCATCACCGCAGCGATCATGTGCACGCACAGTCCGGTCTGCGCGCCGAGGCCCGCTCGCCACCCGGCACTACGGCTGCTCGCTGCCGCCCGGGCCACCACCGCGAAGTCCGGACCGGGTATCGCGTAGGCCAACAGCACGACGCCGAGGAACGGTAACCATTGGATGTCCGTCATCGTCTCGACGGTATCTAATGCTTTTACATCCGTAAACCATTAGACTCGGGCGATGGACTGGAACTGGCTCGGCGACCACTTCGCGCTCGACGTGGTCAACACCGTGCAGTTGCAACGCGGCACCTACGTCGAACTGATCGCCTCCACCGCCGATCTCCAGGAATGGGCCGAGCTACAGGGTGCCCGGGTACCCGAGACAATCCCTGACGATGCCGACATCGACACATTCCGGCTGACGCGAGATCACATGCTGGCGCTACTGCGGGCGGTGGCGTCGGACATGGAAGTTCCGGGAGACAGCGTCGACCACATCGACGACATTGCCCGACGCCATCCGGTGACCCGTCGGCTCGATCTCGGGGGCGGCGGTGGCGTCGGACATGTTGTGGGGACGTCGGATCCGGTCGACGCGATACGCGCCCGTGCAGCGTCAGCGGTCATCGATCTACTGAACGGACCGGATCGCGCACGATTGTCACTCTGCGACGCTCCGCGATGCGGTCAACTGTTTCTGCAGGATCGGCCCAATCAGCAATGGTGCTGCAGCGCATGCGGAAATCGAGCCCGTGCGGCACGACACCACGCAAAGGAGAAGCGCGGATCATGAACAGTTCAGTACGCCAGGTGGCTCAGCCGACACATTTACGCCCCCAGCAGCAATCCACGCCGCCCACACGGGGCGTAAATTCCGAACAGGGGCGTAGATTGCAACCCCCACCCACACATCCGCGCCCCCACCGACACATCAGCTCCCCACATTCGGAAACCCGACGCCGATCGGAGTCAAAAATCCGAAACCGAGGAGCCGATACGCGGCAACAAGCTCAGCCGACACATCTACGCCCCAAGCAGCAATCCACACCCCCCACACGGGGCGTAAATTCCGAACAGGGGCGTAGATTGCAACCCCCACCCACACATCCGCGCCCCCACCGACACATCAGCTCCCCACCTTCGGAAACCCGACGCCGATCGGAGTCAGAAATCCGAAACCGAGGAGCCGATACGCGGCAACAGGCTCAGCCCAATTGCACTGTCGCAGTAGCGCGGTGGCCGAAGATTCGCTTGCCCTCGAAGGTCGCGCCGATCGAGATGACGGCCGTACGGGACTCCTCGTCCTTCGACTTGATCTTGCCGCCGAAGACGATTTCGGCCGGCTTGTGTGTGTCCACCGGGATCGGGGTGGTGAATCGAACGGTGTAGTCCTTCACCGCGCCTGGATCGCCGAGCCACTCGCTGATGAATCCGCCGCCGACACCCATGGTGAGCATGCCGTGCGCCAGGACGTTCTCGAGATCGATCATCTTGGCGAACTTCTCGTCCCAGTGAATCGGGTTCGCGTCACCGGCGACGCCGGCGTAGTTCACCAGATCTCCGCGAGTCAAACGCACAGTGCGCGAGGGCAATTCGTCTCCGACATTGACCTCGTCGAACTTCCGAGTGGGCTGGCCCCGGTACTCCTCGACGATGAGCGGCTCGTGCTCCTGGGGAGTGGACAGGGTGTCGTGCTCACTCGCCTCGGCACTGCTGGTGTCGGTCGTCGCACCGAACATCACGATGTTGCGAGCCGCCTCGGAGATGGCCGGATCGATCTCGCCGGATCGCCCGACGAGCAGCGTGGTGTACGTGGTCTGCACCAGTTCGTTCTTCTGGTTGGACACGACGTTCTTGGTGATCATCATGTCTCGACCCATGACCGTCTTGAACGCGTCGAGGGAGACATCGCAGGTCAACTGGTCACCGGCCAGAATCGGCTTCTGGAACACCAGTACCTGATCGGTCTGCAGAATCTGGCTGAGGTCGTATCCCTCGGCGATGGACTGCAACAGCTTCTTCTGCGCCAGAGTGCCGACCAACGACATGAACGTCAGCGGGGCCACCAGAGCGCTGTGGCCCAGTGCTGCTGCGGCATCGCCGTCCCAGTGGGCGGGGTGGAAATCCTGAACGGCACGGGCGTACTCGCGAACCTTCTCGCGGCCCACCTCGTAGTAGTCCTCGGTGCGGTAGTGATACCCGACCATGCTGCGCGCGTGCTCCGCCGGATCGAATGCTCCCGCATCGGATGCTGCTGCGCCGGACTCCGCTACCTGCTCTGCCACTGTTGCCCCACCGTCTCGTCCCTACTGTTCATCATTACCCGAGCAACCTACCCAACGACGACGCACGTTGGCCAGGAAGGGGCTCAGGCAGAACGGTGCCGCGGGGCGTCCCGGTACCCCACCATGCCCACCATCGCGGCCGGCTGCGTCAGCACCGACGCACTGCTCATCGCGCCGCGCGGACGGTGTTGGCGCGACGCGACCGCATCGATCGCCATCAGGGCCGCCCCGTGCGCAGTGAGGGACTCGGGATTGGCAGGCGCGATGACGGGCAACATCAAATCGCGTCGAAACATCCGACGCAGCGACGGCAGGTTGGCGCATCCGCCCACCATCACCAACGCGTTCACGGCGCAGGGTGCGTCGACGATGATGCTGGCCACCCAATCTTCCAGTGATCGGATACTGCGCTCGAGAACATCGTCGAACGTGTTGCGCCACAACCGGACCGGTCCGCCGACGAACGGCCCGGTGACCTCGGCCACCCGCAGGCGTGACAGCTGTTCGCGTGCCGTGCGAACGGACACCAGCAACTCCGCGCGGGCCCGTTCCGAGGCCAATTCGTCTGCCCCGTAGACGGACAGAAGGTAACGCGAGATCTGGGCGTCACACCCGATCCCGCCGAACAACGTGGTGCGGACCGAACTGTGCACCGCTCCCGTGGCGGGGTCGGCAATGGACACGGTGGTTCCCGACGCCCCGATGTCGCACACGGCCACGGTGCGCGCACCCTCGAGCATCCCCGTGCCGCGTAGATACCGAAGTTGCGCCCCGAGCTCCGACGCCACCAGCAGACGATCGGCCTCGTACGTGGAATACGCCGACGTGCGTCCGCGCGCACCGGGATCGTCCGGAACGGCGAGAACGATGTCCGGTCGATCCACCATCTGATCCCGCGACATCGAATCCAACAGATCGAGCGCGGCCTGCAGATGGTCGTCGGGATCGAACGATCGCACGACGTGCGCAGAACGTACCGACTCGTCCGACGCATCCAGGGCTACACCCCGGGCAATGGCTGAACCCACCGAGACACCAAGGACAGATCTCATGTTCCCTCGACTCGCCTAGCTACTCCGACCTGGCGATCGTAGCGCCTCGAACCGTCGAGGAGTCGGTAAATGCCCTGTTCTATTCAACTTTCGGTTTGTTTTGGGATTCGTTACAACCACTCGGGCGACGAGTTGGGTCAGGCGACGTGCCCGAATCCGGCCCGACGGTCGGCGAGCAACGAGCCCCACTCCTCCTGCGCCGACGACATCGCGGCACAGCCCACGCCGTTGTCGGAGTCCATTCCTCGTGCCGCAGTGACGATGGATCGAGCCGACTGCACGAGAGAAACATCGAAACGGAAACTGTGCGCTGCCAATTCGGCGAACGCCTCATCCGGACTGCAGCCGCGCAAGGCAATGAGGACACCCACAGCCCTGTCGATGGTCGTGCGCGTCACCGGTTCTACTGCGGATTTGTCGGTCATCGAGAACTCACCGTCTACTGGTCGATCACCCGATGGTAGCCAGGCTCGAGCAGAAGCTCAGGTGTCCGAGTCGAATTCACACACCTGTCACACCACGGACTTTTCGAAGTAGCGAACCCGCTCGCTCACAACGGATTATCGATGAAATCGTCACTCTGCCGGATCGGTGACAGGTGGTTCCTCCGTCCGAGGCGCGGGCTCGGGATCCGTCGGCCCCGAAGGCTCCGCGGGCTCCACGGGCTCGGTCGGCCCCGTCGGCTCCGTGGGCTCCGTGGGCTCCGTCGGCTCCGTGGGTTCGGTCGGACCCGGTTCCGTGGGATCTGGGACGTTCGTATCGGTGGGAGCTGTGGTTTCGTCGTCGGTCGGCGGAGTCTCGGTCTCGGGCTTCGAGTTCTCTGTTTTCGTATCCCGACCACCGGGGGCGGAATAGCCGCCACCCGAGTTCTCCCGTCCCGTCGACGACGAACTCGGTGCGTTCGACGTCGCACTCGGGGCGTCCATCGGGAACGCGTCGATCCAGATGCCTCCCGACCCGGAGCCGGCCGTCGTCACATCCAGAACACCCGCGCCGATCGGTGGAACCGCGGACGGCCCAGCCACAGGAACAACCGGCCCGGCGCTCGACGCCGGCCGACCGGGCGCCGATGGGGCGATGCTGGAATCTGCGGTATCGAGTACTGCGTCCTGAGTCGGCGCGAGCGAGGAGAACGCCCACACGGTTGCCCCACTCAGAGCAGCCAGCACGGCCACACCCAATCCGACCATGGTCCATCGAGATCCCCGCGACGCAGCATCGAATTCTCCGGCCCGATCGTCTAAGCCGGGTCGCCCCGCAGCGATCTCGTCACCCGACGGACGGCCCGCCCTGGACGCGGCACCGACGACGGCGGCGGCCACGTCCAACGGGTACTCGTCGGGCAACCGCGGATCGTCCATCGCCAATACCTCGACGTCGACGACGCGGTGGTCGGCCAGCGCGGCCCGAACGATCTCGCCGTGCAGAAGGTTGTCGCAGACCACGGCGGCACCGTCGACGATCAGGTCTCGTTGAGCTGCCTGTACACGCATGATTCCGAGAACCGTCGCAACGGCGTCACCGATTCCGCCGGGGGCAGCGGCGATCGACACGGGTCGCGAGGTGACCGGGCCCAGACCGGGCAGATCGGTTTCGACCAAGACGGCCGAGATCTCGTCGGTTCCGACGTGAACGCCCAACGCAACGGACATACCCGTCGACCCCCCTACTCGATTCGGCCCCACAGTACACTTCGAGGGCATAAACGGGGAAAACGACGGTTTGTGTGCGGGGTCAGAACTCCAACTTGCTCGCCTCGTCACGAGCCAGTTCGGCTGCACGGCGCTCACGCTCGAAGAGGAGTCCGAACGTGAACCCGTTCTCGCCGGAGGTGGTTCCCGCTCGAGCCCCGAGGGTGCGCAGAATCTCCGCCGCGATGACGGCATCCTGATGCTCGCCCAGAACTTCTTGAATCTGCTTGTATCTCTTGATATTCGACTTGGACACCTTCTTGTCCACGACGGGTGCCACCAACTCGGCCGCATACCGAGCCCGCTTCGAGGCCTTCCTCGCGCGGTGCAGTTGCTCGTCGTCGGTGCCTCGCACAGCCTTCTCGGTGCGGTCTACGGCCTTCTTGCCGGCCTTGCGCGCCAGCTTGATCAGCAACCGCTCACTCACCTCGCCATCGATCGGCAATCCCCTCGACCAGGCAGCCACGGTCGTGAGCAACTCTCGGTAGCGCTCGCCGTCGAGCTCGGCCATCGCGGCTTCGCGGTGTCGGATCTGCTCGGCCAGCAGGTCGTTCTCGATACGCGACGCCACCGGGCCCAGAACTAGTTCCGACGGAAGGTCTCGCAGCGCCGCTGCAAACCGCGCCCGCTGCACCTGTCGATCTCGCACCTCGCCGAGCAGGCTTGCATACCAGGACAATTCGGCTTCGAGTGCGGCCGTGGGCTCGTCCTCGAACACGCTGCCGAAGACGCGAAGCGTACTGCGGTAGCGCCTGATGGCCACCCGCGTGGAGTGAATCGGATCCAGTCCGCGGCGCAGATACACGTCGCCGGCCACGATGGCCTGCGCTTGCTCGTCGAGATAATCGACGAGCAACCGAAGCCCGTCGTGCGCCGGCTCCTCCCGAACCACCGACAGCGCACGATTCAACTTGGACGGATGTGCCGACGGCGTCGCACCCGACGCGCGAAGCACCTTGCTCGCCTTCTTCAGGAACGATTCCGAGCCGGCGGGCCCGAGCTCGACCTCCACCTCACGCCACTGCGGCCCGGTCGCGCCGCCGATCAGGACGACCGACACCGCGTCGTCGGCGAATTCGGCCACGACGGCTCCGGATGCATCGGTGACGGTACGAATCTTCCGACGCGTCGTCAGGGTGGCGACAGCCGACAACTGCTTGCCCATGACCGCCCCGCGCAGTACGTCGGCCAGCTCGTCGGGCACGACCTGCGGGTCGCCGTGACCGAGTGGAAGCCTGATCTCGGTTCGCGCCTTCTCCGCAGGAACCTTTGCGTGCCAACCGTTATCGGAGTCTCCGGTGCGTCGCCGAAGGGTGATTCCCCGACGCAGCAGATCGTGACCGGTGGTGTCGAAGTACTCGCTGACCAGTTCGGTGTCGGTCTCCACCGCCGCGCCGTCGGCAGGAACGAGCGAGGTGAGGGAGGGGAACTCGAAGTCTGCATCGACATCGAACTTGTCTTCGCGCTCGGTCTGTGACTCCATACCGACCATCCTGCCTCGAGGACGCTGCCCCGTGGCGGTCGAAACCGTAGATCTATCGCCGCCACGGCAAAACGAACGGCGGTGTCTACGGTCGCCGAGGCGTGGTGATCGTGGGTTTCGTCGGGGTCGAGGCGCGAGTGGTGGTGTGCGGCAACGTCGTTCTGGTCGGCGCAGTGGTGGTCGGCGCAGTGGTGGCCGGCGCAGTGGTGGTCGTGAGGTGAGTCGGAGCCGTCGTGGTGGTCGGAGCCGTGGTCGTCGTCGGAACTCGAGTGCCCTCACGCGCGGGCCGAAGGACAGTGACGTCAGGAATCGTGTGAGTTGGAGGCGGTGACTCGGCACTGCTCGGCGAGGTGGGTGCAGGAGAGGACGTCGAGACTCCGGATGTCGGAGACGTCGAGGACGACGCGGCCGGCACCGAGGGCGGCGTCGACACGGACGGTGAGCCGTCCACCGCAGGCATCACAGCCTGCGATCGGGCGGAGGGCGACGCGTTCTGCGAGGTCGCGATCGACGGTTCGGGGGTGTCGTCGGTGGTCCGGGCCGCTGCCGCGACCACGGTTCCGGCCACGCACACCGCAACGAGCGCTGCGAGTGCGCCCCCGACGCGGCGGGACTTCGCTGCCCTGGCCATTCGCCTCGACGGGCTGCCGCTGTGCCGCGGACGACGGGAGGGCACGGCAGTCACGGCCATCACGGCAGGGGCCGGTGCAGGCCTGGCTCCCACGGTCCGCGCGATCCCGGCTGCCCCACGGGCGGCCAACAATTCCGGTCGTTCCGGAACGTAGACGGGCACCGACACGGCGTCGAACAGTGTCTGCCGAACGATCTGCATGTTGGCACCGCCGCCGACTGCGACGATCGCCTCCACGTGAACGCCGCTCGCGGCGACGGACTCGAGCACGTCGACGGCTGTGGAGACTGCCGCACGAACGGCGTCGCCGATGAGCTCGTCGAGGTCGTGTCGCCACAACGAGGCGCGACCGCCGACGAACGGCCCGACGACGGAGACGCTGCGCAGGATCGACAGCTGGTGTTTGCCGTCTCGCACGTCGTGCACGAGCTGTCGACGAGCTGCCACCGTCAAGGCTTCCGCCGCGCCGAACGTCTCGATCAGGTGGTCGCTGAGCACACGGTCGCAGTCGTCGCCGCGGAGTTCTTCGGTGCGACGCGAGGCCAGGACGCGACCGGACTCGACGTCGACCACCGACACGCTGGTGCCGGATGCGCCGACGTCGAACAGCGCGACGCAACGCTCACCGGCGAGCACTCCGGTTTCTCGTAACGCGCCCAGCTGCGCACCCAGTTCGGATACGAGCACGATGCCGTCGGAGAAGTCCTCGCGAAAGGCCGTGTCGGGATCGCTCTCGCGGAGGGCGAGCACCGGGTAGTAGCGAGCGGACGCGTATTCGTCTGCCGTGCTGTGCACCGATGCGACGACGGCATCCCAAGGATCCGGGGCGAGACCGTTGGGCGCGGGCCCGGTGGCAACCGGTTCGAGGGCGTGGAGCACCGTGTCGACACCCGAGCTGTCGCTGATCACACTGCGGACGCCACTCGACCCCAGGGAAGCGCCGAGCACGGTCGGATCGGGTACCGCGGACACGAGAAACCTCATTCTGGTAGGCCCCAACCCACGTTCGAGCACCAGAATACCGCTACAACCGGGAACTCACCAGGTTTCGTCCAAGAAAACAGACCGAACGTTGGTCTATGTCACGTCCGACTGGATGAAGTTCAGATACGCCTTCGACGGAGTGGGACCACGCTGCCCCTGATACTTGGAGCCGACCGCGGCGCTGCCGTACGGATTCTCCGAGGGTGACGACAGCCGGAACAGGCACAGCTGCCCGATCTTCATTCCCGGCCACAGCGTGATCGGCAGGTTGGCGACGTTGGACAGCTCCAACGTGATGTGACCGCTGAATCCCGGGTCGATGAATCCTGCCGTCGAGTGGGTGAGCAGTCCCAGCCGGCCCAGAGAGCTCTTCCCCTCGAGTCGACCCGCCAGATAATCCGGCAACGTCGTCAGTTCGAGAGTGGAACCGAGGACGAATTCCCCCGGATGAAGAACGAACGGCTCACCCGCTCGTGGCTCCACCAACGTCGTCAGCTCGTCCTGCTGCTGGGACGGATCGATGTGGGTGTACCGGGTGTTGTTGAACACCCGGAACAGCTTGTCGAGTCGCACATCGACGCTCGACGGCTGCACCATCGACGGATCGAAGGGATCGATCGCCAGGTTGCCCAGGGTCACTTCGGCACGAATGTCACGGTCGGAGAGCAGCACCACTGCAGGCTACTGGTCCTCACGGGCCTTACGCGAAGCACCCGAGTGACCACTTCCACAGGTACGGGCGGACCGAACAGTCGGACAATCGATCGGTCACACCTCTCACATTCGGTGACACTCCCTCAGGAAGAGCCCCTATGTACATTCGACCCAAGCGCATTCGAATCGACGTTCCTTCGTACTTCGATCATCCCTCCCAGTGCCACATTCTGGCCACGACTCCCACCCGAAGTCCCGCTTTGTGGACGCAATTTCTCGACGGTGCCGAAGAAAGCTATCGACGCCACGACGTGACACCAGCGCTCGAGATATCGGCAATTCGCGACGGCGGGACCACCGCATTGTTCTTCGCCGCTCTCGACCGAACCGGAACGATCCTCGGCGGAGTTCGCGTTCAAGGGCCGTATTCTTCGGCCGATCAATCACACGCACTCGTCGAATTCGCCGCGCATCCCGAGGGCCGACACCGCGTTCGCGCGATGCTCGACAGCCGCATCGAGGACGGGGTCGTCGAGATCAAGTCGGCGTGGGTTGCCCCGGGAGCACCCCGAGGCCGCGCCGTCACCACCATGATCGCGCAGTCACCGGCTTACAGCACAGCACTGCTGGGCGCTCGTTACGCGCTGGCCACTGCCGCCTCCCACGTCCGCGCCGCGTGGCTGCGCACCGGAGCAGCGATCGCAACGCACATCGAACCGGTGCCCTACCCCGACGACCGATACCGAACCGAGGTGTTCTGGTGGGACCGAACGACTCTCGCGTTCGATGCCGAACTCGAGACGTGGCGGCGCATGAAACGCAACACGGTCTCGCTGCTCGCACAGCACGGCACGTCGAAGAACCTGCACTCGGCGGTGGCGTCGTGACGATTCCTATCACTGCCGAATACAGCTGGCAGCCTGTGATATTCGACGAGACGGTCGCCACACAGCGGGCCGCCCTGGACGAGCTACGGGGTGACACCTCGATCACCGTTCTCGACGAACGCGCCACCCAGCGAGCCGGACTGCATGCATTGTTGCCGAGCCCTGAGCAGAGCCTTCTCGACGAAAGCGACAGGTGGGTCTATTTCCCGTGGCGCAATACCGTCGTCGCCGTTCTCGGTCCGAATTCGTATCGGCACCTCCGACTGGACCGAAACAGAAACAAGATAACCCTCGAGGAACAGCAGAAATTGGGAGATCTCACGATCGGCGTCATCGGATTGAGCGTCGGACACGCCATTGCGCACACTCTCGCACTCGAGGGAATCTGCGGAACTCTTCGCCTCGCGGATTTCGACGAGATAGAACTGTCGAACCTCAACAGGATTCCGGCGTCGATCATCGATCTGGGTGTCAACAAAGCGATCGTCGCCGCCCGGCGAATCGCCGAAATAGATCCGTATCTGACGGTGGAGGTCTTTCGGAACGGGATCGACGAGACCACGATCGACGAGTTCTTCGACGGACTCGACCTGCTCGTCGAGGAATGCGACTCCCTCGACATCAAGGTCCGCGCACGAGAGGCGGCCAGGTCGCGTCGAATCCCCGTACTGATGGAGACCTCCGATCGAGGTCTGCTGGACGTCGAGCGATTCGACCTCGAACCACAGCGGCCGGTGTTTCATGGCGTACTCGGCGACATCGAGTCCGCCGGTCTGCACGGACTCGGAACCCGCGACAAGATTCCCATCGTGCTCGATCAGCTCGACGCCTCCCTGCTCTCGGCTCGGATGGCGGCCTCGATGGTGGAGGTGGGCGAAACGATCGAGACGTGGCCCCAGCTGGGCGGCGACGTCCAACTCGGGGGTGCCACCATCGCCGCGGCGGTCCGACGCTTCGGGACCGGAGCGCACCTACCGTCCGGCCGTATCCGCATCGATCTCGAGGTGCACCTCGACGGGCTGAACACGCCGGCCCCCACCCGCCGACAGGTCTCGGGTGATGCGGCCGGTCCGCAGAGCGTGGATTCCCGAGACTCGATACTCGAAGCGGCACGACGAGCGCCTTCCGGCGGAAACAGTCAGCCGTGGACCTTCTTCTCGAACGGCCGGACCTTCCGGGTCGACGTCGATCGATCCCGAACGTCCACCCTCGATATCGCGTACCGCGGCAGCTTCGTCGCTGTGGGCGCAGCCGGATTCAACGCGCGCGTGGCCGCCACCGCCCAGGGCATGCTCGCCGGCATCGAGATCACCGACGAGGCGGTCGAGCTGTCGTTGCGCGACGGTACCGCCGGACCGATCACCGATCGATGCCTCCTCGACGCCGTGCTCACCCGATCCACGGACCGCGAGCTCGGGTCACCGTCGACGCTGGACGATGCGGTGGTCGCCGATCTCGTTGCGGCCGCAGCCGCCGAAGGCGGACGTGCCGTGCTGTTGACGACGCGCGAGTCCATCACCGCGGCAGCGGACATTCTCGCGGCCGCCGACCGGATTCGGTATCTCACGCCGCATCTGCACCGAGAGATGTTCTCCGAACTGCGCTGGGCAGGCGATCCGGACCCGGATCGGGGCATCGACGTCGCCAGCCTCGGCATCGACGCCGCAGACCTGTCCACGCTGGACATCATCGGGCGGCCCGACGTCATGGCGCTCGTGTCTGCCTGGAACGCAGGCGCTGCCCTGGCCACCGACATGCGCGATCGCGTATCGGCGAGCTCCGCGCTCGCAGTGATCGTGGTGCCCGGATCGACTCCGGCGCATTACATCCGGGGTGGATTTGCAACGGAGAACGTTTGGGTGACTTCACATCTGCACGCACTGGCAGTTCAACCCGTCTCACCACCGTTCCTCTACGCGCGCACGATGGACGAGCACCGAGAACTGTCTCCGACCCACGCAGAGACATTGCAGCAGTTGAACTTCGAGCTGCGGACGTTGGCGGAACTGGACGAGGCCGAGTCGATCGCTCTGGTGTTGCGGCTCGGCACTGCGCCACGAGGCGCGATATACAGTCGCAGAGTCGCGGTTTCGGCGTCCTTACCGGGGTAGAGTCCGGCATAGACCAGGGGGAACAGTCCTGCACTGCGTCTACAGGAGCGGTTCACGAGACCGCGTCGACGAGAGGCGGGAGTAGGGCCCTGGAGAACAGTCGGACACTCGAGGTCCTCGTCACCGGCGTCGCCACCGAACTCATGGGCGTCGACGCGGCGACGGTGCGAGAAGCATACCTGTCGGTACTGCGTCAGCTCGTGGACTACCTCGGCATCGATTTCAGCTTTCTCCGGCACCACGATTTCGATGCCCGGGCAACCAGACTCACCGCGGAATGGCCACCGCGCCTGAGCGTGCCCGATCCCGACCCCCTGGCCGTCGTCTACTTCGACGAGGCCGACTCGGTCTTCGCGATGGCCGAAACACTGTCCGAACCGGCAGTGTTTCGGCCCGACCCGGAGCAGGAGGACTATCGCCGACGCGTCGAGACCGCCTCGGGATTGAGCGCCACCTCGATGGCCGTCGTGCCGCTGCTGCACTCCGAACGCACCACCGGGATTCTGGGCTTCATCAAAGTGGGAGACCGAAGTTGGTCCCAGGCAGAACTGAACGCCCTCAAAGCAATTGCTGCTCTGCTGTCGCAGTTGCAGGCGCGAGTCAGCGCCGAGGAACAGATCAGGTTCTCGGCCTTGCACGACGGTCTCACCTCACTCCCGAACCGGACCGCACTCACGCAACACCTCCGTGACCGACTCGATCCGTCGATGCCCGGTCCGGTGGCGGTGTTGCACATCGACCTGGACCGCACCAAGGCGCTGAACGACTTTCTCGGACACCTCGCCGGCGACCAGTATCTCCAGGCTGTCGCCGAACGCCTGCAGGCGTTCGTCGACGAATCGGCGAGTCTCGCGGCCCGCCTGAGCGGCGACGAGTTCGTCGTGGTCCTGGCGGGCCCGTGCTCGCACCGCGTCGCCACCGACCGTGCCCGCACGATCGCCGAGTCGATACAGGCACCGGTCACTCTCGGTGTCGAGAGAATCGGTCGCAGCGCCAGCATCGGAATCGCCTTCGGCGTGCCCGGCACCCACACCGCCGACTCCCTGCTCCGACAAGCAGGGCAAGCCGCTCTGGTGGCCAAGCGTGCTGGTGGACATCACATCTCGCTGTTCACCGACGAGATGCACGCGCAATCCGAACTCCGCAACGACGTCGAGATCCATCTGCGTGACGCCATTGCAGGCGACTCGCTGACGTTGCACTTCCAACCCGAGGTCGACCTCGTCACCGGGCGCATCACTGCGGTGGAGGCACTGGTTCGGTGGCGTCACCCCACCCGCGGGTTGCTACCACCGTCGGCCTTCATTCCGGTGGCGGAGGAGACGAACCTCGCCGGCGAGCTCGGTCGGTGGGTTCTCGACCACGCGTGCCGGACCTTGGCTGCGTGGCAACGGGACATCCCCGGCCTCGACATCGTGATGCGCGTGAACATCTCGCCCGTACAGCTGGTCACCACCGGTTTTGCGGCCACCGTGGCGAGCGCCCTCGAGGAATTCTCGATCGCGGGCTGCAACCTGTGCCTGGAGATCACCGAAGTGGCCGTCGTACAGGATCTTTCGCGCACCCGAGTGACGCTCCGGGAACTGCGGGAGCTCGGCGTGCAGGTGGCGATCGACGACTTCGGAACCGGATACAGCTCGCTGTCACACCTCAAGGAACTGCCCGTCGACGCGCTCAAGATCGACCGCGCGTTCGTCACCGACCTCGGATCGGGGGCGACCGACGACCTCGCGATCGTCCAGTCGATCATCGGGCTCGCGCACGCCTTCGGCCTGAGCATCATCGCCGAGGGCGTCGAAACCGAGAGTGCCAGGAGCACATTGGTGGCCTTGGGCTGCACCCGCGCTCAGGGCTACCTCTTCTCCGAACCGGTGCCTGCCGAGGACGCCCAGGCCCTGCTGCACGGTGTACGCATCGACGTCGGGCCACCCTGCTAATCTGGACGCCGCACCACACGCCGGTGTAGTTCATTGGTAGAACGCGACCTTCCCAAGGTTGAGAGGCGGGTTCGATTCCCGTCACCGGCTCCACGTTCCCGTTGTCGGCGGTAAACCCGTCTTTCGATCGATCCCCGCGTCTGCACCCTCGCCGTCACCGGTAGCTCGGTCGGCAATCGGCATGCGACACAATAATCGCTACAGAACTATTGTTGTGACTTTTATGCGTTCATGTCCGAATTCGTAGGGACATTTCACAACTGCAGGAATACCGTGTGATCATGCGCGGACCACGCCGAAGTCTGATTCTTCTCGTCGTCGCACTCACCGCTGCACTGTCGGTCTTGTCGACCCAAGCGGCACCACTCGCACATGCCGGCCCACTCATGCCCATCGCCGCTGCACCGCCTCAACCCGACCACGCCGATGCCATTCGGTACGCGTCGACCAACCGCGACGCCGCCCCGCCCGGGGCCAACGACATGAGCTGCGTGCCCTCTGCCGAGCACCCCAATCCTGTCGTTCTCGTCCACGGCACCGACGCCACCGCCTACTCCGATTGGGCCGGCTTCTCCCCCATCCTGCGCGCCGCAGGCTTCTGTGTCTTCGCCATCAACTACGGCGCGTCGCCGGACGGTAAGTCCAACGGCTACGGCGTCATCGAAGACAGTGCAGCACAACTGAAATCGATGACGGCGACCATCCTCGACGCGACCGGTGCCGCGGCGGTGGACGTGGTGGGCTACTCGCAGGGTGCTGCCGTCGCCCGATACTTCGTCAACCGGCTCGGCGGGGCGGATGTCGTCGACCGATGGGTGGGAATCGCGTCACCGACCTACGGCGGCACCATGTACGGAGTCGCCCCCGTCGTACAAGCCGTGCCCGGCGCGACCGGTCTGGTGGCCGACGAATTCGGACCGGGCCTCGCCCAGTTGATGGCCGGATCGGACTTTCTCGAGAACCTCAACGCCGGCGGCGACACCGTCCCCGGCGTCGACTACACCTCGATCGCCACCAAGGTCGACGAGGTCATTCAGCCGTATACCAATGCGCTGCTGCGAGATCCGGGAGCGCACAACATCGTGATCCAGGACGTGTGCCCCGACACCGAGGTCGCCCACTTCACGTTCACCTACGACCCGACCGCGCTGCGTCTGGCGCTCAACGCACTCGACCCCGCGAATGCACGTCAGCCGTCCTGCGTTCCGGTACCGCTGGGAACGGGAATCCTCGACGTCGTGCTGGCCAGCCACTGACCCGTCAGGTCAGTAGTTGATGGGCTCGAAGCCCGACATAGAGTTCGGCGGCCTGCACGGGATCACGAAAGTCGCGACCGGTGAGTTCGGCGATACGCCGCAATCGGTACAACACCGTATTGCGGTGGTAGTGCAGCTGTTCCGAGGCATCCTTGGTGGAGCCACCGCACGAGAACCACGCATCGAGAGTGGCGAGCAGACTCGTCCGCTCGGCGCGGGGCAACGCCAACAGATCGCCTAGAATCTGACGGGCCGCGATACGGCCGGATTTCGGGTCGCGCGCGAGCAGTAACGGCACCGGTACCGAGTCGTAGCGCACCGGCGTCGACGGCACAGAATCGGGAAAGCTGCACGACCGGGCCAGACGGGCTTGCCCCACGGCGTCACCGATTCCCGACGGCGACCGGAACACCGAACTGACACCGATCCGCCCCGGGCACAGTTCTCCGAAAGTGGCCAGTGCCGTATCGATGTCGGATTCCCGAGCGGCACAGAACAATCCGATGCTTCCGTCCACCTCGGCATCCCACACCGACTCGGTTCCCGCGGCCCGCAACCGAGCGACGACGCCTTCGATACCGAGTCCCGTCGACGAGGGTTCCTGGGATACCACCGCAAAAAAGCCGCGATCCGGAATTCGGAACGCACGCAGGGCATCCGCCGCCGCGGCCGGATTCGCAGCGTGATCGGCGAACAGCACCCGAATCAGCCGGCCGCGGGCTTCGGCGCTCTCGCGGGCTCGCATATCGGCGCTCTCTCGATACGCCTCGGCCGCCTCGTCGGAATACACGTCGACCAATGCCCACACCTGCGCCGCCATGTCCAGCAGCGCGTGGCTGGCCCGGCCGTGCGAACGCACCATCAACTCGTCCCAGACCAGCCGACCACCGAGCCGGAACGCGTGCAGCAATGCCGCCAGCGGTACACCTTGCTCGGCCTTGAGCCTGCCCGCCTGCTGCGCCGACTCGAGCCGAACCGGTGCACGCCCGGACAGCTTGCCCAACATCGATGCCAGATTGCTGCGAGACGCTTCGTGGAGTTGATCCGCGGTGAGCAGCGTCGCCTCCAGATACGCGTGCTCGGCTCCCAGGATGCGCCGGACCAGTTCGCTCGCCAGCTCGTCGACGTCGTCGAGCATCGCCGCCGCCAGCTCGGTCGGTGACGGATGCAGAGCGGACTCGGTGGTGGTCATGACTGAACCATAGCCCGGCCAATGTAAGCCACACCACACCCAAACTGTGCGACGGCACAATCCGCTGCGCTCGATTGACAGCGGCGGCCCATAGCCTGCCGCCCCCAATGCGACCAGAATCACACTCGAAGCCGTGTATCCGAACGACGAGTGGAGACGAAAAGTTGACCAACGAAGTCACCCCGCATCTGCAGCCTGTACCGACGAACGGACCGGACGCCTCCCTGGCGGTCGATACCGCTCTTGCCGACCTCGACGCGGGCGAGCAGACCTGGGGCAGGCTCGGCCTGGCCGACCGCCGGGCACTGCTCGAGCGCATGCACGCCCTCACCACGACGCACGCGCAGGAATGGGTGACCGCCGCGGCGTCGGTCAAGGGCCTCGACCCCTCGTCCAACCTGCTCGGTGAGGAATGGCTCTCCGGCCCGTACTCGCTTCTCGGCGGTCTCGGCACGCTCGCGCACACCCTCTCCGCGCTCGAGGCAGGCGGCAGCCCGCTGGCCGGAGCGAAGTTCGGAACAGCCCCGGGCGGGCGGACGACCGTATCGGTGTTGCCGCTCAACAACTTCGAGAAGCTACTGCTCAACGGGTTCAGTGCCGAGGTGTGGCTCCGGCCCGGAATCGACCGTGCCACCGCACAGCGCACCGCAGGCCTCGCCCAACTCGACCCGACGCGCACCGCGGGCGTCGGCGTCGTCCTGGGCGCGGGCAACATCACCTCGATCGCCCCGCTCGACGCCCTCTACGAACTGATCGCCTTCAACCGCGTCGTCGCGCTCAAGCTCAACCCCATCATGGACCCACTGCTGCCGGTCTTCGAGAAGATCCTCGCCCCACTGGTGGACATCGGCGCGCTGCGTCTGCTCACCGGTGGAGCCGACGTCGGCACCTACCTGGTCAACCACGATCGCGTCGACCACGTCCACATGACGGGCAGCGCAATCACCCACGACGCCATCGTCTTCGGCCCGGGACCCGACGGTGCCGCCCGTAAGGCGGCGAACCGGCCGATCCTGACCAAGGAGATCTCCAGTGAACTCGGTGGCGTCTCGCCCACCATCGTGTTGCCGGGCGAGTGGAGCCGCGCGGACATCGAGTTCCAAGCCGAACACGTAGCCACCCAGCGACTGCACAACAGCGGATACAACTGTGTCGCTTCGCAGGTCGTCGTGCTGTCCTCGGAATGGAAGCAGCGCGACGAGTTCATCGCAGCCCTGCGCGCCGCACTCGACCGGGCACCGGCCCGCGCCCCGTACTACCCGGGCAGCGACAGACGAGTGTCCGACGCCACTGCCACGTACCCGTCGGCCGAACGGCTCGGCGACGGCGGTGGCCGGGTGCTCATCACCGACCTCGATCCCGGCGAGTACGCACCGCTTCTGCAGACCGAGTACTTCGCACCCGTGATGGGCGTCATCGAGTTGCCCTACACCGGAGCAGCATTCGCCGCCAAGGCCGTCCAGACGGCCAACGAGGAGTTCACCGGCACCCTCGGCATCAACATCATCGGCACGCCGAGCACCATCAAGGAACTCGGTGAGAAGTTCGACTCCATGCTTGCAGACCTGCGGTACGGCACCATCGCCGTCAATGCCTGGACCGCCCTCGGATTCCTCACCGCATCGGCCACCTGGGGCGCGTTCCCCGGCCACACCGTCGACGATGTGCAGAGCGGAATCGGCATCGTGCACAACGCATTACTGATCGACGGTGCCGAACGAACCGTGGTACGCGGACCTTTCCGCCCACTGTCGAGGTCGCTGATCAGCGGAGAGATGTCCATCTCCCCCAAGCCGCCGTGGTTCGTCACCAACAAAACCGCAGCATCGACCGGGAAGCTGCTCACCGCATTCGCCGGAGCACCGTCCTGGACCAAACTCCCGGCAATATTCGCCTCCGCCCTGCGCGGCTGAGCAGCGTCCAACGACAGCTGCCGACGAACCCGAAGGACAATCATGAGCACACAGAACACAACCGCCGACTACATCGTCGTGGGCGCGGGCTCGGCCGGCGCAGTGGTGGCCAACCGGCTCAGCGCCGATCCCCGCAACAGCGTGATCCTGCTCGAGGCAGGCCCGGAAGACAAGAACAAGTTCGCCCACATCCCCGCCGCGTTCTCCAAACTCTTTCGTACCGAGGTCGATTGGGACTACCTCACCGAACCCCAGCCGGGGCTACGCGACCGCAGCATCTACTGGCCGCGCGGCAAGATGCTCGGCGGCTCGTCGTCGATGAACGCCATGATGTGGGTACGCGGATTCGCCGCCGACTACGACGAGTGGGCGGCCAATTCCGACGACTCGTGGTCGTTCCGCAACCTCGTCGGATACTTCCGCAAGATCGAGAACATCGAGGGCACAACAGAACTGGACGCCGGAACCGGCGGGCCGCTGATCGTCTCCCACCAGCGCAGCTCACGCCCGCTCACCTCGTCCTTCCTCTCCGCCGTCGAGGAAGCCGGCTACTCGGTGGAAACCCCCAACCTGCCCGAACCCACGGGCTTCAGCCGCACCATGGTCAACCAGAAACGCGGCGCCCGCTGGAGCACCGCCGACGCCTACCTTCGCCCGGCCAAGAAGCGCACCAACCTCACCGTCCTCACCGAGGCACAGGCCACCCGGGTTCTCTTCGAGGGCAGCGCCGCCGTCGGCGTCGAATACACCTCCGACGGCGTCACCCATACGGTGCGCGCACACAAGGAAGTCGTTCTGTCCGGCGGAGCCATCAACACACCGCAGCTGCTGATGCTCTCCGGCATCGGAGACAAGGAGCAGCTCGCAGCCCACGGCATCACCGTCCGGCACCACTCGCCGGACGTCGGGCAGAACCTCCTCGACCACCTGGCCGCCCTCATCGGATGGAAGACCGAGAAGGACTCCCTCTTCCATGCCGAGAAGATTCCCGAACTCATCAACTATCTCGCGCGCCGACGCGGCATGCTCACCTCCAACGTCGCGGAGGCATACGGCTTCATCCGGAGCCATGAGGATCTGCCGCTGCCGGACCTCGAACTCATCTTCGGACCGGCCCCGTTCTTCGACGAAGGCCTGATCGCCGCCGACGCACACGCCGCGGTCATCGGCACAGTCCTGCTGCAACCCAAGAGCCGAGGCGAGATCACGCTCCGGTCCGCCGACCCCCTGGCCAAGCCCATCGTCGAGCCGCGTTACCTCAGCGACCCCGACGGAATGGACCGCAGGGCCATGATCGAGGGACTGCGCGTATGCGTCGCGCTGTCGGAGACCCCGTCCCTGAAGGGCCAGCTCGGGGACGTCGTACGCCCCAGGGTGGCGTCGAACATCTCCCCGGCGGATCTACTCACCGAGGCCCTGGAGCAGAACGCGCACACTCTGTACCACCCGGTGGGCACCGCGCGGATGGGCAACGATGCCGGCAGCGTCGTCGACGCCGCGCTGCGGGTTCGGGGTGTCGACCGACTCCGGGTCGCCGACGCATCGATCATGCCCAGCATCATCCGCGGCCACACCCATGCACCGTCGGTGATCATCGGCGAACGAGCCGCGGATCTGATCCTGGGCTGAGCCGAACGTGAACATGTCTGGTTTGACCGTTCACACCGTGGGGTAACAGGTCGGCACCGCTTCAATGCAGGCATCGCGATGAAGACCCATCCGATCGGCAAGCAGCGCCGAATAACCCACAACGCTCGAGAGACGAGCACGGAAGGTTGACCGACATGTTCACTGTTCGTAAAGCTTTGGCCGCCACCGCAATCGGTGCACTCACCATCGTCCCGCTCGCCGCGTGCTCCAGCGACGACGCATCCAGCACCACCGACGCAGCCACCTCCTCGGAATCGTCGGCCATGGAGACCACCGAGAGCACCCCCGAGCCCGCAGCCGAGGTCGCCGACCTCAGCAACGGCGTCGACACCGCAGTTGCTCTCGACCCCGGCTTCCTGGGCGCACTGACCACCCTCGGCCTCACGCCGGGCGTAGTCGGAACCGCAACTCTCGCAGACGGTTCCATTCGCTTCCCGATCACCGGTGGCGACGTCAAGTACTGGGAGCCCGGCACGGTCGACCCCTACGTGCAGGGCGAGATCAACCACGACGGCAGCGGATTGTCGCTGACCGCAGGCGAGACCGTGGTCGAGCTGACCAACTTCGACATCGACCCGGGCACGTCGCTGCTCACCGGTGACGTCACGGTCAACGGCGAAGAGGCTGCTGCCGACGCCGTGCTGTTCGACCTCGACGGCCGCACCCTGCAGCCGTTGGCAACCGGCCCCGAGAACACCGCCATCCTGCAGGGCACGCAGGTGAAGATCTCGGAGACCGCAGCCGGACTGCTCAACGACACGTTCAAGACCGACGCTGTCACCCCGGGACTGCTCGTCGGCGTTGCGACCATCACGGTCAAGACCGCCGCATAATCAGCTCCTGAACCCGTGCGCGGGCAGTCACCGACGACGTCGGTGCTGCTCGCGCTCTGGTGCTTTCACAGACGTTTCGTAAAACGCGACAGGGGACCGGGAATGAGAGCCTTCCGACGGATATACGGTGGCCACCCTCTGCATGCCGTCGGCCTGCTGCTCTCTTTCGCGCTGGTCGGCTACGTCGTCCACATCGCCGGGCCGAAAACGTTGTGGAACAGCGACATCTGGTGGCATTCCATCGCCGTCTGGTTCTTCGGATCGGTACTGCTGCACGACGCGGTCCTGTTCCCGCTGTACTCGGCGGCCGATCGCCTTCTCACCGGGCTCGGACGACTACAGCTGACCGTCTCGCCCATCAACTACATTCGCGTCCCGGCCCTCGGCACAGCGCTGACGTTCTTGATGTTCTTCCCCGGAATACTGTCCCAGGGCGCGGAGACCTATCGTGCGGCAACAGGTTTGACCCAAGACCCCTTCTTGGAACGATGGCTGGTTCTGACAACGGTGTTGTTCGCCGCCAGCGCCGTCGTCTACTTCATTCGCTTCACCGTGGTACGGAGCCGAACATGAGCGTCACCGCAGACACCCTTTTCCACCGCGCCGCCGCTGGATTGCCCTGCTGGATCGGCGATTCCGACGGCTCGAGAGAACGTCTGCCCACGGCCCGCTGGATGGGCGGAAGCGCATCCTCGGAAGAGGATCGCCGAGCCGACCACGCCATGATCAGCCGATGTACCGGGTCCACCATCGATCTCGGATGCGGACCCGGCCGGCTGACCGAAGCTCTTGCCCGACGTGGACTCTCGGCGCTCGGCGTCGACACGTCGAAGGCTGCCGTCGACCTGACCATCGGCCGCGGCGGAAACGCCGTTCTCCGTGACCTCTTCGAGCCTCTGCCCGGCACCGGCACGTGGTCGTGTGTGCTGCTCGCCGACGGCAACATCGGCATCGGCGGGGATCCGGTGCGCCTGCTACGCCGAGCCGCCGATCTGCTGGCACCACACGGAGCCATCATCGCCGAGGTGGACGAACCGAGTGACTCCGGTATTCGGCACCGCACCGTTCGCTGGGAAACCGACACCATGGTCGGCGATTGGTTCGCCTGGTCGAGTGTCAGCGCCGACGCCACCGCCGACCTCGCCCGCGCCGCCGGCTTGCAGATGGTGGACGTGGCTCCGATCGACGGCCGTTGGTTCGCGCAGATGACTCCGGCTCCACTCACCAATTCGTGAACAGCAGATGATTGACGGCCAAGGCCCCGATCACCTGCAGCGCCAACCAGAATCGATGTGTTCGACGCGGCAGCACCGCCGGGGCGATCAACATCCACATCGCGAACGGCAGCCAGATCCGCTCCGTCTCCGCTTTGCTCAGCTGACTCAGATCGGCCATCACCACCGCCGCGAGGCCGCCGAGCACCAACAGGTTGATCGGCTGCACCCGCGCGGCGATGCGTGGGAAGGCCGCGGGCACAGCGACGCCGAGCGCGCAGAACAGTGCAGCGAAGTTCGCCCAGCCCCAGTACTCGAACGGACGATCCTTGGCGATGCCCTGGTAGTACCGCTCCTGTACCAGCTCGTACCCGTCGTACCACCAGAATCCGTACGCCGTGAAGATCCCCGCAACGAGCAGGGCACCGATCACTGCACCGACGAACGGCAGAACCTTTCGGCCCGCTATCAGCACCGCGACCGCGGGCAGACCCATCAACACCAGGCCGTAGTTCAAATAGATTCCGAACCCGAGAAGTACTCCCGCACCGATGGATGCGGGCCACAGCCAGCGCTTCGTCGAGACCGCCAGCAGCGCGATACCCCACGCCGCGACCCCGGCATAGAACGCGTCGGCGGAGACGGCGACCCAGATCGCTGCCGGTGCGATCGCCACGAACGGTGCTGCGCGCCTGGCCATGTCCTCGTCGCCCAGAACACCCAGCGTGAGAACCACGGCAACTGCGGCACTGGTTCCCACCAACACGCACAGCGTTGCCGCCCAGGCCCCGCCGCTCAAACCGAGACGGTCGAGCCAGACGAACGTCAGCAGCGCACCGGGAGGATGGCCCGAGACGTGAGTGGTCCACGAATCCGCCTGGTAATCCAGAATGCGCTCGGAGAATCCGCGCAGTGTCGCGGGGATGTCGGTGATGCCGGGCACCTCGTGCAGGTACTCGTCCGTCGAGGCCAACCGGTCGACGAACCCACGCTTCCATCCGTCGACCATCGCCAGCGCCATCGTCCACGCCGCCGACGCACCCCAGACGACGAACAACAGCCGCGTCCAGGACAGGCGTCGAGCCACGGTCGGTCCCCACAGCACGGTCGCCACCGCGATGAGGACGGCGAACGGCGTTCCCCATCCGACATGAACCTCACGAAAACCGAACAGCGGTGCGGCGTCGGCGAAATCGCGCACCTGCTGCGGTGTTCTGTTGATGATCGGGGTGACGATCTCGTTGCCCAGATACGGAACGACGAACGCGACGGCAACGAGCACGACGGCCAGCGCACCGGCGACGGCTTCTCTCCAGTAACGGATAGTGTTTTCTCCCTGCGGACTTGAAGACGAACACGGTTTCGGACCAGCATATCGACCGACGGTGATGGAGGATGGGTAGATGAACACGCACGCGGGGTTACAGGCCGAGATCGCGGTGATCGGCGGCAGTGGCTTCTACTCGTTCTTCGCCGACGACGCCGAAGAGATCGAGCTGGACACGCCCTACGGATCACCGAGCGCGCCGATCACCGTCGGGGAGGTGGAAGGACGACGAGTTGCCTTTCTACCTCGACACGGCCGCGCTCACGAATACTCGCCGCACACCCTGCCGTATCGGGCCAACATGTGGGCGCTGCGCATGCTCGGTGTGAGCCGCGTGTTCGCCCCGTGTGCCGTGGGATCGTTGGTGGCCGAATACGGTCCGGGAACCGTCGTGATTCCGGATCAACTCGTCGATCGGACGTCCGGCCGCACCCAGACCTACTTCGACAACGGCGGCATCCACGTCGAATTCGCCGATCCCTACTGCGGGGAGTTACGCAGCGCGGCCGTCCAGGGGTCCGCGGTCGACGGCGGTGTCATGGTGGTCGTCGAGGGTCCCCGGTTCTCCACTCGCGCCGAAAGCCAATGGTTCGCGCGCCAAGGATGGACACTGGTGAACATGACCGGTCACCCCGAGGCCGTCCTGGCCCGCGAGCTCGAACTCTGTTACGCGCCGATAGCGTTGGTGACCGACCTCGACGCCGGGATCGAATCCGGTCAGGGAGTCAAAGCAGTGGACGTGTTCGCCGAATTCCAGAAGAACATCGAACCGCTCAAGGCGCTCGTCCGATCCGCGGTGCGCGACGCACCGACCGGCGAGTGCCCCCACTGCCGGGTGCACGCCGGAGTCACACTGCCGGTCGAGCTGCCATGACTCGCGTACTGCTCACCGGCGCAGCCGGATTCATCGGGGGCCACATCCTCGACGCAGCGCGCGACACCGATCTCGAGATGGTCGCCGTCGACGCCATGTTGGGTTCCGCCCACGGACCCGGCGCGACAGCCGAGGGCATCACCGATCTGGATGTGCGAGACAAGGATTCACTCGTCGAAGCGCTACGCGGTGTGGATGTCGTGTGCCACCAGGCTGCTGTCGTCGGCGCAGGCGTCGACGCCGCGGACGCGCCGGCATACGCCAGCCACAACGACTTCGGAACCGCAGTCCTGCTCGCGGCGATGTACGAGGCAGGGTGTTCCCGCCTGGTACTGGCATCGTCGATGGTGGTCTACGGCGAAGGGCGCTACCTCAATTCCTCCGGCGAGACCGTCGTCCCCCGACCGCGTACCCGAGCCGATCTGGACGCCGGGCTGTTCGACAACCGAGACCCTGCGTCCGGCGAGCCACTCGATTGGCTACTGGTCGAGGAGGATTCACCGCTGCAACCGCGCAGCACCTACGCAGCGAGCAAACTGGCGCAGGAGAACTACGCCTCCGCGTGGGCACTGTCGACCGGTGGTTCCGTCGTCGCGCTGCGCTACCACAACGTGTACGGCCCGCACATGCCGCGCAACACCCCGTATTCCGGTGTGGCGGCAATGTTCCGGTCCTCGCTCGAACTCGGGAAGCCGCCCACGGTCTACGAGGACGGCAAGCAAGCCCGCGATTTCGTCCACGTGCACGACGTGGCAGCAGCGAACATCGCGTCCATCTCCGCCGAACTGGACGGCTTCACCGCGCTCAACGTGTGCTCGGGTCATCCGATCACCATCGGGGAGGTGGCGTCCGTTCTCGCCGACGCGAGGGGTGGACCAGCCCCCGAGGTCACCGGCCAGTACCGAGCCGGGGACGTACGGCACATCGTCGCCAGTCCGCAGTTGGCAGAAGAGGTTCTGGGATTTCGCGCGCAGATCCTGCCGCAGGACGGTCTCACCGCGTTCGCCGATGCACCGTTGCGCGACGCCGAGGGAACGGGCCCACCCCGTGTCTGAGCCCGGATCGGTCACCGTCGTCATTCCCTGCATGAACGAAGCCGAATCGCTTCCGGCAGTGCTGGATTCGATCCCGCCGGGATATCGAACGATCGTCGTGGACAACAACTCGACCGACGCCACCGCCGCGGTGGCAGCCGCCCACGGCGCTGCAGTGGTAGCGGAAACCGTGCCCGGATACGGAGCCGCCGTGCACGCGGGCGTCCTCGCCGCCGACACCGATATCGTCTGTGTGCTCGACGGAGACGGCTCGATGGACCCGCGCGACCTACCCACCCTGGTGGCTGCACTGAACAGCGCAGACCTGGCCGTCGGCCGTCGCCGGCCCGCCAAGGGAAGCTCCCCGCTGCACGCAAAAATCGGCAATGCCGTTCTGTCTCTTCGACTTCGGACCAAGTACAACTTGCCCGTACACGACCTCGGTGCCATCCGAGCGGTCCGCCGACAAGCACTACTCGACCTCGATGTCACCGACCGACGCTCCGGCTACCCGCTGCAGCTACTCGTGCTCGCGGCCGAGGCCGGCTGGACCGTCGTCGAACACGACGTGGACTACCGACCACGAACCGCAGGCACGTCCAAGGTCTCGGGCTCGGTCCGCGGCACCATCGTGGCCGTGCGCGACTTCTGGAAGGTGCTCTCGTGACCGTCACCGCCCTCGTCGTGGCCAAAGCACCCGTTCCAGGACTTGCCAAGACCCGTCTCGCCGCCACGATCGGCGACGCGGCCGCCGCCGAGGTGGCAGCTGCCGCGCTGCTGGACACCCTCGACGCCGTCGCGGCAGCGGACGTCGACCACCGCGTCGTGGCCCTCACCGGCCATCTTCACGACGCGGCCCGCGGCGAGGAACTCACCCGAGCCCTCGCGTCGTTCACCGTGATCCCGCAACGCGGCGACGGATTGGGCGAACGGCTGGCGAATGCGCACGCCGACGCCGCGCCCGCGGGTGCGGTACTTCAGATCGGAATGGACACCCCTCAGGTCACCGGGCGACTGCTCAGCGACGCAGCTGCGTTGCTGGCCGACACCGATCTACTCGGTGCCGCCGAGGACGGCGGTTGGTGGATCCTGGGTCTACGGAATCCTGCTCAGGCCCGGGCATTGCTGGACGTACCGATGTCTGCCCCGTCGACGGGCGACGACACTCGGGTGGCACTGACCGCTGCGGGTGCCGAGGTCACCATGGTGTCGCAATTGCGAGATGTGGATTTCGAGTCCGATCTCGATGTGGTGTCGAATATGTGCACACCGAACAGTCGCTTTCGCCGAGTCGTCGAACAATTACGCAAAACTCATTGATTTTTGTTTTCGAGAAGGACACGAAAAACAATCCGTCGGGTCTCTACATCTGTTGGGGAACAAGAAGCTTCACTTTGTCGCATTTGCCGGACCGCACGCGATGTATATCGAACAGCAACACTTCATAACCACCGTTTCACGGCGATTTCTCAGACATCAGTGCTACAAAGTGTCCATGACCGGGTTGCTGATAGGCGTAGTCGTCTGGATGGTGTGCGCTGCAATAGTCGCCACCGTCCTCGGCCGCGTCGCGCACCGAGGAGATTCCGAGGAACTCGGATCCACCATCGAGTGGAATATCGACGGTCTCGATCGCGAAGTTCAACACGAGAACTGACGGTCTCAGTCGACTCTATCGACCAAGTCGATCAGGATTGCCGACGCTGCGGCCAACGTTTCCCGCTGCCGAGCCGACAACTCGTCCAACTGTTCGGCAAGAGCGATTTCGCGAGACGCCACCTCGTCGCGAGCAGTCGCAACGCCCGCCTCGGTCAACCGCAGCACCACCTGCCTGCCGTCGGTCGGGTGCGGCTCACGGACAATCAGGCCGGCCTCGACCAACTGATGCGACGACCGCGACACCGACGGCGGCTTGATTCGCTCCCGAGAAGCCAGTTCGCCGGTCGTCATCGGACCCTCACGAAGCAACGTCGTGAGAATCGACAACTGAGCCACCGGCAACCGGTCACTCGAATGCCGCAGACGCAGCCTCCGATTCAGCCGCATCGCACTGACGGACAGATCCCGCGCCAGTTGGGAATCGGGTAGATCACTCACGGTGTCCAGATTACGACACGGAGGTGCATTCGCCCGATTCGCGAAACCGGGCTCGAGTCGATTTACCCCACCTATAACAAACCGCTGCTATGGGTCCGAGGTGTTATCGGGGAAACACCATGAAACGGGGCAATTTTGACACGCGTGGGATCCAGAGTCCTGACAGTCGCAGCACTGACGGTGACCGCATCGGTGCTGGTCACAGGACCAACGGCCCTCGCCGCCCCCAACGCGATCAACCCCATCGCCGGTCTCAACGGAACATTCGGATTACCGCAACTGCACGGCCGCGCACAGGCCGTCGCCCAGGTGACCGGAATGTCGAGCCCGAACATGACCCAGAACGTCAACATGATCGGCACCGACCTCGGCATCATGTGGGACAACGGCCGAGGCGAGGTCCTGACCGCCTTCGGCGACACCGCAGGCGTCGGCGTCCCCAACCTCCTGCAAGGCAGCCTCTGGTCCTGGCGCAGCAACGCCATCGTCCGCAGCAACGACCGAAACCTCGCCGACGGCATGAACTTCGACAGCGTCGTCAAGGACGCTGTCGGACAAACCAAAGAAGTCGTCCCCAGCCCCAAGATCCCCTTCGTCGAAATCAGCCGAATCCCCACCGCCGGAGTCGCCGTGGGCGACACCCAGTACCTCAACCTCATGTCGGTCAAGAACTGGGGACCCGCAGGTACCTGGGACACCAACTTCTCCGGCCTCGCCGCCTCGACCGACAACGGAGAGAACTGGGCCGCACTACCCGAGACCCACAGGCCCAGCGCCGGCGGAGATCGAAACTTCCAGCAAAGCGCCTACCTGAAGGACAACGGATACATCTACCAGTACGGCACACCGCCGGGTCGCTCCACACTCGGCCACGTCGCTCGCGTCAGAGAAGCGGACATCACGAGGCTCGGCGAATACGAATATTGGACGGGTAAGGATTGGAAGATGGGCGATCCCGCAGCGGCCGCCCCCATCGTCGACGGCGTCGGCGAACTGTCGGTTGCATACAACGCCGCGGTGGGCCAGTACCTGATGATGACCACCGACAACGCCAATTCCATTGTGCTGCGGCGTTCTTCATCGCCCGTCGGACCGTGGAGCCCGCCCGAGGTACTGGTCGACACTCGCGAGATCAGCTCGATCTACGCCCCGTACATCCACCCGTTCTCGACGGGCCGCGACCTCTACTTCTTGGCGACGGTGTTCCAGAACTACAACGTGCTGTTGCTGCGGGCCACGCTGTAGCAGTTCCCATTAGGCTTCCGGCGTGGACGCTGCCGAATGGGATCGCAAGTACGAACGCCGAGAACTCGTCTACGGCGAGGCTCCGAATGCCACCTTGGTCGAAGTCGCGACGACAATCCCGCGCGGTCGAGCCCTCGATTTGGCAGCCGGCCAAGGCCGCAACGCCATCTGGCTCGCGACGCGCGGCTGGATCGTGGACGCCGTCGACTTCTCGTCGGTGGCATTGACGCGGGCCAGTCGAGTGGCCGAGTCGGCCCCGCGGTCGGTGCGCGAGCGCCTGACCTGGATACACGCCGATGTGACGAAGCTGGCAACCGAGCCCAACTATGACCTGGTGCTCATGTTCTACCTCCATTTGCCTCCGGACGAGCGACGCCGAGCCGTATCGGCTGCGGTGTCGGCGTTGAAACCTGATGGAATCCTCATGATTCTCGGCCATCACTCGTCGAACATCACCGATGGCGTCGGCGGTCCACAGGAGCCCGAGATCCTTTACACACCAGAGGATTTGGTGACAGACATCGGGGACCGACTCACCGTCACCACGGCCGAGAACCGGTATCGAGACGTGACCGGCGGCACAGCGATCGACGCTCTATTACTGGCGAGTAGGTCCGCCCTTGGCAGCGGAACCGATCGGGGGTAATATCCGTTAAGTTACCGACGAGTAGCTAACTTGGGCGGTACTCACGAGACCGCACCACCGACTGGAGAGCGAACGAGCAATGGGCCATTACAAGAGCAACCTCCGGGACCTCGAATTCAATCTCTTCGAGCTGTTCGGACTCGACGAGACCCTCGAGGGCGACAACTTCGGCGACATGGACGGTGAAGTAGCCCGTGACATGCTGCGCGAGGTAGTACGCCTGGCCGAGGGCCCCCTGGCGGAATCCTTCGCGGACGCCGACCGCAACCCCCCGGTCTTCGATCCCGAGACCCACAGCCTGAAGCTGCCCGAATCCTTCAAGAAGTCCTACAAGGCCCTCGCCGACGGTGAGTGGTGGCGCGTCGGCCTCGACGAAGAGGTCGGCGGCATGGCAGCGCCTCGCAACCTCCTGTGGGGCATCAACGAGATGCTCCTCGGCTCGCAGCCCGCCGCCTTCATGTACTCCGCAGGCCCCGGCTTCGCAAACATCTTGTACCACAACGGAACCGACGAGCAGAAGGAATGGGCCAAGGTCGCCGTCGAGCGCCAGTGGGGTGCCACCATGGTCCTCACCGAGCCCGACGCCGGATCCGACGTCGGCGCAGGACGCACCAAGGCGATCAAGCAGGACGACGGCTCCTGGCACATCGAGGGCGTCAAGCGCTTCATCACCTCGGCCGTCTCCGACGACCTCTTCGAGAACATCTTCCACCTCGTGCTCGCGCGCCCCGAAGGTGCCGGACCGGGAACCAAGGGCCTGAGCCTGTTCTTCGTTCCGTCCATCCTCTTCGACTTCGAGAAGGGTGAACTGGGAGAGCGCAACGGTGCCTTCGTCACCGGCGTCGAGCACAAGATGGGCCTCAAGGCCTCCGCCACCTGTGAGCTCACCTTCGGTGGCCACGGCGTCCCCGCCAAGGGCTGGCTCGTCGGCGAGGTCCACAAGGGCATCGCGCAGATGTTCGACGTCATCGAGCACGCTCGAATGATGGTGGGCACCAAGGCAATCGGCACCCTCTCCACCGGCTACCTCAACGCACTCGAGTACGCCAAGGAACGCGTCCAGGGCGCAGACCTGACGCAGATGACCGACAAGACCGCACCGCGCGTCACCATCACGCACCACCCCGACGTGCGCCGCAGCCTCATGATGCAGAAGGCGTACTCCGAGGGCCTGCGCGCGGTGTACCTCTACACCGCCGCACACCAGGACCCGATCACCGCCAAGCAGGTCTCGGACGCCGACGAAGACATCGCCTACCGCGTCAACGACCTGCTGCTGCCCATCGTCAAGGGCGTCGGCTCGGAGATCGCCTACCAGGTGCTCGCCGAATCGCTCCAGACCTTCGGTGGCTCCGGCTTCCTGCAGGACTACCCCGTCGAGCAGTACATCCGCGACGCCAAGATCGACTCACTGTACGAGGGCACCACCGCCATCCAGGCGCAGGACTTCTTCTTCCGCAAGATCGCCCGCGACCGCGGCGTAGCCCTGGCTCACGTTGCCGGACAGATCAAGTCGTTCATCGACAGCGAAGCAGGCAACGGACGCCTCAAGGCCGAGCGCGCACTGCTCGCCACCGCCCTCGAGGACGTCCAGGCCATCGTCACCTCGATGACCCAGCACCTCATGGGCGCACAGGACCAGCCCACCGAGCTGTACAAGGTCGGCCTGGCATCGGTGCGTTTCCTCATGGGCTTCGGCGACCTGCTCATCGGCTGGCTGCTGCTGCGTCAGTCCGAAATCGCCATCGCCGCACTGGACAACGGCGCAGAGGGCAAGGACAAGGCGTTCTACGAGGGCAAGATCGCAGTGGCCTCGTTCTTCGCCAAGAACATCCTGCCGCAGCTCACCGCCACGCGCGCCATCCTCACCAACATCGACAACGACATCATGGAACTGGACGAAGCAGCATTCTGATTCCCTGAAACCTTCGACGGCCGCACCTGTTCACGGGTGCGGCCGTTGTTGTTCGTGCGCCGTCGGTCTCGCCTCGGTTGACGGCCTGCGTAGCGGCGCAAACGCGCGCGCGTTTGTCAGATGCGCGCGAATTCTGCGGAATACTTAGGCGATTTCGCGCGCGTTCGGCAAATGCGCGCGCGTTTGCGACCTAGCCGGGTCCGATGGACTTCACGCGCCACGGTCACCGAACCCGACCCACGTAGACGCTCCCCCGGTAGACGCTTCCCCCTAGCCCCTGGCGACGCTTCCCCCAGCCCCGGCGCAAACGCGCGCGCGTTTGTCAGATGCGCGCGGATTCTGCGGAATACTTAGGCAATTCCGCGCGCGTTCGGCAAATGCGCGCGCGTTTGCTCGTCACTCGATGTAATTCGCACGCTCCCTCGCGGTGGCGGCAAGGCAGCGGCCCGTTCTACAGCTCGGGCAACGCGCGCCACCAACTCTGCTGGATTCGCCAGGTCCGCCCAGGTCCAGCGCACCACCGGATAGCCGAGATCGCGCACCGCGTCCTCCCGTACCTTCTCCCTGAACACCACGTCGCCGGGGTTCTCATCTTGTCGTAAGTACTTGGTGTACTTGGCTTTACCGTCGAACTCGCATACGACGAGGCCATTGACCATCCAATCGATCCGTGCCACCGATCGCCCACTTGGATCCAGGATCTCCACCTGAGACTCGACGTCGAATCCAGCCTCGCGCAATATGATTCGACTCTGCGATTCCCCCGGGTTCTCGCTGCGCCCGTCCATGAGGTTCACGGCTCGTCGCGCCTGCGCCACACCTTTCCAGCCCCGAGCCCGCTGCAACTCCGCGTCGAGCTCACTCTCGTCACAGCACTTCAACGCCACGTCACCTGCGATTACCGCAGACAGCAGCGTCTCGGTTCGAGCAAGGTCGACCACTGTCCGAGCCAGCGAGGTCACCGAGACTCCGTCGACCGTCACGCTCGATAAGGACGGTGCACAGTGCACGGTCACAGTCGTATTCGTACGACCGCCGCCGCGGCGGTGTCGGGTGATGTGAACCTTGCCCAATCCGCCAGTGGGTAAAGGTAATCCGTGCAGTAGTGCAGCCGAACGGTGACTGACGACGTAACCACCGGACAAGATCGGCAAAACCGCATCGATCAACAGTCTGTGCCGCTCCTGTTCTGTCAGCCCGGCCAATCTCGACGACGGAACGTAGACGCCATTCACAAGACGCTCCCAGCCACCCCGCTCATACATTGCGCGCAACTCGTGATCGGCGCTCCCGTCTGCCAGCGCCTCGGAGCGTCGAATCATTCGGTCGTCCTTCATGCTCCGAGTCTCGGCCATGCGTCGACGGAGTCGAGCTCGAAAGCTGACGACTGTGCACAACTCCGGGCTTGTGGATGAATACAGGTACCGGCGTACCAGTTCGCCTAGCTGTCAGTCCCGCAAACGCGCGCGCATTTGTCAGGTGCGCGCAGAATTGTCGACTATTCGGCCACTATTTCGCGCGCGTTCAGCACGTGCGCGCGCGTTTGCGAAGCAGACGGAGCCGAAACAGGCGGACGTGCAAACGAGGACGCACCGAGCGAAGCGCAGCTGCACCACCAGGAGAACCGGCTCGGCAAAGCGTCGCTGGCCGACTTCACGAGACCGACCCGACAAACGCGCGCGCATTTGTCAGGTGCGCGCAGAATTGCCCACGATTGGGCCACTATTTCGCGCGCGTTGAGCAAGTGCGCGCGCGTTTGCGAAAACCGGAGGGCGAACCGAACAGGCCGAAGGTGGGCGGACAGGGCCGAACCGGTGGGCGGGCCGAACAGGCTGAAGGGGGCCGAACCAAGTCGAACAGCGAGACTACTGCTGAAGTTTGCGGAACTTGCTGCCGTGGAAGACGATTGGATTCACTTCACTTTGCACTTCCAGGGAATGGATGCGTAGCAACACTATTGCGTGATCGCCCGCTGGAATTTGTTGCTCGACGGTGGTGTCGAGCCAGGCGGTGGCACCGACGATGAAGGCCGCGCCTCCGTCGGTGACGGTGAGGTCGAGACCGGCGAAGCGGTCACCGGTCTTCGCAGCCAAAGTGCGGACGGCATCGTTGTGTGCTTCCCCGAGCACGCTGACGCCGATGTTCGGCGCAACTTCCAGCTTCGGCCACGTGGTCGACGTGTTCTGGATGCACACCGCTACCAACGGTGGATCGATCGACACCGACACGAAGCTGCTGGCCGCCAAGCCCACCAGGGCACCATCGATTTTCGCAGCGATCGCCACGACGCCACTGGGGAACTGCGCGTACGCCTCACGAAGTGTCTGTTGATCGAGGACGGTGCGTGTGAGCGTCATGGAGGATGCTCCCTTTCGATCGTGCGGTGCCGAGCGCACCTCTACTGTTGCAACCTCGTCGCGGCGGCATTCGTTCCGGGCATACGTCTACATCCAGCAAACACCCGATCGAGCGTCGACGCCACAGTCCGAATCCGCGTGATTCGAAGTGACACGTCGAGCACAGGACGTCACTCGTCGTCGTTCGGGCGCGGGGGATCGTCGGGTTCGGGGGCCGGAGCCGGACGATCGGGCTGGACGCATTTCACGATCGGGATGGGGTCGTACTTCACGGTTCTGGTGTTGCGCGAGATCTCCCTGCCCGACGCGGCGTCGCTGATCACCCGGGTGTCACTGGCGGTGAATCCCGGTCCCCCGCCGGACGCGACGCAGCCGGCACCGGCCGGCAATGTCACGGTATTGGGCGAAGTGGGCCGCGTCCGGGGCCCGGTGATCGATTCGACGTCGACGGTTTTGGTGCCCCACAGCCGGACGGTGACGCTGGACGAATCCGCGAACGACTCGATCACCACGCCGGTGTCGTTGGGGTTGGTGAACTTCAGGTCGATGGCACCTTCGAAGACCGTCGCCTCCCGGGCCTCGGGGTATCGACTGATGTAGTAGCTGTGCTCGGTGTGGTCGGTGTCTTCCATGCCCGCGAAGTACGACGCGTTGTACAGCGTCGTCGCGAATTGGCTGATGCCGCCGCCGACGGCACGATCGGGTCGACCGTTGTCGATGATTCCCGATTCGACGAAGCCCTGAGCGGTCCCGCGCGGACCCGTGTACCCGTTGAGCGAGAACGTCTCCTTCGGCTTGACCAGCGCGCCGTTGACGATCTGCGCGGTGAGACCGATGTTGACGCCCGACGCGTACTCGAAACCTCCGGTCGTGTACTCCGCGACCACCTCTCGCACGCCGAGATTCTCTGCCGCCTCGGTGGTGAGGGCAGGCGGCGCCGGTTCGTAGACGGCCTCGGTCGAGCGCGGACCGTCCGCAGCCAGCAGGGCGGGAAGCTGTTCGAGGGTCTTGTTCCACTCGACCAGCTCACCCATCACCCCGGGAACGACGGTGGGAGCTCCGCCGGAGAACGTGAACGACGCGTCCTTGGGCGGAACTTCGGTGCGGACCAGTTGCGGAGCAAGAATGCCCGTTGCGATACCGGTGTCGTAGATCGGCGTGAGACCGCCCTGCCCGTCCGGGTCGAAGCGCAGCACCTCACCCACACGGTCCACCGGCAACGTTGCATCGACGTTCTGTCGGCCTTCGATGACCACCGGCTCCGAGACCGCGGGCACCGCGACGTTCGACAAAGACTGATCGACCGCCTCCTGCGTCACGGTGACGGGCGTCGATTCGTAGACGACCTCGGTTGCACCCGTCGACCACTCGGTCTGCAGTTTTCGACGCGTCCCGTCGGCGTCGAGTACCCGGCCGGCCAGCGGTTCGACGGCTACCGGAGTGCTGCCTTCGAAGACGACGTCGCCTTCGACGGGCGCACGGTCCGTCTCCGCTCGCAGGCCGTCCACGGCGACCGCGAGTGCCTGCTCGTCGGTGGTCGAGACGACGCCGATCTCCCGGCTTCCGAACAGCGACGTCAGACGCGTGATCGGGTTGATGGGCTGCGTACCCGCGCGATCGAGCGTCGCATTCCAATCGACTCCCAGCCCGGCCGCGGCAGGCAACACCTCGACCTGCCGGTCGTCGATGCCCACCTGAATCGGTTCCTCCGCCCGAGGTCCCAATTCGGCACGCAGTACGGCCTCGGCGTCGGAATGACTCTTGCCGCCTACCTCGATGCCGGCAACGGTCACACCGCGCGGAACCCGATCGCTGGAGGCAATCCAGTCCGCCGCGTACAGCAACCCGAGGACGGCAACCACCGCGCCGGTACCGATGGCAATCTTCTTCCACGGTGGTGTGGACCCGGATCCGTCGTGCTCCGTGGGACCGCTTTCGGGGGGAGTAGCGGGAGGTTCGGCCGGTGGTCGAGGTTGCCCGGCGTCAGAAGGGGACGGTAGAACGACGGGCTGCGCCACCGTCGGTGATTCGTCTGCCACCGGCGCGGGCTGCGCGTCCGTGACGGGTGCAGCAGACTCGCCCTTGCCGAGCGGGTCGACGTCCGGATCACCGGCGGTATCGAGGTCGGCGACCGGCTCGGATTGCTGCCCGACCTCGGCGGTGGCATCGGCTTCGGTTCCCTCGGCCTGCGTCAGCTCGGCATCGTTCCCGTCGGCTTCGTTCGCATCGGATTCCGCGGCCTCGGATTCCGTGGCGTCCTGGCCGTCGGATAACGGCTGGTCTGCATGCTTCGGCGCTTCGGCGTCGTCCTGGATGGCCCCGAACACCTCGGTCGGCGTGTCGTACGGCGGTACGTCGGGGCGGGGCTCGGCACCCTTCGGCGCGTCACCCGACCTACTGTTGCCCTCGCTCACATTCGACCCTTCCAGGACCGTCGATTCATATTCCGGCCTGTTGCGCGGCGTACCCCGCGGACGAGCTTACGCAAACCGCACAGCACCGCTCGTTCCGAGACCCTCGCATGCGCATTACGCAAAAAGGCCCCGCACTGCTGCCGGGTCGGGGGTCAGGCAGCAGTACGGAGCCACACGGAATATATGCAGACTTCAACCACTCGTTACAGCGAGTTCGGAATTGCCACCGTCATTTCATTCGATTGAATGAACCGTGGGCCGTCGAACCGTCCTCCTGCTCGACGGCCCGCGCCCAATGTCCTGTCCTGACCAGCGCAAGAGTGAGCAGAAGCCGGTCGCGTGCATCGGTCAGATCACGCCCGGTCAACTCCTCGATTCGACGCACCCTGTAGATGACGGTGTTGCGATGGCAGTACAGCGCCTTCGCAGCGTTGGTGGGCGAACCGTCCGAAGCGAGCATGTGCGCCAACGTGTCGAGCAACGTTTCTCGGTGCGGCTCCGGATGCGTGAACAGGGCACCGAGCGCATGGCGAACCAACAGTTCCGACGACTGATCGTCGGCGGCCATGATAACCCTCGGCAATCGGTCCGTCGCCAACGCGACGCCACTGTCTTCGGTGATGGTCTCGGCCGTCAGCGCCGCCAGGCGATACGCCGCCGCGAACGACGCCACGCCCTCGGGCGAATGCGCGACACCCACCGGACCGACCGCACGCGCGGCAAGGGCGTCGATGACCGATCTCCACGATCCGGTCCCGAGGGCAACCAGCGCGAATTGGTGCCCGTCCCGAGTGTTCCAGTGCGACACTGCGCCGATCTGGTCCATCGCATCCTCGGGCGCGGGGAGCGGAGGCGACCCCTGATCGTCGAGCGGACCGACCACGCAGGCGATCTGTTGTGAGGCCGAAAGGCCGAGGGTCGCGCGGGCTTCGATCACGAAAGCCGGATCGCCGCCTCGGCCCGACCGGAGACCGTCGAGAATCACCAGCACATTGGCGAGATCACGCTGCTGCATACGCGCGCTCTCCTGGCGGTACGCCTCGACGAGAGTTTCGTACTGACTGTCCAGCGCTCTCCACAACTGCTGGCCGGCGACGAGGAGTAGATGTTCGTCGATCACGGATCTGCATTGTTCACGCTCGAGCATCAGCTCTTCCCACAGCGTCCGACTCCCGAGCGTGTACGCCTTCAGCACCAACTCCATCGGAATGCCTTGGCGCGCACGCTCTCTCCCGGTGCGACGCCATACCTCTCTGGCGTTGTCGCCCGCGGCCGCAAGCCCGGACAGCGTGCGTAGGCCCTGGCTGATGTGCGCGCGGGTGCTGCGACGAATTTCGCCCGCGATGTCAGGAGTGGAGCTCGCCAGGTACGCGGGTTCCTGCTCTATCAGCGCCAGCGTGATCGAGTCGGCAATCGCATCCGCCCGCGGCAACAGCGCAGCCCAGGCACCGCGAATCTTCTCCTGGTCGGCGGGCTTCACTGCGCCGCGCGCAGCGGAACGCAACGACGAGCGGCGCACTGCAGGAGAAGCCATCCGCTCATTTTTGCGCACAGAGCCCACATCACAGGGTGATTTGACCGTTACTGGTGCCCAGACACCCAAACATTCTGTGCGGAGCGCCCATACCGCGCGTTGTGCTGCACGCCCCATAGTGGAGCCAACAGATTGTGAGGTGCATCACTTGAATTCTCTCGACACGATGAATCCGGTCCTCACCATGACGGACGTCGACGTGTCCTTCGGCGGCATCGTCGCGCTCTCCGGAGTGACCATCGAGGTACGACCCGGCGAAGTCCTCGGCGTCATCGGACCCAATGGGGCAGGCAAAACCACACTCTTCAACGTCGCGTGCGGTCTCGTTCGACCCCAATCGGGAACCCTCGGCCGACACGGCGAAACCTTGAGCCGCCTGCGCCCACACGACCTGCCCCGGCTCGGCATGAGCCGAACGCTGCAGGGACTGGGACTGTTCGATCGAATGACCGTGCTGGACAACGTCATGGTCGGGGCCGACCGAACGGCACGCACCGGAATCCTCAGCGGCCTCCTGGGCCTTCCCTCGAGCGCGGCCGACGACGCGGCGGTCCGCTCGACCGCGATGAACACCCTGGAACGACTGCGCATCGACGGTTACGCGCACCGGCTGCCACCGAGCCTGCCCTACGCGGTGCGCAAACGCGTGGCCCTCGCGCGCGCACTGGTGAGCGAACCGTCGTTGATCCTGCTCGACGAACCAGCCTCGGGCCTGTCCAACGACGAAATGAGCGAACTCGGTGACGAAATCCGCTCTCTCACATCAGCAAACAAGGATTCCCAGCCGGACCGACCGGCAACATCGGTCATGCTCGTCGAACACCACATGGACCTCGTCATGACCGTGTGCGACCGGATCTACGTCCTCGACTTCGGCAAGGTCATCGCCCAGGGCACACCGGATCGGATTCGGGAGGATCCGGCCGTACTGGCCGCATATCTCGGAAACGAGGTGGCACATGACAACTGACGCGACACACCTGAAAATCACCGACCTCACCGTGCACTACGGGCCGGTCACCGCCCTCGATTCGGTGTCGATGACCGTCACCGCGGGCACGATCACCGCCGTACTCGGAGCGAACGGTGCCGGAAAGACCACGCTGCTGCGCACTGTCTCCGGACTCCTGAAACCGACGTCAGGACGTATCGAGCTCGCCGGCGTCGACATCGTCGGCATACCTCCGGATCGCATGTCCCGCAAAGGGCTTGCACACGTGCCCGAAGGACGGGGCGTGATAGCCGAATTGACCGTCGACGAGAATCTTCGCCTCGGCGCGTTGGGACGCAACAGAAGTCACGACGCCGTGACCCTCGATCGGATCTACGACATGTTCCCGCCGCTGACCGGACGCCGAACCTCGTCGGCGCACACGCTGTCGGGCGGAGAACGGCAGATGTTGGTGATCGGTCGAGCGCTGATGGCAACGCCGTCGGTTCTTCTCCTCGACGAACCGTCGCTCGGGTTGGCGCCGAAAGTCGCCGCTCAGATCTTCGAAACGCTGCGCGCACTGGTCGATTCAGAATCGATGACCGTCGTGCTCGTCGAACAGAACGCGCGCAGTGCACTGTCCATCGCCGAACACGCCGTCGTCCTCGATCTGGGCAAGGTCGCGGTGGAAGGCCCGGCCGACACCTTGGCCGGGGACGATGCCCTCCGACACGCCTATCTCGGGTTCTAGAGCAAGCCGAAAGGACGCCAGCCACAGTGCAACAACTGCTCACCATCCTCATCAACGGCGTGACGACAGGCATGGTCTATGCCGCGTTCGCCCTCGCTCTCGTCCTCATCTGGCGATCGACCCGCATCGTCAACTTCGCCCAGGCACCGATGGCCATGATCACCACGTACGTCGCATTGGTCGTCATCGACGCCGGTTACTCGTACTGGTTGGGCTTCGGAGTCGCGCTGCTCAGCGGACTGCTGTTGGGAGCGTTGATCGAACGACTCGTCATTCGGTTCGTCGACAGCTCCTCGCACATCAACCCGGTGATTCTGACGCTCGGGTTGTTCATCATCATCCACGCGGTTGCGGCCATCATCTTCGGGAACCAATTTCGTTCGTTCCCAGCACCGTTCGGTCTCACCGGCCAGAAGGTCGGGGAGATCAACGTGGCCCTGACCGGATACGACGTGTTCAAGATCGTCGCCGTTCTCGTGGTCCTGGGCTTGCTGATTCTGCTGTTCCGGTTCACCGATCTGGGACTGAAGATGCGCGCCAGCGCATTCGAGCAGGAGGTGGCCAAGCTGCTCGGAGTCCGGGTGAGTCGAATGCTCACGCTCGGTTGGGCTTTGGCCGCAGTCGTCGGATCGCTGGCCGGGCTGCTCATTGCCGGTGGCTCGCTGGTGCACCCCGGGTACATGGACTCGATCGTCGTCTTCGGTTTCGTCGCAGCCGTTCTCGGCGGTCTCGACAGCCCGGCAGGCGCAGTGGTCGGAGGCCTGCTGATGGGAGTCGGGCTCAGTTTCGTCAGCGGCTACCTCGGCCAGGACCTCGTGTCGAGCGCGGCGTTGATCATTCTGATCGTCGTTCTCCTCGTCCGCCCGAGCGGGTTGTTCGCCAGCGCAGCAGCCAGGAGGGTATGACGTGAACGCAACTCTCACTCGAATCACGGCCACCCCGGTACGACGCCACTTCCTCTGCGCTGTCATCGGACTCGTCGTCATCGTGCTGGCGCTCGAATCACTGAGCACCTTCCGTCAGAGTCAGCTGACGTCGGTCGCGTACCTGGCGATCGCAGCCGGCGGATTGACCGTGCTGACCGGCCTGAGCGGGCAGCTCTCACTCGGGCACGGTGCGTTCATGGCCGTCGGTGCGTACACCGCGGCATTGATGCTGCGGGCCAACGATTCCGGATGGTCGGTGCCCCTCGTACTGCTGGCCGCCACCGTGATCTCTGCCCTGGTGGGCGTGGTCGTGGGAGTGGCCGCCGCCCGACTGCACGGCCCGTACCTGGCCGGTGCGACGCTGGCGCTCGCCGTCGCCGTACCGGGACTGGCCCTGTACTTCTCGGACTACCTCGGCGGTGAACAGGGTCTCGTCGTCCCGGCCCCGAAAGTGCCGGACCTGATCGACGACATGATGTTCTTCGTCACCGGAAACGAGCTCAGCGGAACCAAATTCGTCGCCTACGTCAGCTGGGTGCTGCTCGTCGTCGTGTTCTTCCTGTTGGCGAACGTCTCGTCGAGCCGGATCGGCCGTCGCTGGCGGGCCGTTCGGGACGACGAAGTAGCCGCCGAGCTGTCCGGGATCGATCTCGGGCGGGCACGCATCCTGGCGTTCGTCGTCAGCGCCGCATGCGCGGGTGCCGGAGGTGCCGTCCTCGCGATGTCGGCGCGGATCGCGGCCCCGAGCGGGTTCACTCTGACGCTCTCCCTGACATTGCTCTCCGCCGTCGTCATCGGCGGGCTCGGCACTCTGTCCGGGGCACTGATCGGAGCGCTGCTGCTCACCTACATCCCACCGGTGGTCACCAACCTCGGACTCGATCTGGAGCTGAGCAGTCTGCAATCCGCCGAACTCGCACCACTGGTGACCGGCATCTTCACCGTCCTGGTCATCCTGTTCGCCCCACTGGGTCTGGTGGGCACGTTTCGAAGGTTGCGTTCAACCAGAAAAGAGATGAAATGAAGAAGTTCGGATCGGTGGCGGTCAGAACGACCGCACTCGTCGCCGTCGTCTCGTTGGCCGCAGCGTGCGGTGCAGGCGGTAGAGACGAGGCAACAGAATCCTCGGAAGGCTCGACGATCGGCATCACCGACACCTCGGTGAAGATCGGAGCCCACTTCCCCCTGACCGGGGTCGCAGCACCCGGATACAGCGAAATACCCACGGGCGCAAAGGCTTACTTCGACTACGTCAATGCCGCGGGCGGCGTCAACGGCAGGCAGATCGAGTACGTCGTTCGTGACGACTCCTACGATCCGACGACCACCACCCAGGTCGTCAACGAACTCGTCCTCCAGGACGAAGTGTTCGCCGTCGTCGGTGGACTCGGCACGGCGACGCACAGCGCAGTCATCGACTTCCTGAACGAGGAGGGTGTGCCGGATCTCTTCGTCTCCTCCGGCGCGATCATGTGGGGCAACGACCCGGAGAAGTACCCGAATACCTTCGGCTGGCAGCCCGACTACCAGGTCGAGGGCAAGATCATCGGCGACTGGGTGACGAAGAACCGGCCCGACGCCAAGGTCGGGCTGTTCCTCCAGGACGACGATCTCGGCAGGGACAGCGAAGCCGCGGTACGCCAATACCTGGACGACCAGATCGTCGAGGTCGTGCGCTATACCTCCGGTAACACCGATGTCGCACCACAGATCGCCGCCCTGCAGGGTGCCGGAGCCGACCTCGTGCTCGGCTTCAACGTCCCGTCGTACACCGCACTGAGCCAACTGACCGCGATGCGGCTCAACTACGATCCCGAGTGGTTCTACAGTTCGATCGGCTCCGACGTCGACCTGGTCGGTTCTCTGCTCGGACGCTTCTCCCAGGGCGCGGTCACCAACGGTGCCCAGTCCCTCGAAGGCATGATTTCGCTCGAATACATCCCCGGCGTCGACTCCCCCGAGAATCCGTGGACGCAACTGTGGCAGAAGGTCTGGGCTCAGAACGGAACAGGTGACCCACTGACCAACTACCGCATCTACGGACTCAGCCAGGCCTACGCGTTCGTGCAGGCTCTTCAGGCGGCAGGCGAGAATCCCACTCGTGAGGGCATCGTCTCTGCGATCCAGGACGGCGGAATGGACTTCCAGGGCCCGCAGCTCGCCCCGTTCCGATACTCCGACGAAAGCCACCTCGGAATCTCCGGAGCCAGTGTCTTCCAGATCCGCGGAGGTGTACCCGAGTACCTGACTCCGGTGCTGCAGACCGACATCGGAGACTCGGCAGTGGAGGAATACACCGGGGACGAATCGACTCCGCCGGAAAGCGGTATACCCGGCTGATCGGATACGAAAAGGCACGCAGAGCGAGCTCTGCGTGCCTTTTCGACGTTGTGATCAGCAGATCCGAAAACCCCTCGTTTGCCGGATCCGCCGACCCTGTGACCCCCAGATCGTGTCCCCGTATCGGGGAGCAGCCGTAGCTGCGGTGATCAGCGCTCGATGATGGCGGTGACGCCCTGGCCACCGGCCGCGCAGATCGAGATCAGGCCGCGGCCCGAACCCTTTTCGGCCAGCATCTTCGCCAGCGATGCGACGATGCGTCCACCGGTTGCGGCGAACGGGTGGCCCGCGGCGAGCGAGGATCCGTTGACGTTGAGCTTGCTGCGGTCGATGGAACCGAGCGCACCGTCGAGTCCCAGACGCTCCTTGCAGTACGCGTCGCTCTCGAACGCCTGCAGCGTCGCGAGCACCACCGAAGCGAACGCCTCGTGGATCTCGTAGTAGTCGAAGTCCTGCAACGTCAGACCGTTGCGGGCGAGCAGACGCGGAATCGCGTACGTCGGGGCCATCAGCAGGCCGTCCTTGAACGATCCGTTGCCGTGGATGTAATCGACGGCGGCGGTCTCGGAATCGACGAGGTGCGCCAGCACCGGCAGGTTGCGCTCGGCAGCCCATTCGTCGCTCGACAGCAGCGCAGCCGACGCGCCGTCGGTCAGCGGAGTCGAGTTGCCGGCCGTCATGGTGGCGTCGCCCAGCTTGGTTCCGAAGACCGGCTTGAGAGTAGCCAGCTTCTCGACGGTCGATCCCGGACGCAGGTTGTCGTCGCGGGTCAGGCCGAGGAACGGCGTCACCAGGTCGTCGAAGAATCCGCGGTCGTATGCGGCCGCCATGTTGTGGTGGCTCGCTGCGGCCAGTTCGTCCTGGTCCTCGCGGCGGATACCGAATTCCTTCGCGGTGATGGCGGCGTGATCACCCATCGACAGGCCGGTACGCGGCTCACCGTTGCGGGGGATCTCGATGCCGAGCATGCCGGGACGGACGTTGCCGAGAAGCTTGAGGCGAGCGGTGGTGCTCTTCGCCCGGTTGAGCGAGAGCAGGAACTCGCGCAGTTCGTCGTTGACGCCGATCGGAGCGTCGGACGTCGTGTCCACGCCGCCGCCGATACCGGCGTCGATCCGGCCCGAGGCGATGGCGTCGCCGACGGCGATGATCGACTGCAGACCGGTACCGCAGGCCTGCTGGATATCGAATGCCGGGGTGTACGGGCTCAGCGCGCTGCCGAGCACGACCTCACGGGTGAGGTTGAAGTCCCGCGAATGCTTGAGCACGGCACCGGCTGCGACGAGACCGAGACGCTCGCCCTGCAGACCGAAACGGGCGACGAGACCGTCGATGGTGGCGGTGAGCATGTCCTGGTTGGACGCCAGCGCGTACTTCTTGTCCGAACGCGCGAACGGAATGCGGTTGCCACCGACGATTGCGACCGGTCGTAGCTGCTTGCTTGTCACTGACGTCTCCAAACATCGTCCCCAGCATGTGGGGAATGGCCCTGGTGGAGTTTCATCTTACTGGCGAGTAAGTTGGTTGTCGACACCCGGTCGTGCGCCTCGCCCTCAGAGCGAGCAGCGCTGAATGAAAGGTACGACAGTGGCAGCCTCCAAGGGAGCCCCAGATCTCTACTCAACGTTCCTCGCGTCCGCGCCGGGAGCCTTCATCGCCAAGCAGGCCGGCCTGCCGCAGCCCGAGAAGCTGCGCCGCTACAAGGCAGGCGAGCCGCCACTGGCCGGACCGGTCCTGATCGGCGGCAACGGCCGCCTCGTCGAGCCGCTGCGTGAGCTGCTCTCGGACTACCCGCAGTCGCAGCCGCACGACGACAAGCACGGCGGATTGGTGTTCGACGCCACCGGCATCGGTAACGTCGCCGAGCTCGAGCAGCTCTTCGAGTTCTTCCAGCCGGTCATCCGCAACCTGGCACCCTCGGCTCGCGTCGTCGTCATCGGCACCACCCCCGAAGAAACGTCGAGCGTCGACGAGCACATCGCGCAGCGCGCCCTCGAAGGCTTCACCCGCAGCGTGGGCAAAGAGGTCAAGCGCGGCGCGACGGCTCAGCTCGTCTACATCTCCCCCAACGCGTCGACCGGACTCTCCGGCCTCGAATCCACCCTGCGCTTCCTGCTGTCGGCCAAGTCCGCCTTCGTCGACGGCCAGGTCATCGTCGTCGGCGACGCCGACTCGCAGGCGCCGGCCTCGTGGGACAAGCCGCTCGCCGGCAAGGTCGCCGTCGTCACCGGCGCTGCCCGCGGCATCGGTGCCACCATCGCCGAGGTTCTCGCCCGTGACGGAGCCACCGTCATCGCTGCGGACATTCCCGCAGCGGGAGAAGCACTCTCGCAGACGGCCAACAAGGTCGGCGGTACCTCGCTGGCCCTCGACGTCACCTCGCCCGACGCCGGCCAGGTCCTCTCGAAGCACCTGCTCGAGCGCCACGGCGGTGCCGACATCATCGTGCACAACGCCGGCATCACCCGCGACAAGACCCTCGCGAACATGGACGACGCCCGCTGGAACTCCGTCATCGGCGTCAATCTTGCTGCGCCGCAGCGTATTACCGACGAGCTGGTGGCATCCGGCGCACTCAAGGAGGGTGGCCGCGTCGTCGACGTCTCCTCCATCGCCGGTATCGCGGGCAACCGCGGCCAGACCAATTACGGCACCTCCAAGGCCGGCGTCATCGGCCTGGTGCATGCATCCGCACCGGTGCTCGCGAAGAAGAACATCACCATCAACGCGGTTGCTCCCGGCTTCATCGAAACCGCGATGACGGCGGCCATCCCGTTCGCCACCCGCGAGGCCGGACGGCGCATGAGCTCGCTGCTGCAGGGCGGCGAGACCGTCGACGTCGCGGAGTTGGTCTCCTACTTCGCTTCTCCCGCATCCAACGCCGTCACCGGGCAGGTCGTGCGCGTGTGCGGCCAGAGCCTCCTCGGCGCATGAGCACCGTCACGCTCACCGAGCAGCCGAAGACATCGCAGATCTACACCTCGGCTGCACTGGGTGCCTTGCCCTTCCTCGGATCCAAGTCGAAGACGGTGCCCAGCACCGTGTTCGAGCTCAAGGGCCTGCGAGTGGACCAGGACAACCTGGCCGGCTACTGCCGCGCGACGGGGCTGCGATTCGGCGATCAGCTCCCGATCACCTACCCGTTCACGCTGGTGTTCCCGACAGTCATGAAACTGATGGTGTCCAAGGGCTTTCCGTTCGCCGCCATCGGTTCGGTGCACGCCGAGAACGTCATCGAGCAGTTCCGCGGCATCTCGGCATCGGAGCCGCTGGACATCCGAGTGCACGCGGAGAATCTGCGCGAGCACCGCAAGGGCTTGCTGGTCGACCTGATCAGCGAGGTCAAGGTGGGACGCGAACTGGTCTGGAAGCAGACCTCGAGCTTCCTGAGCCTGCAGAAGACCTCGCTCTCGGGTGGACCCCGTGAAACACCGCCTGCAGACGAGGTGCCGCCGCCCCCGACCCGCACCCTGCGCGTCGATCAGCGGATCATCAGCCGGTACGCGGCCATCTCGGGAGACCGCAACCCGATCCACGTATCCTCGCTCGGTGCAAAGGCTTTCGGCTTCCCGAAGACCATCGCTCACGGAATGTGGAGTGCTGCAGCGGTACTGCAGACGGTCGAAGGTCGTATCCCGGAGGCCGTGAAGTACAGCATCCGATTCGGCAAGCCGATCCTCCTGCCCGCGACGATCAACGCTTACGCCGATGCCGTCGGCACCGGCTGGGACCTGTCACTGAAGAACCCGAAGAAGGGCTACCCGCATCTGACGGGAACCCTGCGCTGAGTTAGCTCGAACTCGAAGTTATGGACGGATTTCCTCGGATTTCCGTCCACAACTTCGAGTTCGGCTGTGTAGGTGGCGGCAGGAGTGGAGCCTGCGGAACGACCCGGGCGGCCAGCTAGGTAGTGGCAGTTTTCTTGCCGGCGAGTCCGCGCCACGCCAGATTTTCCAGGAGGTCCGCTGCCGCGTCGACCTCGATTTCTCCGCCTGCCACGCGGTCGGCCACAGCCTCACCGGCCCCGACCAGCGCCACGGCCATCAGCCCGAAGTTCTGTGACTGTTCCGGGTCTCGGGTACTCATCGCCAGCAAGCCGGCCGTCAGCTCGATCAACCGGTCTCGGCTGCTCTGCACCTGCGAGGCAAAAGCCTGCTGACCGATCGCCTGGCGGTAGAGCACCATCCACGACTTCCGGTTCTCGCCGACGAAGCCGAGGAAACCGACCAGCGCGCGGCGCAGTTGTTCGCGCGGCGTCAGGGTCGGGTCTGCAGCGGGCGTCAGGGCCTCGACGAACTTGAGGCCCTCACGATGGATGCACGCCGCGAACAGCTCGTCCTTCGAGCCGTAGTACAGATAGAGCATCGGCTTGGAGATGGCCGCCTTCTTGGCGATCGAATCCATCGATGTCTCGTGAAACCCGTTGTCGGAGAACACATCCACTGCCGCGTCGAGCATCTGCTGCTCGCGGACGGCGCGGGGCAGTCTCTTGGTGCCGCCAGCCATGGATCCTCCAATACGTACGAAGCACTAGACGTTACTCCACAGTAAGGTCGAGCGACGACCGATCAGGCTCCGCACGCCCCTTTGAACCGCGCAACCGTCGCCGCTGCCTCGTCCACCTGGGCTGCGGGAAGGCGTCCCGTCGCCACTGCGTCCTCCAGATTGTCCAACACCGCCGGCACCTGATCGGTGGTCAGCCACAACGCCACGTCGGCTCCGGCCACCAACGCCGACTCGACCGCGTCGACGATCCCGAGCCGGGCCGTGATCGCCGCCATGCCGCTGAGGTCGTCGGTGAAGATCGGACCGTCGAAGGGCTTCGCTCCGTATCCGACGCCGTCGCGCAGCAACGCCATGGCCGCAGGGCTGATGCTGGCGGGAACACCGGGGTCGGTCAGTCCTGGCACGTCGAGGTGGCCGACCATGACGCCCACTCCGGTGGTGTCGAGCGCGGCGAACGGCAGCAGATCCTTGGCTTTCAGCTCGTCGAGCGGCGGCGTGGTGACGGCCCCGGTGTGCGAATCGCCCGAACCCGAGCCGTGCCCGGGAAAGTGCTTGATGACCGGCTCGACACCCGCATCCTTCAACCCCTTCGCGTACGCCCCCGCGTACTCGATGACGACCTGCGGATCGTCGGAGAACGAGCGGTCGCCGATGACGGAATCATCGGGCTGAGCACTGACGTCGACAACCGGCGCGAAGTCGACGGTGACGCCGAGATCCTTCAGTCCCCGGCCTCGCGTCAAGGCCTCCTGATACGCCTCGTCTACCGACATCGTCTGCGCCAGTTCCCGCGCCGACGGTGCCGCACCCAACAGATCGGCAACCCGCGACACGCGTCCGCCTTCTTCGTCGATCGTCACCATCGGTGCCACCGCGGACGCGTCGAGCACCTGCGGAACCTCACGGTTGCCGAGCATCGACTCGTCGGTCCAGCTGCCGACGAAGATCCCGCCCACCTGCTCGGTGGACATGATCCGAATCGCGTCCTGCGTTCCGGTGACGCCCACGGTGAGCAATTGAGCGAGACGTTGCCGCTCGGTCAGACCGTCGACGAAGGTGACACACGCGTCGGCCGGCGGAGGCGTCGACTGCGGGACCGTCGTCTGCGGAGCGGTCGTCGTCGAGGACGGGGCCGACTGCGTCGAGGCCACCTGCGACGATTCACTGGAACACGAGACGAGCAACCCCACCCCGACCGTCAGTGCTGCAGCGGACCGAACCGAAAACCGAAGTCGCATGGAATACGACGGTAGCCGAGAAGTTGCGTGTTGCTGACCGCCCTCCGGTTGGGATCAATGCGACTTTGTTGCACTCCGAGCGACTGAAACCCACATTGATCCATGGCAGGGGCGGGGTAATCTGGACGAAAGCGACATGAGGAGAATCACCACCATGACTGCTGACCTCATACTCATTGCCTACGACGGTTCCGACAACGCCAAACGAGCCATCGACTATGCGGGACGGTTTCTCACCACCTCTCGCGCGATCGTCGTCACGGCCTGGGAACCGATGGTGCGTCAAGCAGCGCGGATGTCGGGTCTGTCGGGTGTCATGCAGCCCGAGTGGGTGCCGGACGACGAGGCCGAGGACGTCGCTCTCACCGATGCGAAGGTGACCAACAGCGAGGGCGTCGCCCTGGCCGAGGCCGCAGGCCTGAAGGTGGAAGGCCAGTGCACCGAATGCACCACCGCCATCTGGAGCGCGATCGTGGAGAAGGCCGACGAGATGAACGTCGACATCATCGTCACCGGCACCAGGGGCACCACGGGGCTGCGGGCCCTACTGCAGAGCTCGGTAGCCGAGCACGTGCTGCGGCACAGCCATCGACCCGTGCTGATCGTTCCTCCAGGAAAGTAACGCGTCCACCGGCCGGTTCACGGGGTGCAGGTGATACCGTGATGCCCGCGTGGGGGACAACCTCGCCCACTGCTTCACTGAGCCGACTGACTGGAGAACCGAGATGAAGTTCGCTGTCCCGGGTGTCATTGCCGCCGTCGTCGGAGCCGTACTGGGTGCCGGCGTCGTATTCGGAGTCACCGCCGGTGCAGCAGACAACTCTCGGCCGGACATCGATCGCACCGGAAACGCCGACTCGTCCTTGCTGAACCAGGTTGAGTACGGCAGCCGCTGACGCTGGTCGCTCACGTGGATCGTTGATCTCGACCGAGCCGCTCGGTCGGATTTGGCTCTTCGGAGTCTCCGCTCTCGCATTCCTGCTCACGTTTCTGCAGGTCCCGGGCTTCACCGTCGCCGATACCAAGTACGACCTGGCGCAGAACCCTCTCGGATTTCTCGAACGCGCCTCGCATCAGTGGAACAGCGCCGCTCCGCTGGGCCAGGTGCAGAATCAGGCCTACGGCTACTTCTTCCCGCACGGGGCGTTCTTCGCCGGCGGTGATCTGCTGTCGATCCCACCGTGGATCACCCAACGCATCTGGTGGGCGCTGCTGCTCGTCGCCGGCTTCTGGGGAATCGTCCGGCTCGCCGAGGCACTCGGTGTCGGCAGCCGCACTTCCCGTCTGATCGCAGCGACAGCATTCGTGCTGTCCCCCAGGGTGATCACCACTCTGGCGTCGATCTCCTCGGAGACGATGCCGATGATGCTCGCGCCGTGGGTGCTCGTTCCCATCGTTCGTTGCCTGAACAGTCGGTCCGCAACAAACACGGTTCGGCGTGCGGCGGCACAATCGGCGCTGGCCGTGGCGTTGATGGGCGCGGTCAATGCCGTCGCGACGGCCGCCGCCGTTCTGGTGGCCGTCATCTGGCTGCTGTGCCATCGACCGAACCGCCGCTGGCTGGTGTTCGCGGCCTGGTGGACCGGCTTTCTGGTGCTGGCGACACTGTGGTGGATCGTCCCACTGCTGTTGCTGGGCAAGGTCTCTCCGCCGTTCCTCGACTACATCGAATCGTCCGGCACGACGACCCAGTGGACGTCGCTGACCGAGGTGTTGCGCGGTACCGGCAGCTGGACCCCGTTCGTCTCTCCCGAGCGGGTGGCGGGCGCCGTGCTGGTGACTCAGCCTGCTGCCGTGATCGCGACCGGCTTGATCGCGGCCGCAGGCATTGCGGGTCTGGCGATGCGCTCGATGCCGGCCCGCGGCCGATTGACGGTCATGTTGTTCGTCGGCCTCGTTGGCCTGGGCGCAGGGTTCGTCGGCGATCTCGACGGTCCGTTCGCGGCAACCGTGCGAGTGTTCCTCGATTCCGCGGGCGCACCTCTGCGCAACATTCACAAACTAGAGCCGGTCATCCGAATCCCGTTGGTACTCGGCCTCGCTCATCTACTGGCCCGGGTTCCATTGCCGGGTTCGGTTCCACGGCCGACGTGGCGAGCGGCCGTCGCGCATCCCGAGAAGCACCCGATGATGGCGGTGACCGCGCTGATCCTGGTTGCGCTGACGCTCTCGACGGCGCTGGCGTGGACGGGCAAGCTCGCGCCGCGCGGTGCGTACGAGGCCGTGCCGCAGTACTGGCATGACGCCGCCGACTGGCTCACCTACCATGCCTCCGGCTCGAGTCCCGACGGTTCCGACGCGCAGCGTGCACTGATCGTGCCCGGCGCACCGTTTGCTCTGCAGACCTGGGGCCTGACGCGCGACGAGCCGTTGCAGGCTCTCGCGACCACGCCCTGGGCCGTCCGAGATGCGGTTCCGCTCACGCCGCCCGGTGCCATTCGCGCCCTCGACTCGGTGCAACGACTCTTCGCCGACGGCAGGCCGTCGACCGGCTTGGCCGACACCCTTGTGGGACAGGGCATCAGCTACGTCGTCGTGCGCAACGACCTGGATCCGGAGGATTCGCGGTCCACCCGACCGGCGTCCGTCCACCGCGTGCTCGACGGTTCGCCGGGGCTCGAGAAGGTGGCAGAGTTCGGCGAGGACGTGGCACCGGGTCAGGTGGACGGGGTGGTTCTGGACGGCGATCTACGGCCTCCGTATCCGGCCGTCGAGATCTACGCGGTCGATGCCGCAGCGGACGTACCTGCCTCCGGTCAGTACACGGTCGATGTGGATCGAGTGCCGGTGGTGCAGGGCGGGCCCGAGTCGATTCTGCGATCGAACGAGTTGCGCAACAACGGTGTTCGGCTGCCCGTTCCGGCCGGGCCGACGCTGTTGGCGTCGGATGCAGCTGCTGCGGGCCTGCCCGTCGATTCGGTGACGGTGACCGACACACCGATGAATCGCGAGACCGACTTCGGTCAGGTGGACAATCACAACTCCGCGTTGCGGGCCGCCGACGAGCCCCGTCGTTCGCTCAACGAGGTGCCCGATTATCCGGTGTACGGGGCGCAGACCGTGAACGCGGAGTGGGAAGGCGCGACGTTGACCGCGTCGAGTTCGGCGTCGGACGCGACTCAGATCGGGGGCAGTGTGCCCGGCAGCGGGGTAGCGGCCGCAGTGGACGGCGACCTGGCCACCGGTTGGATCAGCAACGGCATCGAACGCGCTGTGGGGCAATGGCTTCAACTCGATTTCGATACTCCGGTGCGCGGCGGGCTGCTGCACATGCGGACCAGCCCGGGAACGATCGGAGACCCGGTCAAGTGGGTCGAGGTCACCACTCCGAACGGCTCGACGGCGGCCCGGGTGGACAAGCCGGGAGACCCGATGACGGTGTCGCTGCCCGGTGGGGAAACTCCGTGGCTGCGCATCACCGCGAAGTCGACGGTGGACGGCACCCGGGGCAGTCAGTTCGGCATCAGCGAAGTGTCGGTGGACGACTACTCCGATCGAGACAACCCCACGCCGGTCTCCATCGTGCATCGCGCGGTACTGCCACCCACTCCCGCGGGCGCGAGCGTCGACGCGTGGGAGCTGGGCCAAGAATTTCCGGGCCGCTCCGGTTGCCTGGACACCGACGATCGAATCCGCTGCAGCAGTGGACTGTCCAAGTCGCCGGAGGAACTGGGCCGCTTCTCGCGCACGATCGGCGTCCCGATGGGCACCGCGGTGATCCCCGAGCTGACGGTACGCACGCGGCAGTCCCCCGAGCTCGAGGCCCTGCTGGCCCAGCCCGGCCGGCCGTTGGCGAGTGGGGCGTCCGACGTCGCGGACCTCGACGGTTCGGCCTTCGCCGCCACCGACGGCGACCCGCGTACGTCGTGGACGGCACCGGAGAAGTCGATCACCGATCGAGCCGGCACCGACCCCACTCTCACCATCCAATTGCCCGCTCCGACACTGGTCGACGGGCTCGAGCTGAGCCCCAGCCTCGGCGCGCTGCCTGCCCACCCGACGCGGGTAGCAGTGAATCTGGGCAACGGTCCGATGGTGCGCGATGTGGATACCGACGGTTCGACGACACTCGCGTTGGCACCGTACGTGACCGACAGGATCGTGCTGTCCATCGTGGACTGGGACGGCGTACTCGACCGAAACTCGTTGGGCTTCATCCAATCTCAACCGCCCGGATTTGCCGAGGTCACACCGTTGTCCGCCGGTGAGCCGATCGGGCCGCCGTACGACGGTGACCGGCAGATCACGGTCGACTGCTTCGACGGGCCCCTGGTGTCCATCGCGGGGCAGACGGTGCGCACCTCGGTGACGGCCACCGCAGACCAATTCCGTTCCGGCGCAGCTCTACCCGCATCGGTCTGCGACGCGGACATCCCGGTGAACGAAAACTTCGTCAATCCCGTGTCGCTCCCCGAGGGACGCCAGGACATCGTCGTCGAACCCGGAGCGTCGTTCTTCGTCGACGGGCTTCGGCTGCGCACCATGCCCATTCCGGCGTTGTGGCCGGACACGTCTGCACCGCAGGCGGCGCGCACCACAGCATGGAGTCCCGATCACCGCGAAGTGACCCTCACCTCGAGCACCTCGGATCGCCTGCTCGTCATCCCCGAAAGCAACAACAGTGGCTGGCGGGCAACGACACCCGGAGGGGCCGAACTGATCCCGGTGGTCGTCGACGGCTGGCAGCAGGCCTGGATCGTCCCGGCCGGGGCGTCGGGCACGGTGTCGTTGGATTTCACCACCGACCGCTGGTACCGACTCGGGATCTTCGGCGGACTACTGCTGTTGATTCCGCTGCTGATCGCGGCGGTGCGACTGCCCCGCGGCGTCGTCGATCCAGGCCCCGCGCCCAGGCCCTGGCGTAGCACTCCGGTGGCATTCGCGGCGCTGCTCGGCGCGGCGATCGTGCTGGCAGGCGTCGTCGGAGCGATCTCGGTGCTGGTTCTCGGTGTCGGCTCGGCGCTGCTGAACCGCCGTTATGGGTCGGAGCTCACGTCTCGCGTATCGGTGTGCGCAGCAGGTGGATTCGCTCTGCTGGGGGCAGCGCTGCTCTCGCTCGGGCCGTGGCGGTCGGCCGACGGATATGTGGGCGGGTCCTACGCGGTGCAGCTGGCATCGTTGATCGGCATCGTCGCGTTGGCCGTCAGCGCGATGCGGAAGCCGTGACCGCCTTCTTCGGCGCGAACCTGCGCCGGGCCGGCTCTTCCACCAGCGCATAGCTCGCGGCAGCGACCGGAATCGACAGTGCCAGGGTCACCGTCAGCACGAACCACATGCCGCCCGAGAAGGGGACGATGCCGAACACCGGGAACACGACGGTGAGCACGGCCAGGTGCCAGATGAAGATCCCGTACGACCAGCGGCCGAGGGTCAGCATCACCGGATGCTCGAACACCCGATGCCTGCGGGCGGAATCGGCCAGCACCAACGGCGAGAGCATCGCGAACGCCAGCACGGCACCGAAGACGATCTTGAGCTCGAACTGCCACGGCTCGGGCCGCACCAATCCTTGTGGGCCCGCCAGCGGCGTCGCCGACAGAACGAATGCCGTCACCGCGATCGCGGGCATCACCCATGTGCGACGCGCCCAACGATGCACCCACATCTGCGGACCGACCGATACTTCGGCGAGCACCATGCCGGCGGCGAACCACGGGAAGTAGCCGGGCAACCAGTTGTCGTGATGGATGGCTTCCGGTGTCGCGATCGGAATGAACGCCCAGGAGAGCGTCACCGCGGACGCAGCGAGCAGAACCCACACTCGGTACCTCGCCGACGATCCCCGAAGCCGGATCATCAGCCAGGCGAACAGCGGCAGCAACAGATAGAACGCCACTTCGACCGACAACGACCACATCTGCGTCATGCCCTCGGTCAGCGTCAACGGTACGAACACCTGGGTCAGCGACAGGTTGGCCAGCCACACCCGATAGTCCCCGCCTGCGTGCGGCAGAAACAGCAGGACGAGCACCGTGACCACCCAGTAGGCGGGCAGGATGCGCACTGCGCGTGACCAGAAGTAGCGGCGAGTGGGCTGCGCCTGCGTGAGTCCGCGGGCCTGCGCGGCATGCGGGCGCCACAGCAGAAATCCCGACAGCGCGAAGAAGATCGCCACCGTGAGATCGAACCGGCCCCAGACTCGGCCCATCAGCGGGGAATTGGCGGCCCCGGTCTGGAATGCGACGTGGGTGACGACGATGCCGAGCGCGGCAACTGCCCGCATCCCCTCCAGAGCGGGCACGAAGGCACGCAACGGTACGACGGACGCCGAGTGGACTCGAGTGCTCATGGTGGCTCAAGTGTGCCGTGTCGAACCGGCATGGACGAGACCGGTGCCACTGTCGACTGTTACTGTCACCTGCGACGTGTCGTAAGAAATCGGGCAGCGCATCGGGGAATTCGTACGATCCCGCCTGCGGTGTCTTCCAGTGAAGCGGTCGACTAAGGAGATTCAGCATGGCGGAGCGCTCAGGGCCGAGCCGGATATTGGCCCTTTTCCTCATCGGCTTGGGCGCATTTCTGGTGGTTGCCGCCATCCTCATCCCCACCTACACCGTCTCGGCGCTCGAGAAGACTCCACTCGACCTCGAGGTCACCACAGTCTCCACCGGCACCGGAAGCGTCCTCGACGCGCGGTCGCTGGCAGCCGGTCGCGCCGTGGTCGATCAGAACGTTCCGCTGACCTCACAGCGATTCGTCACCGTCGAGGATCCCTCCGACGCCGACATCATGACTCTTCAGGCCGGACAGACGTTGCGCCGCACCGACAAGCAGGCCGACACCGGCCTGCTGACCGCCACGGTCGACCGCGTGAGCATCGACCGCAAGACCTCGATGCCCGTCGAAAGCCCGATCGGCACCATTCAGGTGGCAGGCGACAAGCCGGCCGAGGAAGTGGCCCACACCGGTCTGCAGTACAAGTTCCCGTTCAACGCCGAGCAGAAGAGCTACCCGTACTTCGACGTCAACGCGCGCGCCTCGAAGGACATCGACTTCGTCGAGGAAACCGAAATCAACGGCACGCCGGTGTACCAGTACCAGCAGACCGTCGGACCGGTCGACTTGTCGACCGTGGTGAACCTGCCGACCAACAAGGTCACGCTGCCCGCCGACACCTGGGGCGTCGAAGGTGGAACCGCACCGGTGACGATGACCCGCTGGTACGAGAACACCCGCACCCTGTGGGTCGAGCCCGAGACCGGCGTCGTCGTCAAGGGCGAAGAGCAGATCCACCAGTACTACGGCCGTGAGGCAGGCCGTCCCGAGGTCGACGTGCTGAAGGCCCCGATCACGTTCGACGAGAACACCGTCGAGTACCAGATCCAGCAGGCGAAGGACGGCCAGGACAAGCTGTCGCTCTTCGGCCGCACCGTTCCGATCGTCGCCGGCATCCTCGGTGTCATCTCGCTGATCGCCGGAGTCGTTCTGCTGCTGCGCGGCGGCGGCAACGGTGGACACCGTCAGCCGGCCCGCACCGACACCGGTCCCCGCCCGACCCCCAGTGGCGGCACCGCACCGAACCGCGACTGGACGACCGATCGCACGGAAGAGATTCCGAGGACGAACCTCTCCAAGGAGTAAGTGCCTATGCAGGAGTGGAGCCTGCGGAACGACCAGATAGCCAGTGGCGTGGTTGTGTGCCCAAGCGGGGACATGACCACGCCACTGGCGTTTTCGGCCACTCAGGCCGTCGAGAGAATTCCGTACTGGTGTGGTTGCCGCATCAGTACGAGGTCTTTGCGGCGCACGACGTTGGTGGGGTACGCCCCACCCAGGCTCGTGGTGTCCACGACGCAGGTCGCGTGGCCCGGTGCGTCACTGTCGACGAGGGCTTCGGTTCGGGGGAAGGCGAAGGTGTCGGGCCCGAATACTCCGCTGTGTCCGGCAATTCCGCGGTCGGTGTCGATCGTGTTGGCGAACGCGAAGTACACGTTGTTCTCGCCTGCCCGGACGCGCATGTGATGCCAGTGCGTGGGATCGGCTCCGGTGGGAATCTCTGCTGCATGAGGGATGTCGGTTCCCGGGTGGGAGCCGACGAAAGTGCCGGCGAGTGCGGCCGGGCAAACGATCAGATCACAGCCACGCAGCGCCAGAATTCGGCCGGCCTCCGGCAACAGTGCATCGTGACCGACGAGCATTCCCACTCTCCCGACGGGAAGGTCGACGACGGTCCAGCGGTCGCCCGCGTCGAACAGCGAGGTGTGTTCGACGGACAGATGGATCTGGCGGTACGCCGTGCAGGTTCCGTTCGGCTGAACCAGCACTGCGGAGTTGTACACCCGATCGGATCCGATGTCGCGCTCAGCCACACCGACGACCATCGAAACACCATGCCGGGCAGCGATATCGACGACGCGTGCGAGCGACGTCCCGTCGATCGACTCCCCGACCTCGCGCGGCGGCCGATCCGCGGAGACCGGCCCGGTGACGGACAGTTCGGGAAACACGATGAGATCGCTCGCGCCCGCGAGGCCGGCGGCCCACTGCTCGATGTCGTCGAGATTGCCGTCGATCGACGTCCCCGGAGTGCATTGCACGACGCTCACCGACGAAGTCCGCCCGGCCGGTAAGGGCGAGTGGCCGTAGAGGGTGAAGAAATCGAGCGGGTTCCACGCGTACGTGTTGGTCTGCAGTTCACGGTACAGATTCGGCCTGCGCACGGGCCCGGCCTCTCGTGTGCGACGAATGTCGATGTCGCCGAGGACAATACCGTCACCGACGTCGAGGCGACCGGCCACGTTGCCGTCGGGTTCGATGATGCAGGTGCCGCCGCTGAACTGAACGGTTCGTTCGAGACCCCAGCGATTGCTCTCGATGACGTAGCAGTTGTTCTCGAAGGCACGACTGATCCAGTAGGGGGCAGGAGTGCGTTCGGCGAGCCAGTTGCTGATGTGGCAGATCACGTCGGCACCCTGAAGCGCAACCACACGCGCCGTCTCCAGGAAGTGCAGATCCATGCAGATGAGCAGTGCGATGCGACCGAGCGGGGTCTCGAACACCTGGTGCCCGAGATCGCCTGGGGCCGCCCATTTGGGCTCGGCGATGTACGGATGCGTCTTGCGGTGTGTGCCGACGATTCCCTCGGGACCGATGAGAACTGCACTGTTGTAGAACAATCCGCTCGTCGCATCGACTTCGGGCATGCCCACGACGATGTAGCAGTTACGACGGGACGCGATCTCGGCGAACGTCTCGGTGGTGGGGCCGGGGATCTGTTCGACGACGGTTGCCGCTTCCTCGGTGTCGTGGAAGCAGTAGCCGGTGGTTGCCATTTCGGGTGTCGTGATCAGGCGCGCTCCGTCCGAGGCCGCCTTCTCCACGAGGTCGCTCAGAGCGGCGACGTTCGATTCCTTCGCGAACAGCGTGGGCTCGAATTGGACGGATGCAGCAGTGAATGTCATGACGCCACAATCCTTTCGGCGATGAGGGGATCGTTCGATTTCGGTGGTTCGTAGAACTGTCCGCGGGTTGCCATCGTGAGCGGAACGTAGAGAAGAGGACCGAGAAGCATGGCGATGAACGACGCGTAATACGACGAGTAGAGGCCGAACACGCCGAGTCCGCCCACCGCGACGCCCGCTGCCATGGCGATGATGCCGCAGGGGTTCCAATTGCGCACGCGCCCTTCGCGGAACTCGATGTTGTCGCGGGGTGCCAGGCCGAGCAGTCTTCTGCACACGAAGTAGTCCGCGAGCAGAATGAAGATCCAGGTGTTGGTCATGATGCCGGTGACGGCCAGGAACTTGTCGGTGTATTGCAGAATGTTGACGGGGTAGCACAGCACGCCCACCACCAGTAGCGCCACCATCCACCATTGACGCCCGACCTTCCTGGGCGAGAGCACATCCCACGCGTTGGACAGGGCGAGCGATCCGGAATACAGGTTCATGACGTTGATGCGAACCTGGGTGACCACCGCGAAGATCACGCCGAGCAGACCCATGACGATGGCGAAGTACAGTCCCGGGTCGGTGGCCGAGAGTTCCGGTGTTGCAGTGGTTCCGGTGAAATGACGCAGCATCGTGAAACCGAGGAACACACCGAGAATCATCACGACGACGATCATCAGCAGTTCTGCCAGCATCAGTCCGGCCGTTCCGACATAGCTGACGCTCTTCTTGACGAACCGTCCGTAGTCGGTGGCGATGAGTGCTTGAAACACGACCTGCCCGTTCGCGAGGCTGAACGCCTGCCACAGTGCGGTGGCGGTGAATCCACCGGTCGCTTCCCATTCGCCGGGCCCGACGAGTACGTAACCGCTGGCGAGCATGTACATACCGACGGCGAACAGGATCAGGAAGATGGGCATCCCGAAGCGCTGCAGAATGTTCATCGAGTGCATACCGCGCCAGGAGAAGAACAGCGCCACGAGTGCGACCAGCACGAATACCACTGTGGCCCAGGCGGAGTCGATCTCGATCCCCGCGAGCTCACTGAGCCCGTGCGAGACGATGCTGCCCTCGAAGATGAAGTAGAACACGTAGTTGACCGCGTAGACGAGCGAGGCGACGGCAGAACCCTTGGTTCCGAACCCGAGCCCGCGGGTGAGCAGTGGCAGCGACAGACCCTCTTGGCTGGCGATACGCATGATGAGGCTGCCGACGAGCGTCGCACCGATCACCATGTACGCCACGGGGATCAGGAACATCGGCCATCCCACCAGAAACCCGATCTGGCCGCCGAGGGCGAACCAGAACATCGCGGTCACGTTGCCGGTGAGGACCAGCAGGATCGCCGGCCGCCGCCAGCGTTGGTCGTCGGGCACTCGGGAGGTTGCGTAGCTTTCGATCTGATCGTCGAGGCTGGTCGCTGGCCCCTCGAAGTATTTCTTCATGTTCATGAACGGGTGTCCACTTCAGTTCGCGGCGAGAGCGCTGGCTGCGCTGCATCGGAACAATACTTTCCGTGGACACTATTGCAATGTGAAACATGTTAAAAAGAGATCACGAAAGCGGCCGACCTGGCAGGTTACGGCGGAGACCGCGTCCGAGACCGGACGCCGAGAAAGGTCAGTGGGTGATCGAGGCCGTCTTCGCGTTGGTCTCGAGGGCCCGGAGCAGAGACTGCAACAGCTCACGATCCGACTCCGACGGGAAGACCATCGCCGCGGCGTCGTTCATCATCGGGGCGGCCGCGTCGTGCTTTGCTTTCCCACGGGCCGTCAAGCGGATCAGCACCTGCCGACGATCGACGGTGCCGGTACGGCGGTGCACCAGATTGTTGGACACCAGCCGGTTGACCGCCTTGGTCAACGTCGGCGGGGAGAGCAATGCGAACTCCGCTGTCTCGGCCATCGTGTGTCCCTCACCGTCGGACAACAGCGACAGCACTCGCCATTCTTCGAGGTCCAATTCCCACGGCACGAGGGTGGCGCGCAATCGATCCGACACGGCCCGCTCGACCACGGTGAGCAAACGCGCTGCCGACGCAGCATCCTGGTGATCCACGTGATCGTCCCCCCTGCTCGGTTCCTGCGTCGGCGCTACAGTCTCTCTCGCGATTCTATGGTGAAGCGAACCGCGAAGAGACACCGAGCGGACGGACGGCACGATGAACAGCGATCGGTTCGACACGTTTCGCGTCGGCCTGATCTTTCCGATGTCCGGACCGTTCGGCATCATCGGACCGTCGAGCGAGCTGTCGGCCCAGCTGGCCAGGGACGAACTCAACGCCTCGGCCGGCGTGTTGGGCCACCGCGTCGAGTTGATGTCCATCGACGGCGGCCGCGATCCGGTGACGGTGGCCCACGAGGTCGCGACGCTGCTCGATGCCGGTGCCCTCGATGCGGTGGCGGGGATGCACACCTCGGCGGTACGGCGAGCCGTCATTCCGGTGACGCTCGGACGGATTCCGTACGTGTACACCTCCATGTACGAGGGCGGCGACCGCTACCCGGGACTGTTCATCACCGGTGAGACGCCTGCCAACCAACTGGTCCCGGCGCTGGAGTTCCTCGTTCGCGAATTCGGACGACGCCGCTGGGCGATAGTCGGAAACGACTACGTCTGGCCCCGAAAGAGCGCTTCCATCACGGCAACTCGGCTCCGTGGGCTGGGCGCATCGGTGGTGCACGCGGAGTTCGCACCGGTCGGCACGAGCGACTTCGCAAGGACCGTCACCGCGATCGAGCGATCGGGTGCCGACGCGACCGTGGTCCTCCTCATCGGCGACGACGCAGTCCATTTCCATCAGCAATTCGCCGGTGCCGGGCTGGACGCGCACTGCATCCGCCTCAGTCCACTGATGGACGAGAACATGTTGCTGGCGGCCGGCGGCGAGAACACCCACGGGCTGTACGTCGCGTCCGGCTATTTCGAAACCCTCGCCACCGAAGCAAGTTTGGGATTCTCGGCTCGTTTCGCTCGTTCCTTCGGGGTCGATGCGCCGATCGTCGGCGCACTGGGACAGTCGTGCTACGAGGGCATCAAACTGCTGGGCGCGCTGGTGAACAGGGCAGGCACAGCAGATGTTCGCATCATCGAATCCGTATCCGATTCGGTGTCGTTCACCGGTGCCCGTGGGCACCTGTTTCTGTCCGACGGCCACGTCTCGCAACCGATCTATCTGGCGTTGGCCGGTGCTGTCGACTTCGAGATCATCGGCGAGATCCGGCCCGCGCGCGACTGATTCTGTCGCCGAACAGGACAACGCCGCACACGACGGCCATCGTGACCGCGGCGGTAACGGCTGCGACGGTGACGAACTGGCCCAGGGTGGAGGCCACGAACAGCAACAGCAGCACCTCGACCGCGAGGGCGAACCAGGCGACGAGGGCCAGGCGGGTACGCTCCCCCGCGATTGCCCACAGCAGCGCGCTCTGCAGTACCGCCAGGCATGCCCCCTGCAACACGAAGAGCCACACGTATTGCTGCACACCGGAATACGTGTCACCGACAACCAAAGGAAGTAGCGGCGACGCCAGCGCGCCCCCGAGTACCAGTACCGTGCCGAGTCCGGCGACGACGGTCAGCGCCGATCGCACTGCGGCAGCCGAGTGCAGCGGGTTCGCCATGCGCGGATACAACACCACTCCGACCGCCTGCGGCAGCCAGAACGCCGCTTTGGACGCGACGGCACCGACCGCGTACAGCCCGGCCTCGGTACTGCTGAGCAACGACCGAGCCAGCACCAAATCCAATGCGGACATCGCGATCAGCACCAACTGCACCTGCGAGGCCTGCAGCACCGTCAGAACGGTCACCCTGGTTTCCGACACCGCGTTTACCGGCACTCCAGCGGCCGACCGCGCGCCGACGGCCACCACGCCGATACCGGCCGCCGTCGCCAGCAGCACCGAACCCGGGCCGCCGCCGAGCAGCAACACGACCACCGCCGGCGCCACCTTGCCGAAACCGGCCGCCGCCAACACCACGCTCAGCGCGCCGAATCGGCCACGTCCTTGTAGAAGCCCCTGCTCCGCGGCCAACAACACCAGCACCGGCGCAGCGATCACGGCCGACACCGTGGCCGCTGCGGAGACGTCCATGGCCGCCGACAACGCAGGCGACACAGCGAGAGCCAGCACACCCACGACCGCCGCACAGCGGTAGCCGACACCACGCAGCTCGCGAGAACTGCGGCCGCGCACCACCTCGCGCGCGACGACGGACTGCAACGCCAACGCCGGGACCGCCAGAACCAATTGCACCGCAAGAAGACTCGCGAACTCGCCGTAACCCTCGACGCCGAGCATGCGACTTGCGAGCACCTGCAGCAGATACGCCACGACATTGGCGAACATCGAGCCGGCCGTCACCATCCCCATCCCGGCGACGGACGCACCCGCCGGGTGGTCTGCCTCGGACGAGGCGCGAAACGACATGCGTCCACGGTATAGGGTGCCGATCATGGCGTGGTCGAGGTCGAGGTGGACGCCGCCGCTCTACAGCCTGCTGCTCTCGCTCGTCGTTCTCGGGCCACTGCTCGGACCTGGATATCTCCTGCTTCGCGACGCCGTCAGCACCCCCCGTTCCTACTTCACCGACTCCGCCTGGGGAATCGCCGACGCGGCCGCGCGGGCAGTGCCGCAGGATGCCGCGATCGCGGCCCTGACCACGGTGTTCGACGGTGGCCTTGTGGTCAAGGCCGTTCTGCTGCTGGCGTTGTGGACGGCCGGCTGGGGCGCGGCGGTGATGGCGCAGAAGATGCTGCCCACCGCGCCACTGCCTGCCCTGCTCGTCGCGTCGACGGTGGCCGTGTGGAACCCCTATGTCGCCGAACGCCTGCTGCAGGGACATTGGAGTCTGCTCGTCGGCTACGCCGCCCTCCCGTGGACGGTGGTCGCCGCACTCGCAGTCAGGTCCGGTCACTCCTGGTGGGCCCTCGCCGTCTGCCTGGCCGCGGCCGGGCTCACCCCTACCGGTGCGTTGCTGGCGGCAACCGTCGCGCTACTGGTCGTCGCCCTCCCCGGGGGTGCCCGACGCGGCCTGCGCGTGGTCGCCACCCTCGCGATCGCCGCCGTCGCGTCGGTGCCGTGGCTGGCTGCGACGATGGTGTCGGGCGGTGGCGTCGAACCGGCGGATCCGGCGGGTTGGGCCGCGTTCGCAGCACGCGCCGAACCGGGTCTGGGCACGGTGGGTAGTCTGGCCGGTCTCGGCGGCATCTGGAACTCAGACGCCGTACCCGGTTCTCGGACAGGACTTTTCGCTGTCGTGGGGACGGTCCTGTTGCTGACCGTCGTCGCTCTCGGGATACGGCCGCTGTATCGCCGTCGACGCAATCCGGTGATCGTGGGCCTGGGTGTCGTTGCACTCGCTGCCATCGTGCTTCCTGCGCTGGCAGCAACCGGACCGGGGTTGGCGGCGGCTCGCGTACTGGGCGACACCGTCCCCGGGGCCGGTCTGCTCCGCGATTCGCAGAAGTGGGTCGCGCTGGCCATGCCGATGTACGCCCTCGCCGCTGCGGCCGGTATCAGCTGGTTGGCATCCCGACGCACCCGATTCGGCGATGCATGGCTGCCGGGGGGCGTTGCCGTGCTGGCGTTGCTCGTTGCGCTCCCCGACCTCGGCTGGGGCGTCGGCAACGCACTGAAGCCGGTGACGTACCCGCAGTCGTGGCAAGCGGTGTCGGCGGAACTCGCCGACCAGGACGGCGACGTGGCCGTACTTCCCGCCGGAATGTTTCGCCGCTTTCCCTACAGCGGCTCAGCACCCGTTCTGGATCCCGCACCCCGCATGCTGCCGCTCGACGTCCTGCAGACCGGTGAACTCCTCGTCGCAGGCGGCACGGTCCGCGGGGAAGGGAAACGGGCGACGGACGTGCAGAACGCTCTGCTCGCAGGCGACTCCGCGGACACTCTCGCGGCCCTGGGTGTCGGCTGGGTACTGGTGGAGAACACGACTCCGGGCGAGCTCGGCAATGCGCAGCAGACGTTGGACCGACTCGCCGCCGTGTACTCCGACGAGGAACTGAGCCTCTATCGGGTGCCGGATCCGGCGATGCTCGAACGTCGTTCGGCGACAGCCGTTGTGCTCGCACATCTGGCGTGGGCACTGCTGTTGCTCGGCGGACTAGCGGTAGGACTCCTGAGCCGATTCGGCAGGGGTATGCGCGTCGGCCGCTCCCACCAGGCCTGACGACCAGGTGCCGCGCGTCGTCCCGTCGAGCACCGAGAACACGCCGTCGGCGCACTGGCCCCAGGAGAACTCACCCGCGCGGACTCGTGCCTTCTCACCGAGGCGGGTGCGGGCCTCGGCGTCCTGCAGCAGTTCGGCGACGGCACCGGTCAGCGCGGACACATCGCGGTCCTCGGCTCCGGATGTCGAACCACCCACGAGAACACCGGTGACGCCGTCGATGATCGAATCGGTGAGTCCCTTGGAGCTGCGATAGCCCACCGTGGGAACACCGTGCTGGGCAGCTTCGACGACGGCGAGCCCCCAGCCCTCCTTTCGGGAGGGCATCACATGCACCCACGACCGACCGAGCAGTGCATGCTTGCGCTCCTCGTCGACGTGACCGTGGAAGGTGACGTATCGATCGACGCCCAGGCTCGTGACGTACTCGCGAAGATTCCGTTCCCACCATCCGCCGCCGATGACGTCGAGATGGATGTCGGGAATGCGGCCGCGCAGTGCAGCCACGACGTCGATCGCGTCCTCGATCTGCTTGTGTGGAACCAGCCTCGACAGCACGGACAAGGACGGGTGGGGCGTGCGGGTGTCCTCGCCGCCTTCCGGTACAGACAGTGGGATGTCGTCGGCACCGTTGCGGACCACGGCGATGCGCTCCCGGTCGACACCGAGAGCGATCAGCTCGTCTGCAGAAGGCAACGACACCGTCAGGTACTGATTGCGGCGGTGCACCTTCGGTGAGATCGTCGACTCGAGCCACCAGCCGAGCTTTGCCATCATCGGGCCCGCCACCGGCCACTGCTCGCGGTGACAGTGATGCACCAGCAGCGTCACCGGCACACCGAGTACTGCGCGGGAGAAGAACGGAATGCCGTTCTGGGTGTCGATCACGGCATCCGGGGAGATCCCTTTGAGCGGCCCGAAACCGAGCCGACCGGCGGCGATGGCGGCCAGAGCGCGGGGATACACCGACAGGCGACCACCACCGCGACTGATCCGGATGCCGTCGACGATCTCCTCGGCCGGAGCACCGGGGTAGGAGGCCGTCCGCAGCGTGACACGGACACCGCGTCGAGCCAGGCCCGCGCCCACTTGCTCGAGGTAGCGCTCGCTGCCGCCGCCCTGCGGATGCCCGGTATCGCGCCAGCACAGCAACAGAACCTCGCGCACCGCTCGCTTCACCCCATCCACCGTGCTCGCTTCTCGACCGTCGTCGAATACCGCTGCCACACTAACCGCTAGGGTTCGTTTTCGTGACTTCCGCCGTGACACGACTGTTCGCCTCTCGCGCGACACTGCGTCGCTCGGTGAAACTCCTGAAGGACTTCGGGCACGAGCAGAGTTCTCCGGACATCTTCTACGGTGCCCTGGCCCGTGATTCCGTCGAACTGATCGGAGACCTGTACCGCGGCCTGACCGGCACCGACATGTCGGCGGCGACCGTGCTCGACGTCGGCGGCGGACCGGGATACTTCGCCGACGTCTTCGGCGCGAGTTGCGCGCGCTATCTGCCCGTCGAACCCGACGCCTCGGAAATGCACGCCGCCGGACTGCAGATCCCCGGTTCGGTTCGCGGCTCCGGCATGGCGTTGCCCTTCCGCGACGACAGCGTCGACATCTGCTTCTCGTCGAACGTCGCCGAGCACGTCCGCGAGCCGTGGACCATGGCCGAGGAGATGTTGCGCGTCACCAAACCCGGCGGCCTCACGGTGCTCTCGTACACCATCTGGTTCGGCCCGTTCGGCGGCCACGAGACCCGGCCGTGGCATTATCTCGGCGGTGAATACGCGGCCCGACGCTACGCCCGCACCACCGGACACGAACCCAAGAACAGATTCGGCGAATCTCTGTTCGACATCAGCGCGGCAGACGGCTTGCGTTGGGCGCGAAGCACTCCCAACGCAACGCTACTGGCCGCGTTTCCGCGCTATCACCCGCGCTGGGCATGGTGGATGATGCGTGTACCGATACTCCGCGAGTTCCTCGGCAGCAACCTCGTCCTGGTCCTGAAACCGAACGCATACCCAATGGGTCATTCCGCAGGCTCCACTCCCGCATAACCTGGATCGATGACGGCACTCGCGCTCGACATCGGCGGCACCAAGATGACAGCGGCACTCGTCGGCGACGACGGACGTCCGCAGCACCCGGAGACAGTTCCGACACCGGCCACCGGCGTGTGGGAGGCCTGTGCCGAACTGCTGCACCGGGTCGTCGGAAGCGTCGACGTGACGCGGGTCGGGGTCGCGTGTTCCGGTCCAGTCGACCTCGTCACCGGGTCGGTCGCGCCGATCAACGTCGACGAGTGGAAGAACGGGTTCGGCCTGCGCGAGCACATCTCCGCCGCACTGCCCGACGCCGAGGTACTTCTGGCCATGGACGGCAGCGCAGCAGCATTGGGTGAGCATCGATTCGGTGCCGCTGTCGGGATACCGGACGTGCTCAGCCTCGTGGTGTCCACCGGCATCGGCGGGGGCCTGGTGCTGGGCGGGAAAATCGTCGCCGGGGCCAGTGGCAATGCCGGGCACATCGGCCACATCGTCGTCCCCGGTTCGACGACGCCCTGCGCGTGCGGCGGAATCGGGTGCGTCGAGACCGTCTCCAGCGGCCCCTCGGCGGTGCGGTGGGCTCGGGAGCAGGGCTGGCCGGGGAACACCGGTGTCGAACTGGCTACGGATGCCGCCGCGGGCGAACCGCTCGCCGTCACCGCATTGCAACGCGCCGGAGTGGCTCTCGGTCAGGCCATCGCATCGGCGGTCGCACTGGTGGACGTCCGGATGGTGGTGATCGGCGGCGGCTTCGCTCAGGCCGGCCCGCCGCTGTGGGATCCGATCCGGGAGTCGATCGCCTTGCACGCGCGCCTGAAGTTCCTCGACGGCCTGCAGGTGGTGCCGGCTGCGTTGAGCGGACTCGGCACCCTGCACGGCGCGGCCGCTCTCACTGCCTGATCTCGCATACTTCGAAAGCCAGAACGGGGCCCACCCCTCGGTGAGCCCCGTTCTGTCTCGTGAATACTACGCGCCCAGACGCTGCTTGAGGGCGTCGAATTCGTCCTGAATTCCGGTGGGCAGTTTCTCGCCGACGAAGTCGAACCACTCCTGGATCAGCGGGATCTCGGCCTTCCATTCGTCGGTGTTCACCGCGAGTGCCTCGGCGACGTCGTCGACGGTGGTGTCGAGGCCGTCGATGTCGAGTGCCTCGGCCGTGGGGACGACACCGATCGGGGTCTCGACGCCCGCGGCCTTGTGCTCGATGCGCTCGACGATCCACTTGAGCACGCGCGAGTTCTCACCGAATCCGGGCCACAGGAAGCGCTTGTCGTCGCCGCGACGGAACCAGTTGACGTAGAACACCTTCGGCAGCTTGGACTCGTCGGCGTTCTTGCCGAGGTCGATCCAGTGCTGGAAGTAGTCGCCCACGTTGTAGCCGAGGAACGGCAGCATGGCCATCGGGTCGCGTCGGACGGTACCGACGGTGCCCTCGGCGGCAGCGGTCTGCTCGGAGCCGACGGTGGCTCCCATGAACACTCCGTGCTGCCAGTCGCGGGCCTCGGTCACCAACGGAACGGTGGTCTTGCGTCGTCCGCCGAACAGGATTGCGGAGATCGGCACACCCTGCGGGTCGTCCCACTCGGGAGCCATCGACGGGCACTGAGCCATCGGCACGCAGTACCGCGAGTTCGGATGTGCGGCATCGGTTCCGGACTCGGGCGTCCAGTCGTTGCCCTTCCAGTCGATCAGGTGATCGGGCTTGCCTTCGAGGCCTTCCCACCACACGTCGCCGTCGTCGGTCAGGCCGACGTTGGTGAACACCGAGTTGCCCTGATCGATGGTCTTCATCGCGTTCGGGTTGGAATCCCAGTTGGTGCCCGGAGCGACACCGAAGAAACCGAACTCCGGGTTGACGGCGTAGAGGCGACCGTCCTCACCGAAGCGCATCCACGCGATGTCGTCACCGATGGTCTCGGCACGCCAGCCCGGAATGGTCGGCTGAATCATCGCGAGGTTGGTCTTACCGCACGCGGACGGGAATGCCGCGGCGATGTAGTACGCCTTGTCCTCGGGGGAGATCAGCTTGAGAATCAGCATGTGCTCGGCTAGCCAGCCCTCGTCGTGGGCCATGGCCGACGCGATACGCAGCGAGTAGCACTTCTTGCCCAGCAGCGCGTTGCCGCCGTAACCGGATCCGTAGCTCCAGATCTCGCGGTCCTCGGGGAAGTGGGTGATGTATTTGGTGTCGTTGCACGGCCACGGCACGTCGGCCTGACCCTCGGCCAGCGGAGCACCGAGCGAGTGCAGCGCCTTCACGTAGAACCCGTCGTCGCCGATCTTGTCCAGAGCGGCCTGACCCATGCGGGTCATCACACGCATGGAGATGACGACGTACTCCGAATCGGTGAGCTCGACGCCCAACTTGGGATCGGCAGCGTCCAACGGTCCCATGCAGAACGGAACGACGTACATGGTCCGTCCGCGCATGCAACCGCGGTACAGCTCGGTCATCAACGACCGCATCTCCGACGGGTCCATCCAGTTGTTGGTGGGACCGGCGTCGATCTCTTCCTTGGAACAGATGTACGTGCGCGACTCGACGCGGGCCACGTCCGACGGATCGGAGTTGCCGAGGAACGAGTTGGGCTTCTTCTCGTCGTTGAGACGGGTGAAGGTTCCTGCCTCGACCAGCTTGTCGGTCAGGCGCTCCCATTCGGCGTCGGATCCGTCAGCGAACACCACGGAGTCCGGTTCGGTCAGTTCGGCTACCTGAGCAACCCAGGCAAGCAGTTCTTTGTGTCGAGTCGGCACGCTGTCGGTGCCGCTCAAACCGGGAATGGTCGCTGAGGTCATCTAACTCTCCTGGGGTTAGCCGGAACCGGGAAGAATTCGCACGATCGCTGTGGGCAAGCACGCACGAGTAGATCTCGGTTTTCCCCTCTCGGCGGGGCGCTGCTCGGCCGTTCGAGCTGCAGTACACCATGTTACTGGATACAGCAAGCCGAGGACCGAGCGCCGGATGTCCTGTTCATCAGGTTAACGCCGAGCGACGTGATTCCAGAAACAGGGTGTTGTCCGATTGGTCACAAGACCGATTCAGATAGGGAAAGACCGACGCAAGAAGCCATCCACCAGCGCCGATGCAAATCAGACCGAATGGCCTACAGTCGGCCGGATTCGGACGATCTGCCCTGCCCGAAACCGTTCGCTTCCCGAAAAATCTCCCAGGATTCGTAGTGCCCGTCACGGTCGAAGGCGGTGAACTTGTCTGTCACACCGTCTCCATCGACATCCGTTCCCACCGTCGTTCCGGCCTCCGTCGTCCGAACGGAAGTCTCGTGACGACCGTCGCCGTCGAGATCGAACCAGTCCGTCGAGACATAACCGCCACCATCGCCCGACGCGTCCTCGGCCGGCTCGTTCGTCTCGAAACCGCCCACTGCGAAGCCATCCACCGCGATCATCGACGCTCCTCACTGTCGGGTCCCTGTTCGCCGCCTGCGAACCTGTTCGGACGTGCACCTACCCGCTTCGACGCATCGACGCGCCGATCGGTTCCGGATCGCCGGGAGAGAATTCGACGGGCTTCGACGGCACGACCGAGTCGCGCCCGGACCCGCGAAATCGCTCCAGCCCGCGCTCGAGTGCAGCCAGATCCCGATCGCAGGCCGAGAGCAGCGCCGATCTGTGATCGGCGAGCGTGCGAAGTTCGGCGTCGATCTCGGCCAGCGACAGATCGATACGTGCCGCCGCCTCCCGGTCCGCCGAGGTCAACGCCGACGCGAGTGCGGACTCGGCGTCGAGAATGCGAGAGAGCAGCCGCTGTTCCACGTCCGATTTCACGCGAGCCAGACTTTCCTGGGTCCAGCCGCGAAGGTGCGCACGGTCGGCGACGAGTGCACGTGAGCGGGTCAACCACCACGCGATCGCGGCACCGATGGCCAGTGAGACGATCGTGTTGGCGACGGCCAAGGTAGGAATCAGAGCCAGGGGCGAAACTACGAGCCGACCCAGTCCCACCCCTGCCGAGGCCCCCAGTGCGACCATCAGGACGTCCTCGATCCCGCGTCGCCTGGTCGGTTCGCCGATGCCGATCTCACCGCCTGCAGTACCGGATTCGGGCACCGTGCCGGCGAGCCCGAGTTCGACTTCCACGGCGCGGATACCGGTGGACAAGGCAGCGTCGGCGCGTGCTCGAACTGCCTGTACGGATTCGGCGAGGTGCCCGGGCAGATGGCCGAGTTCGGCCCGCCGCGATCCCTCTATCGTCTGCCGTACCTGCGCGCCGAGCATCCGAACGTCCTCGACCGCAGCGTGAATACAGTCGACCCGAACCCGTTGAATACGGTTGTGCAGCAATGCTCGTCGGTCACCACCGAGACGTTCTCGTTCATCGAGCAGCCGCGCCCGCCTGGCACGCAGAGGGGCGGTGTCACCACCTCCGGTCACTGCGCGAGCTTCGGCCACGATGGCGGCCTTCGCCTCTGCGGCAGATTCCTGCACTGCAGCAACGTATTTGCGCTGTGCCCCTACCGCCGCGGCCTGCATCAGCAACGCGTCGATTCTGTCGGCGACCGCCCCGAAACCCGACTCCGCGAACACGGCAGCATCGCCAATCTCCCTACCGGCTCGTGCCAACCGTGCCGAGACCGGATGAACGGAGTGTTCCACCGCACGCGGCACACGCTCGGCGACGATCTCGATATCGGCGTCGACCACCTCGCGCCACCGGCGATGCACATCGACCTTGTTGACCACCAACACAACCGGTGTCGACTCGAAGGCAGGACGCCAGCGCTCGACGTCGGCACGGCCGACCGGAGCCGACGCGTCGACGACGATCACGACCACCGCGGCCTTCTCGATCGAGTCGGCGAACCCGATCTCCGCGCCGTCGCGCCGGGTGAGCAGATGGCATATCTCGGTCTTGCCGGATGCTGCGGTGCCGGTGACGTGAATGCCTGCAGGTCGGCTGCTGCGTGCACGGTCGATGCGTACGAGGGATTCCGAGTTCCGTCGACGCAGAACACCTTTCAGATCGTCCGGCAGCGGGAACCGGTTCGGATCGGTCACGGTCGGAGCATCCGCACATAGCCGCGGCACAGGGCCAGGGCGGAGCGCCGGACGTCGTCGTCCTCCGAGGTGGCGGCACACCGCTTCCACACCAATGCCTGCTCCAGCAGGGCCTGCTCCGAGCCCGTCTCGATCGGCACCGCCAATCGCGCTGCAGCACAGCGCATATCGGCAGCCACCGCCTCGTCCGAAGCCAGATAGGATTCGACGGCCCCTCGAACGTCACGGTGACGGGCGGATATCTGCAGCAGTTGTTCGTGCAGGTCGTCGTCGCGGGCCGTCGCAGCAGCCGAGACAGTGTCGGACACCACCGTCGTCACGGCGTCGACGCCGGTGGCCTCCCACAGCTCACGCAGTACATCCGCGTCGGACACTTCGCTACGCCGCCGGAGCGCATCGACGAGTAGGGCGAGACCGCGTAATTCCACCCGGTCCAGCAGTGCCTCTCGGCGCGGCGTCGAGAGCGGAATATCAGCACTCCGAAACCGATCGACCGTCATCAGATCCCCAGTACGCAGCGCACCGGCCGCCACGGCCCGCACATCGGCCATGTCCACAGCGAAGCCTCGGGCCGCGCCGCCCAGGCCCGCTGCAACAGATCCCATCACCGGCAGCACTTTTCGCCCCAGTTGCTCGGATGCCGCTGCGGCCGTCGCTGCGGGTTCGTCGAGAGTGTCGGCCTTGTTCAGCAGGATCACGGTGTGTGCCGGCGGTCCGCCGGGTCGAGCGGAGAGGAAGGTGATGTCGTCCGGGGACACGGCACCGGCCAGCACGTGGACGAGAACGTCGACATCGGATGCGGTGCGGCTCTGCTGCACCTCCGCGGCACGCGGGATATCGGCCCATCCGCTCTCGTGCAACCGGACCTCGAACCCGTCGGTATGCAGTCGCGCGGCATCGAGCACCGAGACGATCACCGACTTCCCGACTCCGACGCGGCCGGAAACGTGCACCTCCAGCGGCCGCAGACGCCGCTCGACAGCATTCTCGACAGCCTTCCGGCCTGCGCCGGCCCCGGCCGCGTCCACCTCTTCCGAGCGCACACGCAATCGACCCAGACCTGCCTCGGCACCGTCCATCATCGATCCCCCCGGAAACGACCCACCGAACGGCCACATCGAGATGTGCGATCGGCTCGTCGAGCACGATCGGCCACGTGGCCCGCAGCCCCCTGCTGCGGCACCGATTCTGGCACACGACGGCCGTTCCGGACGGGCCGTCGAGAATTACACCGTTGTAGTTATAGGACGTGGCCCTACCGCTGATCAGCGATGGAACAGCAAGTCTCAACTTCAACTCGAGACCCACCTGTCACACACTCCGCCGATGCGCGACAATGGACCGGTGAACGAGCCACAGGACACCTCTGCCGACACCGGAGACAACTCGGTGCAGACCCAGGAACGGGGCTCGCGGCTGTACCCCAGAGTGACCAGTTTCCGCTCCCGCCGCGGAGCGCTGACCGACGCTCAGCAGAGCACCTGGGACAACCTGTGGCCACGCATCGGCCGCGATGTCGCCGACGAGCAGATCGACATCGACGCCTGGTTCGGGCGCAGCGGTCCGGCGATTCTCGAGATCGGGTCGGGCACGGGCACGGCCACCACGGCAATGGCTATGGCCGAGCCGCACGTCAACCTCATGGCCGTCGAGGTCTACCGACCCGGGCTCGCGCAGACTCTGCAGCAGATCGAGCGCGAGAACATCGAGAACGTCAGGTTGTTCCGCGGCGACGCGATGGACGTCCTCGAGAACATGCTGACCTCGGAGTCCTTGACCGGCGTTCGCGTCTTCTTCCCCGACCCGTGGCCCAAGGTGCGCCACCACAAGCGTCGTCTCCTGCAGGGCCCCACGTTCGCGATGATCGCGGATCGCCTGAAGCCGGGCGGCGTTCTGCACGTGGCCACCGATCACGCCGAATACGCTGAGTGGATTGCCGAGGCCGGGAACGCCGAGCCCGGCCTGACCGTTCTCGATTGGGAGTCGCCCATGACGCACGAGCGGCCGGTGACCAAGTTCGAGGGCAAGGCCCAGCAGGTGGGCAGCTCGGTGACGGAATTGATCTGGGGAAAGAAGACAGCATGAGCGTCAGTACGGACATGCCCGACACCGTGATCGACCCCGCCGAGCTCGGGGCGATCGGTGAGTCCCGCCACAGCAAGCGAGTCCTGCTCGTGTGGGATGCCCCCAACCTCGACATGGGTCTCGGCGCGATCCTGGGTGGCCGGCCCACCGCTGCCTACCGCCCACGATTCGATGCGCTGGGCCGATGGCTGCTCAGCCGCACCGCCGAACTGTCCACCTCGGGCACCGCGACGCTCGAGCCCGAGGCAACGGTGTTCACCAACATTGCACCCGGCAGCGCCGACGTCGTCCGCCCCTGGGTCGAAGCATTGCGTAACGTGGGCTTCGCGGTGTTCGCCAAGCCCAAGGTCGACGAAGACAGTGATGTCGACGCCGACATGCTCGACCACATCGACTTCCGCAACCGTGACGGCGGCCTCGCCGGTGTCATGGTCGCGTCCGCCGACGGTCAGGCGTTCAAGGGGCCGTTGGAGGCCATCGCAGCAACCGGAGTACCCGTTCAGGTACTGGGATTCCGGGAGCACGCAAGCTGGGCTGTCACGTCGGACATCCTGGAATTCCTCGACCTCGAGGACATTCCCGGCGTCTTCCGTGAGCCACTGCCTCGGGTGAGTCTCGATTCGCTCCCCGACGAGGGCGCGTGGCTGCAGCCCTTCCGACCGCTGTCCGCCCTGCTCGTCGGGCGCCAAGGAGTTTCTTAAGTGTTCGCCAGATGGGGAGACATCGTCTACCGCCTGCGGTACACCGTTATCGGTGTCATGGTGGCCGGGCTGTTGGGCTTCGCTGCCTACGGTCTCGATCTCAACAGCCATCTCAGTCAGAGCGGTTGGGACGATCCGACCTCGGAATCGGCCCAGGCTGCCCGTCTGGCGGACACGACGTTCGGACGCGACAAGCAGGGTGACGTCATCGTCCTCTACACCGCGCCCGAAGGGTCGTCGATCGACGACCCGGAATTCCAGTCGAAGGTCGTCTCGAGCCTCGAATCGCTCCCCGTCGACCATCCCGACCAGATCGAGAAGGTCAACGGCACCTACTTCAAGGTGCCCGGCGCACCCAACCTCGCGGCTCTCGGTACCAACGACAAGCAACATGCCATCGCCAGCATCGCGATGAAGGGTGCCGACGACACCGAACTGACCAACAACTTCCAGGCCGTCAAGGACGCCTTCTACATCGACGGCGTCGACGTGCAGGTGACCGGTCTTCAAGCCGTGGCCGGCGCACTGCAGTCGACGATGGCCGGCGACATCCACCGCATGGAACTGCTGGCGATTCCCGCCGTCGCAGTCCTGCTGTTCTTCATCTTCGGCGGCGTCGTCGCCGCGGCGCTCCCGCTGATCATCGGCGGTCTGACTGTCGTCGGAGCCAACGGCATCGTCAAGGTGTTCACCAACTTCACCGAGGTCAACTCGTTCGTCGCGCCCGTGGTCTCGCTCGTCGGACTCGGGTTGGCCATCGACTACGGACTCTTCATCGTCTCGAGATTCCGCGAGGAACTCGGTGACGGACATACGACGCCACAGGCCGTGCGCCGTACCGTCATGACGGCGGGTCGCACCGTCGTGTTCTCCGCGACGATGATCGTCGCCTCCCTCGGTGGCCTGCTGCTGTTTCCGCAGGGCTTCCTGAAATCCGTCGCATACGGATCCATCGCCACCGTCGCGCTCGCAGCGCTGACGGCCATCACGATCCTGCCCGCGATGCTCGCCATCCTCGGCCCACGCGTCGACGCCCTCGGTCTGAAGTTCATGCGCAAGACCAAGTCGAGCGAAGAGATCGAGAACGGCATGTGGGGCAAGCTCACCCGCTGGGTGATGCGCAACCCCGTCAAGGTCACCGTGCCCATCGTGCTCGGATTGGTCCTTCTGACGCTGCCCGTCGGCAACATCAAATTCGGTGGCATCAACGAGACGTACCTACCGCCGGACAACGTCACCCGCGTCGCGCAGGGAGAGTTCGACAGCCTGTTCCCCGGCCAGCGCACCGAACCCATCAAGATGGTCATCGAGGGCGCGCAGGGTCCGACGCTCGGCGCGATCACCACGCAGGCGAACAACGCTCCCGGATTGATCGAGAAGTTCACTCCCGTCGGTGCCAGCAAGGACGGCGTCATCGTCTTCAAGGCCGGGTTGACCGATCGCAACGACTCGAAACCGGCCATCGACTTCCTCCGCAGCATCGACGTGCCGGACGGCGCGACGGTCATGATCGGAGGTACCCCGGCAATCGAGCAGGACTCGATCAGCGCACTCATCGACAAGCTGCCACTGATGGCCGTGCTGGTGGTGTTCATCGTGACGATGCTGATGTTCCTGACGTTCGGATCGCTGGTGCTGCCGATCAAGGCGGTGCTGATGACCGTCCTCGGCCTCGGTGCCACCATGGGCATCCTGACGTGGATCTTCATCGAGGGTCACGGGGCGGGGCTGATGAACTTCACCCCGGGGCCGATCATGGCTCCGGTGCTGGTGCTGATCATCTCGATTGTGTTCGGCCTGTCCACGGACTACGAGGTGTTCCTACTCTCCAGAATGGTCGAGGCACGCGAAAAGGGTGCCAGCACAAGCGAAGCCATCCGCATCGGAACCTCGCATACCGGACGCATCATCACCGCGGCGGCGCTGATCCTCATCGTCGTCACCGGCGCGTTCGCGTTCTCCGATCTGGTGATGATGAAGTACATCGCCTACGGCATGATCGCCGCTCTCATCATCGACGCGACGCTGATTCGCATGTTCCTCGTGCCCGCCACGATGAAGCTGCTCGGCGACGACTGCTGGTGGGCTCCGCAGTGGATGAAGCGCATTCAGCGCAAGCTCGGCCTCGGCGAGACCATCCTCGAAGACGAGCTGCTGCCCACCGGAGACGTGCCCGAACTCGCCCTCGCGGGCGGCGCACCCTCGTCGACCGTCGCACCCCCGATGCGTCCGACACCGCGCCGCGGTGAGCCCCTCACCGAACCCATTCCGGTGGTGGCACCGCACGGAGGCGGACCGATCCGTGCCACGCACGCCGCGAAGGAAGAGTCGCGTCGAAGCGTGACCGGCCGGCCGGCGACGCCACCCGAGCCGACCCGCGCGGCACCGACCACTCCCCCGAAGCAGGCCGAGCCCCAGCCCGATTCGGAGCAGCCGTACTCGTCGCAGCCGAACTCGTCGCAGGCCTATTCGCCCCAGGGTCGCTCGTCGCAGGCTTACTCGCCGCAGGCACCCGCGGCGCGTCCCACTCCGCCGCGTCCTGCCGAACCGCGCCCACCCGTATCCGGGCCGACTCGGGCTCAGCAGGTTCCGCCGCGTCCGCACGTCGAACCCGAACCGACTCAGGCAGCGGACATCGTTCGACCCGCTCCCCCGAGTGCCGCACCCGTACCCGAACAGTCGCCTCAACCGCCGAGTGCACCCCCGAGCCGTACCCGCAGCACGCGAGCGGGACGGGCCGAGGAACCGGATTCGCGATCCATCGAAAGTTGGCTGGCCGATCTGCGAGCCCCGAGCGCATCGCAGGCACCACGGCCGAGCACTCCGCGAAGCGAGTCGCTCAACAACGGCTCCCGCGGTTCTGACAGCCACACCTCGAATGGTCTCAGCTCGAACGGTCACAGCACCGGTGCCAACGGGTCGTCGTCCAACGGCTCGACCACCAACGGGGCTACTACCAACGGAGCCGCTACCAACGGAGCCGCTACCAACGGCGCTGCTACGAACGGGGTCGACAAGCACGGCACCAACGGCTCGGGCACCGGCACCCACGGCGGCACTGCTGCCGGAAGCAACGGTTTCGGGCGAAACGGCAACGCCGACAACGGGTCCGAACGCCGTGGCTCGAACGGAAACGGCATCGACCGCAACGGTTCGGACAGCAGTGGCTCCAACAGCAGTGGTTCCGTCAGCAGTGGTTCCGACCACCGCACTTCGGAACGACATGACACCGAAAGCAACGGCAACGGTGTCGGGGCCAGTTCGGAATCGGATCGCGAGGAGAAGCCGTCCGGTCGTCGTGCCGCTCCGTCCACCGAAGGCGGGGACAGTGGCCGCCATCGCGGCGGCGACAACGGCCAGGTGCTCAGTGTCAGCGAACTGTTGGCTCGGGAGCGCAACCGCTCACGCTGACGCGAGTCGTCACAGCCGGGAGGCACCCCTCCCCGGCAACGCGTGAATGGACCACTGCACACCGTCGAGACGTGTGCAGTGGTCCATTCACGCAGCGGGGGTCAGGAGGCAGCGGTGGTCAGGAGGTGACCGCTCCCTCTCGGTCCGCGAATACCTTGGCGTATCGGGTCCCCGCGATCAGCAGCAACAAGCCGACTGCGATGAAGGCGATGACGCGGAACAGGCCGTCCAGGGCGACGAGGTCGAACAGGAACAGTTTGGCGATGGAGGCGGCGGTCAGGGACAGTCCGGCCAGCAGAGCCAGGTGAGCGTGGGCGACACTCCGCAATCCGAAGGCCAGCAGGGCGAATGCGGCGATCATCCACTCGATCGTGGCGGCAGTGTGCCCGGCGGTGAATCCGGTGGTGTTGCCGCCGATCGAGGTTCCCAGGCTCACGGTGGCCGAGGTGAGGCCGTACAGGGCGAGCACTCCGGAGACGATGGCGAGGGTCTGCATTCCGTCGTCGAGGAGTTTCAGTTCGGTCAGGACATAGGCGAACGCGAATGCTGTTGCAGCGAGCAGTATTCCGCCGATGATGATGCCCGCGTTCCCGGCAGCGTGATCGGAGTCCAGGAGAGCCTCCGGCGGGGAGATCGAGACGAAGGTCAACGCACCGATCACACCGAACGCGCTTCCGATCAGGTACGCCAACGACAAGCGGGTGCGGTGGGCCGCGGCGAACAGCGCCAGGGCAACCGCGAACAGCACTACCGGACGCACGTCGACCGTCGTCGATTCGACTGCGGCCTGCAGCATTGCCACGGCACCGATGATCGAGACCGTGATGCGGGCATGCGCCGGTAGCCAGTGCACCAGCAACACGATCACCAGTGCCGCGGCCACCAGAACCAACTGCACGGTCACGGTGGTCCACCGATCGAACACGCTCGCCGAGATCAACAGCGGCAGCGCAGCCAGAGCCGTCATGACGGTGGCCACCACGTCGGAGACGTTGCGGCGCAGCAGTTCCAGAGACATGCTCATCCCGGACGCAGCCACCAGCAGGACGACGAGAAGCAGTCGATAGTCGGTCGGTTCGGACAGGTCGGTGCCGACCAGCGCTATCAGGACCGTGCCGACGAGGGGAAGGGTTCGGACGATCTGCAGCAGCGGCCAATCACGGCCGATCTGGGCCGGGAAGCTCGCAATGTAGGTGGCGATGAAGAACGCGATCAGGGCCAGGGTCGGACCGTCGGTCAGGATGGGGCCACACGCCGCGACTCCGGCGAGAATCAATACCGCCATCGGCTGCGACTTCCACTGCACTGCGAGAGCTGTTCCCGCAGCGGCGATTCCGAATGCAGCGATCAGGCCGATCACCGGATCGAGCCAGCCGTACAGGACGGACGTCGCCAGAACGTCGAGGTACAGACCCGCAATACCCGTAGCGGCCAGAGCAATTCCGCCGACGCGTCCTCCGGAGCGACCGAACACTCGCACACCGGCACCGATCAGTGCGAGGGAGAACACCCCGCCTGCGGCGACGCGCAGAGGCGGCCCGAACCAGCCGGCCTGTGCGGCCAGAACCAGCAGCATCACGACGCCGACGAGCGTGACACCCGCGCCTGCGACGGCGAGCAGGCGACTGATGACGCCGTCTCGTTGCCACCACGGCTCACGGGTCGGAGCGGGGGGCCGCGGCGCGACCACCGGCCCTCGCAACGGCGGGGCTGCCATGGACCGGCCGACCGCAGGAGGCGGCGTGACCGGAGGTGCCGACACCGGGCCGCGCGCGGCACAGGGCTGCTGCGGTGCAGGCATCTGGGGCGCCGAGAACGTCTGCGGAGGGACGGTCGGCACATACGACCGCGGCACCGGCTGTTGCCTGGCGGGAGCCGAAACGGGCACGGAAGTGGGTGCAGTACCGAGCTGCGACTGCAATGTCTGCAGGTCGACGGCCACCTGACGCATGTGGTCGCCCAAGGAATCGAAGCGGCTGGACAGGCGCGCGACGAGTTGCGGGTCCAGCCCGGAGTTCTGGGAAGAAGTCATGGGATAGATCCTGCGGGCCGGGCGGCTCGATAGCCTGAGTAGTGCTACCCGGATCCCTCGAGTAGTCCAGCCCGACTATCCGAAAATTTTACGGAACGAGCTACCGAAGGGGTGCTTGACGGTGAGGGAACCGAAGCGGACCTTCCCGGTGAGCACCACGTGCAGCGGTCCGTACGGCGGGCCGGTGCGCACCTTGTTGGTGACGGTACCTGCGACGGCCTCGGCACCGTTGACGTCGGCGGTGGCTTCGGTCGGGAGAATCAACGTGACCGAGCTGCAGTAGTCGTCGACGTGGATGTCGACGACCTGGCTGACCATGACGGCCTGCGTGAAGTCGAGTGTCACCGACGACAGCCGCGTCACCACGTTCAACCGGCGCGGTACGTTCCACGGGCCTTTGCGGGTGATGGTGGACATGCTGCCGCGCACCGTGTCCGGGGTACCGCCGCCGTGTCCCCAGTGCTCCTGCACGACGCGGCGCGGCGTCGGTTGTGGGGTGGGATCGGCGAAGGGTTTCGGCGACGGGAGGTGCTCGCCGGCGATCTGCATGCCCGGTAGATCGGCGAGCACCGAGTTCAGCTCGCCCCGGGTCTTCGACGCCAGAGCGGTGTCCATTCTTTCGGTGAACTCACCGAGCGACAACATGCCTTGGCCGACTGCTCGTTGCAGCAGCTGCCCGACGTGCTCGCGTTCGGCATCGGACACTCGCAGATCTCTGGCCTCCATGGGCCCAGGGTAGCGAAGTTCTCAGGCGGCGTGCCCGCGGAGAACCGACAACATTCCGTGTACCGATGCGGGCCAGCCGAACTCTTCGGCGCGTATTCTCGCCGCGATCCGGCGTCCGTCGGCCGGAAGTCGAAGCAGCCGTTGGATTTCCGCTGCGAAGCCGTCGGCGGTGTTGATCGAGGATCCACCGCATTGCGGGGTGACGATCTGGGCCAGTGCCGAGGTTTCGGAGACGACGACGGGTGTGCCCGCGGCGAGCGATTCCAATGCCGCGAGGCCGAATGTCTCGTGCGGTCCCGGCGCGAGAGCGATGTCGGCCGAGGCGAGCAGCTCGGCGACGGCCGACCTGCCGTCGACGAAGCCGAGGAAGTCGACGGGCAGCCCGCGGGCACGTCGTTCGAGGCCCGCTCGTCGGGGGCCGTCGCCGGCAATGACCAACCGAGCCCGCATACCCGAATCGCAGAGCGCGGCAAGCGAATCGATACTGGTCTCGACATGCTTTTCCACCGACAGTCGGCCGCAATGGACCAGCAGCCGGTCGGCGCTACCCAGCCATGCCGAGCGCGCGCCGGCTCGGCGTCGTCGGGGATGGAACAGCTCGAGATCGACGCCGAGCGGGACTCGATGGACGTTGGGCGTTCCGATTCGATCGAATTCCTGCTGTGCGAACTCGGTGGTGCAGACGACGGCGTCGTACGACTCGGCAGTGCGTCGGTTGGCCGCGTCGGCGAGGGACCGGGCGTACCGCATCGGCATCGTCTGAGCCAGCAGCCGGTCGAGGCGCTCGTGAGAGATCATCACGCTGCGGATGTCGCGACGAGACGCCCACCTGCCCATTCCGCGCAGGGTGAGCCGATCCGACACTTCGATCACGTCCGGACGTAGACCCGACGCGATCGAGGCCACTCGCCGCGGGTCGGCCACACGGTAGCCGCCGGTGAACGGAACTTTCGGCGCCGGCACCTCGACACGCGTCACTCCCGACTGCAGCGTCGTCTCACTCCACCGGGCACCCGGCACGATCAGCGTGACGTCGTGACCAGCGGCCACGTAGCCCGATCCCAGCTGGTCGACGGCCGTCCGCAGACCGCCGGACCGCGGCCCGTAGAAGTTCGCCAGTTGAACGATGCGCACCTGCTCAGTCTCTCCAGCCGGACGTCCACCCGATGCCACGGCGGTGGATGTTGACCGAACGTTCGGCGAATATCCGTGTGGAGACCGCTACCAGCGGGTACGTGAGAGCAATGCGAGTGACACTGCAATCCACCGGCGACGCCCCGGCACCCGAGGTCTGGGAGCGATACATGGACCCGACGATCTGGAAGACCTGGGCTCCGCAGATCATGGGCGTCGAATACCGGGGCGAACGCCTCGACTCCGACACCACCGGCCGAGTGCTGGGACCGTTGGGGGTGCCGATCGATTTCGAGGTGCACTCGGTGGATGAGCAGTCGTGGACGTGGGCGTGGTCGGCGTGGTTCCAGAACAGGGCCATCGGCGTGGATCTGGCTCATGGTGTCGTCTCCCGACCCAGTGGAACCAGGGCGTGGATCACCATCGACGGCCCGCTGCCGCTGGTTCTGCCCTACCTGCCGATCGCCAAATTCGCGCTCGGCAGGCTGTGTGCCCAGTAGGGGCTACTCGGACCGGGTGACGGTCTTCTCGTCGCTCTTGTCGGCCACCTCGGTCGGCTCCGGCGTCGGAAGCTCGGACTCCTCGCCCGACCCGTCCAGATGGCCGTCGAATTCGTCGATGGCCTCGGTGCGCTCGGCACCGGTCTGATCCTGGTCGGCGTCGACGCCCTTCGTGTGCTCGGCCGGATCGACTGTCGTGTCCACTGCTTCGTTGTCGGTCATGGGGTCAAGAGTGCCCGTCGGGCCGGGTCGCAAACCCCTACAGACCCTTTTCGATGGCGTACCGCGTCAATTCGACGCGGTTGGCCAGCTGCAGTTTTCGCAGTGTCGCCTGCACGTGGTTCTCGACCGTCCGGTGGCTGAGCGTCAAACGGGTCGCAATTTGCTTGGCGCTGAGCCCCTTTGCGACCAGCCTGAGCACCTCGGTCTCGCGCTCGGTCAACGTGGGGCGGGTATCGGACTCCGGCTCCGGTGACGACGACATCCGCCGGAATTCGCCGAGAACCAAACCAGCCAGACCCGGGGTGAACACCGCTTGTCCGGCTGCGGTGGCGCGGACGGCGTCGAACAGCTCCTCCGCCGATGCGCTCTTGACCAGGTAACCCGTCGCACCAGCTTTGATCGCGTCGAGCACGTCGCTGCGTTCCGCCGATGCCGAGAGCACCAGAATCGTGGATTTCGGGGACGCGTCCAGCACTGCGACGGTGGCATCGGCACCGTTCCCGTCGGGCAGATGCATGTCCATGAGGACGACGTCGGGAGTGGTCGCTCGGGCGCGGCGTCCGGCCGCGGCTACTCCGTCCGCGGTGGCGACCACCCGAAATCCGGCGGCCTCGAGATCCCGGGCGACGCCGTCACGCCACATGGGGTGATCGTCGACGACCATCACCGCGATCTCGGCGTTCGGATTCTCGTCGCCGGTCATCTCGCTCCTCTCGTTCGCGGAACCCGAATTTCCCATTCGGTGCCCTCGCCCTCTCCGGTGTCGAGTATCGCAGTACCACCGAGAGATTCGACCCGGCCGAGGATGGACTTCGAGACGCCCATCCGGCCCTCGGCCTCAGCGGCGGCGAGCCGTCCGGCGGGTATTCCGCGGCCGTCGTCACGAATGCTCAGGATCAGCTCTCCGTCGACGTCTTCGAGCAGTACGTAGGCCTTCGCATCGGCACCTGCGTGAAGCTCGACATTGGACAGGGCAGTGGTCACGACGGCAGCGAGTTCCTCGGCGACGTCGGATTCGACGAGCACCGGGTCGGCGGGAGTCGACACCGAGATCGACGTGCCGGCCTGAGTACGCAGCAGGGCGCGCACGTCGACGATCGATCCGGTGTGATCGTCTCGCGGAGCCGACTGTTCGGAGATCAGCACGCGTAGAGCGACTTCTTGCTCACCGGCGAGCTCCGCGAGTTCGGCTGCCGGCCCGCCTATTTCGAGACCTCGACGGCGGACGAGGGCCAGCACCTGCAGAACCCCGTCGTGCACCTGTCGGGCCAGCCGCTCCCGCTCCTCGGTGATCGCGGCCAACCGTGCCGCACTGCGCAATTCCTCGTGGGCGCGCCGGGCGGTGTTCGACGCCAACCCCAACGCGAGCCCGGCCGACAGCAGTACCGGGGCGGTGGCGTCCGACCACAGGTCGGTGTCGAACCTGTCTCGTACCAGGGCACTGACCAACGACATCACCACACCCGAGGCGATACCACCCTTGGGCCCCAACAGAATTGCGGCGGAGATGACGGCGTTGGTGGCCCACAGGGTTGTGGGCAGGGTCTGGCGGGTGCTGTACCAGTCGTAGTCGGCCACCAACCGCGTCGACGCCATCAGGGCGATCACGATGATCTGATCTGCGAGCACCACCTGCCAGCGCGGCAGGGTGGCCCGCGAGAGCAGGAGTGCCGAAGCTCCGGACCATACGGCCATCAGGGCGACCAACGCCCAACTCAGCCGCGGGTTGGTGTAGTTGTCGACGGTCGCGGCCTGATAGCTGACGGCGTACACGAGAGTGACCAGACGGAAGGCCTGCGAGGCCCGCCACAGCGGGCTGTCGGGATCGGCCGAGTTCAGCGTCGGCCGCACTCGGTCAGTCGTCCGCATCGGTCTTCGGGTCTGCAGTGTTCAGCTCCCCCTTGGCAAGTCGATCGGGCTCGGACGAACCGGGAGGAGTGTGCGGGTCGCTGGGTTCGGCCGAGTACAGCGTGTCGCTGACATCGAGTTCCTCGTACACCTCGTCGGGGTCGTCGGCGAGCAGCGACCGGACGGCGGTGTTCAGCACCGCGACGATCGGGACCGCCAGCAAGCCGCCCACGATGCCCGCGAGCAGAATGCCGACGGTGATGGACAGGACGACGGCCAGTGGGTGCAGCCGAACGGCGCGGCCGAGCAGAAGTGGCTGCAGCACATGGCCTTCGAGCTGCATGACCGCGATCACGATGCCCAGGGTGATGACGGCGGTGATGAGCCCCTTCGTCACCAGGGCGATGAACACTGCGACGAATCCGGTCAGCACGGCACCGATGATCGGTATGAATGCGCCGATGAACACCAGCGAGGCCAACGGAAGTGCCAGCGGTACACCGAGAATGGCGAGCCCGGCTCCGATGCCCACCGCGTCGGCTGCGGCGACGGCCACCGTCGCGCGGACGTATCCCACGAGCGACCCGAAACCTTGGATGCCGGCTGTGCGAATCTTCTTGCGCGCCTTCGTCGGTGCCAGCCGGGTGACGAACTGCCAGATCTGATCACCGCCGTACAGGAAGAAGATCAGCGTGAACAGCGTCAGCAGCGCCCCGGTCAGAATTTCGCCGATCACCGTCGCCGTGGTCAACGCCCCACTGGTGACGGCCTCCTGGTTGTCCTGGATAACCTTGACCAGATTGTCGGTCGCTTGCCGAATCTGGTCTTCGCTGATGTGCAGCGGCCCGTTGCTGAGCCACTCCTCGACGCTGTTGATCGATTGGGTGAACTGATCGCCCACCTGCGGCAGCCCCTCGATGAACTGCTCGACGATGAACGTCATGATTCCGGCGACGACGCCGATGCTGGCGATGATCACGATGATCACCGCAGCGACACGCGGCACTCCTCGACGCTGCATCCAGTCGACGATCGGCACCAGCAGAGCGGCCGCCAGCAGCGCCAGACCCAGCGGGATGACCACCGTGCTCAATTTGGCGATCACATAGGCAAAAGTGATGAATCCGGCAAACAGGACCAGCAGTCGCCACGTCCATTCCGCTCCAACCCGTACCAGCGGATGGACCGAATCTGCGGCCGAAGTGAGGCGCGGGGACGCCCCCGTACCTTGCGCCCGCAACTCGTCGGTGCTCACCCGCTAAATTTAACCTGTGCTGGCATCTTTCCGAGCGGTCTCGCTCACCCTGAAGAGTCGCTGGCCGCTCTATATGCTCTCGATGCTCATCGCCAATGTGTTCGGTGCCGTGCTCGTATTCGCCTTCGTTCGCTACGGTCTGCCCATTCCGGAGTCGCAATCGATCGTCGCCGATCGCGTCCGCAACGTGTACATCTTCGGGGCATACCTCGGTGTGGCGCTCGTGGTCAGCCTGATCTACGCGTACACACTGCTGCGCTCGGTCATCAGGTGGCAGCTCCGCGGCGGCCCGCCCACCCGCAAGGAACAGATGACGACGCTGCACGCGCCGCTGCGTCAGGCCATCGTGCACCTGATTCTGTGGATCATCGGCGGCATCATCTTCGTGCTGCTGACCATCGCGGAGATGCCGTCGCTGTCCATCGCCGTCATCGTCACCGTCGGCATGGCCGCCACCGTCACCTTCGGTTTCACCTACATGCTCGGCGAACGCATCCTGCGCCCGGTCGCCGCATTGGCACTGAGCGAAGGCCGCTTCGATCGCACGATGACGCCCGGCGTCGGTACCCGCATGGCCATGACGTGGGGACTGGGCACGTTGATGCCCGTCATCGGCATCATCTTGCTGTGTGCCACCCAGCTGACGACCGACCTGGTGTTCTCGCCGAACGCACTGGCCGTGGCCATCATCCTGCTCAGTGTGCTGGCCATCGTGCAGGCCTTCGTCCTGTCGATGCTCACGGCGAGCCAGATCTCCGACCCGATCAGCCAACTGCACAACGCCATCGAACGCGTGCAGCGCGGCGAGACCGACGTCGAGGTCGACGTGTTCGACGGCAGCGAGATCGGTCGCCTCCAGGTCGGCTTCAACCGCATGATGGAGGAATCCGCCGAGCGACGCGTCCTGCGTCAGCTGTTCGGCCAGCACGTCGGCGAGGACGTGGCGCGTCGAGCACTGCAGTTCGGTACCGAACTGGGCGGCGAGACACGATTCGTCGCCGTGCTGTTCGTCGACATGGTCGGATCCACCGCCACCGCGTCGGAACGCCCGCCGAGTGAGGTCGTGGTGTTGCTCAACGAGTTCTTCCGGGTGGTCGTCGACGTCGTCGGACGCCACCACGGCTTCGTCAACAAATTCATGGGCGACGCGGCGCTGGCGATCTTCGGGGCGCCGCTCGACCGTCCCGACGCTCCCACCGCGGCCTTGGCCGCGGCGCGTGAACTGCGTTTCGCTCTGGACGAGATCACCGGACTCGACATCGGCATCGGGGTGTCGGCGGGACTGGCCGTCGCCGGCAACATCGGCGCGTCCGAGCGCTTCGAGTACACGGTCATCGGAGACCCGGTCAACGAGGCGTCGCGGCTCACCGAACTGGCGAAACTGCGGCCCGGACGCGTTCTGGCATCCACCTCGGCCCTGTACTTCGCCGACGACGAGGAGCAGGAACAGTGGGAGTTGGGCGACCAGGTGCAACTGCGTGGCCGACGACGGGCAACCCACCTGGCCTGGCCGGTGGAGTATCCCGACTCCTCCTCGAGTGACGGTTAGTCTGACAGAATGCCCGACCCCAGCTCGACCAGCGGACCCGCAGCGCGGCGCCCGCGAAACCGGCTGAGATGGGTCAAGTGGATCGCCGCCATTGCCCTGGTCGCGCTGCTGGTGGGCGAGGCAATTTACCTGTGGCCACGGCTGCACGAATCCTGGACAGCAGTACGAGAAATCCATTGGGGCTGGCTGGCTGCGTGCGTATTTGCCCAAGCCGTGTCGCTCAGCGCGTTCGGCCGAGTCCAGAAGCAGCTGCTCGACGCGGGCGGCGTACAGGTGCGTCAACGCAAGTCCGTGGCCGTCATCTACGGCAGCACCGCAATGTCGCTCACTCTGCCCGCCGGCCAGGTGTTCTCGACGGCCTTCACCTACCGCGAGACCCGACGCTGGGGTGCGAGTCCGGTTGTCGCCTCCTGGCAGCTCGCCATCTCCGGCGTCATCGCTGCGGCCGGGTTGGCAGTGCTCGGCGTTGCCGGCGGACTGGTTGTCGGTAGTTCGTTCAATACCTTCACCGTGGTGCTCCCGATCATCGGCGTCATCGCGATCGTGGCCGCTGTCCGATACATCTCGAACCACCCGGAGTCCATCAAACAGTTCGCCCGCTGGGGTCTGCGCAAGTACAACGCGTTCCGCAACCACGATCTCGACGCCGGAGCCGAGGCCATCGACAAGGTCATCGGCCAGATCCAATCCGTACAGCTCGGCAAGCGGGACGGCGCGCTCACACTGTCCTGGTCGGCCGTGCACCGGCTCGCGGACGTCGCGTGCCTGGCGTTCGCGTGCTTCGCCGTCGGCGCAGATCCACGACTGTCCGGGCTGTTCATCGCATTCGCGGCGGGTAAGGCCGTCGGATCCGTTCCGCTCGCACCCGGTGGCCTCGTGGTCGTCGACGCCACCCTCATCGCGTTCCTGACCAGCGCCGCGTCCATCACCGCATCTCAGGCAGTGGCGTCGGCCCTGGTCTATCGCGGGGTCAGCTTCATCCTGGTTGCCATCGTCGGGTGGATCGTGTTCCTCGTCCTGTTCCGTAAGCACCAGCACGCCGATCTCGAATTCGACATCGCCCTCGAGCGGCAGGAGACCTCCGATCTCGGCCGAGCCGCCGAGCACGATCGCGACTCCAACGGCGATCCGGAGACCGCGTAGCCCCGTGCCGTTCGGTATGGCATCCGTCACTGTTCGTTCACCCGGAATATATACGGACCCCGGTCCGCTTGTGTACTATGAGTTTGAAACTTCAACCCAACAAGGAGTCCTCATGACCACCGCCATCGCGCTTCCCGAGCTCACCGCAGGCACCTGGGCCATCGATCCCACCCACTCCACCGTCGGATTCACCGTCCGCCACCTGGTGGTCAGCAAGGTCCGCGGCCGTTTCCAGAACTTCAGCGGCACCGTCACCGTCGCCGCCGACGGCACCCCGTCCGTCGACGCCGAGATCGACGTCACATCGATCACCACCGACAACGAGCAGCGCGACGGCCACCTCAAGACCGCCGACTTCTTCGAGGTCGAGAAGTTCCCGACCGCGACGTTCAAGTCCACCTCGGTCAAGGCCGACGGCGGAGACTTCGTCGTCACCGGAGACTTCACCCTCCACGGCGTCACCAAGTCCATCGACCTCAAGCTCGAGTTCAACGGCGTCAACGCCGGCATGGGCAACGGACCGGTCGCAGGCTTCGAAGCCAGCACCACCATCAACCGCAAGGACTTCGGCATCAGCATCGACATGCCCCTCGAAGGCGGCGGCGCAGTCGTCGGCGACAAGATTGTCCTGAACCTCGACATCGAGGCCGGCCTCCAGGCGTAAGTTTCACCCCCTCTACTCCTTCCGGATTGACCCCTCGCCTTCCGGATTCAATGCGCCTTTGTTGCAGTCCAACCGACTGAAACCCACATTGATCCGGACCTGGGGGCGGGATCCAGTGGCATCGAACGGCCCGCACCTGCACTCGTAGGCGCGGGCTGTTCGCGTCGGTGTCCTACAGTGGGCCGGTGAAGTTTCGTTCCCCGGCCGTCGCTGCCGTCCTCGATCTCGTCATGATCGTGCTATTCGCCGCGATCGGCCGTCGCAGTCACGACGAAGCCACCGCGCTGTCCGGCCTCTTCCGCACCGCGTGGCCGTTCGTCGTCGGTGCCGCTGTCGGCTGGATCGCTGCGTTCGCTCTGTACCGCAACAAGTTCGACGCGTTCCTCGTCGTTCCGACGGGCATTTTGGTGTGGGTCACCACGGTCGTCGGAGGCATGATCCTGCGCACGGCGACAGGTCAGGGAACCGCTACCGCGTTCATCATCGTTGCGACGATTTCCACCGCGGTTCTGCTGCTCGGCTGGCGCGCGATCGCCAGATTCATTCCCTCGGTTCGGTGACAGGGACCTTTTCGCGATAGGATCATTCACGGTGCGCCGGGAAGTCTGGTCGGCAATAGTTCTGTGCTGCGCACATGTCCGTCGACTCGGCGGACGCGCTCGGCACGACGTTGCTACCGAAAGGCGTTGTTCCCGTGTCTGATTCACCGATTCCCAAAGAGAGATTGCCGCTGTTCTCTCGCGGTTCCTGGTCCGAGGCCGACCGCATCGCACAGGTCTTGCGCAAAGAGACCGTCGGCGGCGCATTGCTTCTCGTTGCCACCGTGGTCGCGCTCGTGTGGGCCAACTCACCGTGGTCCGCCGCCTACGACACATTGATGAGCACTCGCGTCGGGCCGTCGGCTCTGCATCTCGATCTGACTCTGTCGACGTGGGCCGCCGACGGGCTGTTGGCCATCTTCTTCTTCGTCGTCGGACTCGAACTCAAACGCGAGTTCGTTGCCGGTGATCTGCGCGATCCGGCACGGGCGGCACTTCCGGTGGCCGCGGCGATCGGCGGAATGGTAGTTCCCGCAGTCATTTTCGTGCTGTTCAACCTCGGCACCGGGGATGGCGCTCTGCTCGGCTGGGCCATTCCCACCGCGACCGACATCGCGTTCGCCGTGGCCGTTCTCGCTGTGATCAGCACGCATCTGCCGACAGCGCTGCGAACCTTCCTGCTGACTCTGGCCGTGGTCGACGACCTTTTGGCCGTCAGCGTCATCGCGATCTTCTACACCGACGACATCAACTTCATTGCGCTCGGCCTGACGCTGATCCCGCTCGCGCTGTTCGCCGTCGCCGTGCAGATGCGCGTCCGCTCGTGGTGGGTGCTCATCCCGCTGGCCGTGGTGACGTGGGTGCTCATGCACGAGTCGGGTGTCCACGCCACCGTCGCAGGCGTTCTGCTCGGCTTCGCCGTCCCGGTGATCCGGAGCAAGGCGAACGGCGGCCCCGATGCGGGCCCCGGTCTCGCCGAGCATTTCGAGCACAAGATCCGACCCATCTCCGCGGGTATCGCGGTTCCGCTGTTCGCCTTCTGTGCAGCCGGTGTGACTGTCGGCGGCTTCTCCGGCCTGGCCAGCGCCCTGACCGACCCGATTGCCATCGGCATCATCGCCGGCCTCGTCATCGGCAAGGCCATCGGCATCTTCGGCACCACCTACCTGGTCTCGCGCTTCACCCGGGCCACCCTCGATGCCGGCTTGAAATGGCTCGACGTCTTCGGCGTCGCGATGCTCGCCGGTATCGGTTTCACGGTGTCGCTGCTGATCGGCGATCTGGCATTCGGTGAAGGAACAGAGCGCGACGATCACGTGAAGGTCGGTGTGCTGACCGGTTCGATCGTTGCCGCAACCATCGCGTCGATCATTCTGCGTACCCGCAACAAGGCGTACCGGGACTTCCACATCGAAGAGACCCGCGACGACGACCACGACGGAATTCCGGACGTGTACCAGCAGAAGAAGTAGACCGCGGCCGACATCTGGTCTGTTGCCACTGGTAAGGGGCCTCTACAGTTGTCGCCGTGATCGACATCCGGGTCCAGGCATGACCGACCCACAGCCGCTGGCCCGTCGACTGGGCCTTGTCGATGCAGTCGTCATCGGTGTCGGCTCGATGGTCGGGGCGGGAGTGTTCGCATCGTTCGCTCCCGCGTCGGCCGCAGCGGGTGCCGGCTTGCTGATCGGTCTCGCCATCGCGGCTGTCGTCGCGTTCTGCAACGCGACGTCGTCCGCGCAACTCGCCGCCCAGTATCCGACGTCGGGCGGGACGTACATCTACGGTCGCGAACAACTCGGTGAGTGGCCCGGCTTCCTCGCCGGCTGGACCTTCGTCATCGGCAAGACCGCAAGCTCGGCGGCCATGGCGATGGTGTTCGCGGCCTACGTCGCCCCTTCCGGCTATACGAAAGTCGTTGCGATTCTTGCCATTGTCGCGTTGACGGTGGTGAACTACTTCGGTATCACTCGCACGGCGCTGCTGACGAAGATCCTCGTCACCGCGGTGCTCGCCATCCTCGTCATCGGGGTGGTTCTGGGCTTCGCCGGCTCGCCGGGCAACGGCATCGGCGCTTCGGGATCCCTCACCGGGGACGGCTGGTACGGAATTCTGCAGTCCGCGGGATTGCTGTTCTTCGCCTTCGCCGGCTACGCGCGCATCGCCACCCTCGGCGAGGAAGTGGTGCGGCCCGAGCGCACCATTCCACGGGCCATCGTCTCTGCACTCGGCATCGCGTTGCTGATCTATGCAGCGGTTGCCGTGACATTGTTGACGGTATTGGGCCCGGACCTACTGGCCTCGTCGTCGGCTCCGCTGGTCGATCTCGTTGTGACGTCCGGGTATTCGTGGGCATCACCTGTCATGCGCATCGGTGCCGGACTGGCCGCGCTCGGAGCGTTGCTGGCCTTGATCGCCGGTATCGGACGCACGTCGTTGGCGATGGCCCGCCACCATGATCTGCCGTCGTATCTGACTGCGGTCCACCCTCGTTACTCGGTGCCGCACCGGGCCGAGATCACTCTGGCGGCGATCGTCAGTGCCGCAATCCTGCTAGTGGATCTTCGTGACGCCATCGGCTTCTCGTCCTTCGGAGTGCTGCTGTACTACCTCGTCGCCAACGTCAGCGCGTACACCCAGGGCACCGAACACCGACGCTATCCGCGCCCCCTGCAGGCGCTCGGAGCGCTCGGATGCCTGGTTCTCATTGCCACGCTGCCCTTGTCGTCGATCGCGATCGGCACCGTTGTGACACTGCTCGGCGTCCTCTACCGTCTGGTCCGGGTTCAGCGACTGTTCACTTGACGGCTGATTCGACAAGGGTCAATATAGACCAATGTCGAATCAAGACCTGACCTCCTCGGCCGGCGCATGCTGTTCGCCGCTCGTCCACGAACCGCTGACCGTGGACTGGGCCGGGGATCTGGCCCGCATGTTCAAGGCGTTGGGCGATCCTGTGCGCCTGCGGTTGCTCAGCCTCGTCGCCAGTCATGCCGGCGGCGAAGCGTGCGTGTGTGACATCTCCCCCGCTTTCGACCTGTCGCAACCGACGATCTCCCACCACCTCAAGGTGCTCCGCGAAGCCGGGCTGCTCGACTGTGAGCGACGCGGAACCTGGGTCTACTACTGGGTCGTTCCAGCTGCCTTGCAACAACTGTCGTCGGTACTCACCGCCGCGGACCCCACGGTGGTCACGGTATGAGCACCACCACGGACACCGCCGTCGTCGGCAAACTCTCCACGCTCGATCGGTTCCTCCCGGTGTGGATCGGTGTCGCCATGGTCGTCGGCCTGATCCTGGGGCGCATGGTCCCCGGGCTGAACGACGCGTTGTCGTCCATCTCCGTCGACGGGGTGTCGCTGCCGATCGCCGTCGGCCTGCTCGTCATGATGTATCCGGTACTGGCCAAGGTCCGCTACGACCGCCTCGACACCGTCACCGGCGACAGGCGACTGCTGATCGGATCGCTCGTTCTCAACTGGGTCCTCGGACCGGCGCTGATGTTCGCTCTCGCATGGCTTTTCCTGCCCGACCTGCCCGAGTACCGGACCGGCCTGATCATCGTCGGCCTCGCTCGATGCATCGCGATGGTCATCATCTGGAACGACCTCGCCTGCGGAGACCGTGAGGCCGCGGCCGTGCTGGTGGCGATCAACTCGGTGTTCCAGGTCTTCATGTTCGCCGTCCTCGGATGGTTCTACCTCTCGGTACTGCCCGGCTGGCTCGGCCTGGAGCAGACCACGATCGAAGCGTCGCCGTGGCAGATCGCGAAATCGGTGCTGATCTTCCTCGGAATCCCGCTGATAGCCGGATTTGCATCGCGCTTCTTCGGTGAACGCGCCAAGGGCCGCACATGGTACGAGGAGAAGTTCATCCCCAGGATCGCCCCGTGGGCTCTCTACGGGCTGTTGTTCACCATCGTCGTTCTCTTTGCACTGCAGGGTGATCGGATCACCTCACAGCCCTGGGACGTGGTGCGCATCGCGCTGCCTCTGCTGGTTTACTTCGCGGTGATGTGGGGCGGCGGTTACGCACTCGGTGCCGCCATGGGCCTGGGCTACGAACGCACTACCACCCTCGCATTCACCGCTGCGGGCAACAACTTCGAGCTCGCCATCGCGGTCGCCATCGCCACCTACGGCGCAACGTCCGGGCAGGCACTCGCCGGGGTCGTCGGCCCGCTCATCGAGGTGCCGGTCCTGGTCGGCCTCGTCTATGTCTCCCTCGCCCTACGGAAGCGGTTCTCCCCCAGCCTTTCCACGACCACGTCATCGAAGGATTCCTGATGTCCGACACACCCAGCGTCCTGTTCGTCTGCGTCCACAACGCCGGCCGCTCTCAGATGGCCGCCGGATTTCTGACCCATCTCGCCGGTGATACCGTCGAGGTACGTTCTGCCGGTAGCGCTCCCGCGGACACCATCAACTCGGCAGCGGTCGAGGCCATGGCCGAGGTCGGTATCGACATCTCGTCGCAGTCGCCGAAGATCCTGACCACCGAGGCCGTCGAGACGTCCGACGTCGTCATCACCATGGGCTGTGGCGACGCGTGCCCGGTGTTCCCTGGCGTGAGCTACCGCGACTGGGCACTGGCCGATCCGGCAGGAAAAGGCGTCGAGGCAGTCCGCCCGATTCGCGATGAGATCAAGCGTCGAATCGAAGAATTGATCGCCGAACTGGTTCCAGCGAAGCAGAGTTCGGCATCATGACGACACCCAGCGTGCTGTTCGTCTGCGTCAAGAACGGCGGCAAATCACAGATGGCGGCCGGCCTGATGCGCAAGGCCGTCGGCGATTCGGTCGAAGTGCACTCTGCCGGAACGAAGCCGGGCGGAAAGGTCAATGCACTCTCGGCCGAGGCGCTCCTCGAAGTCGGCGTCGATCTGTCGGGTGAAGTACCGAAACCGATCGACCCCGCTCTGCTCGCCCGGATGGACTACGTCGTCACCCTCGGCGGTGAGGCGAAGGTAGACGTGGTCGACGGCCCCAGATTCGAGAACTGGGACACCGACGAACCGTCCGAACGCGGTATCGACGGCATCGAGCGGATGCGTCTGGTGCGTGACGACATCGCGGGCCGCGTCGGAGAACTGGCATCCCGATTGCGCAGCGCGGAAACCTGATTCGAATGAACACCGAGGTGGTGGTGATCGGCGGTGGTCAGGCAGGACTGGCCGCCGGCTACTACCTGCGACGAGCCGGGCTGGACTTCGTCATCCTCGACAATCAGACGCACGCCGGCGGGTCCTGGCAGGACTACTGGCCGTCGCTACATCTGTTCTCGCCGGCCGAGTACTCGCGACTACCCGGTTGGCCGATGCCGCCGTGGCACAGCGGCTTTCCTCCGGCATCGCACGTCGTGGACTACCTGCGGGCGTACGAGAAGAAGTACGACTTGCCGGTGCACAGGCCCGTCGACGTGAAGTCCGTGCATCGTACGACCGAGGGCTATCGAGTCGACACCGACGGCGAGTCGTACGGTGCCGCAGCAATCGTCAATGCGACGGGAACGTGGTCTCGGCCGTTCTGGCCGAGCTACCCGGGTATGCGTGAGTTCGGTGGAACCCAGCTGCATGCCGCTGACTACCGAACGCCGGGTCAGTTCGTGGGCAAGCGAGTGGGAATCGTCGGCGGCGGAAACTCGGCTGCTCAGATACTTGCCGAGATATCCACGGTCGCGCAGACCCTGTGGTTCACCAACCGCGAGCCCAAGTTTCTCCCCGACGACGTCGATGGTCGGGTGCTGTTCGATGTCGCCAGCGATCGGTCCCGCACTCTGGCGGCAGGCGGTCCCGATACCGGCGGGGTCGCCGGTCTGGGCGACATCGTCATGGTCCCGTCGGTGCGGGAGGCCAAGGATCGCGGAGTGCTGCACGCCCGGCCGATGTTCACCGCGATCACCACCGACGGCGTCACCGACGGACATACGACGGAGAAGCTGGATGTAATCCTCTGGTGCACCGGATTCCGACCCGCACTGCGGCATCTGCAGCCGCTGCACCTGCAGACCGAAGGATCGGGAATCGTATTGGACGGCACTCATGTTCGCGGCGAACCGACGCTGGTGTTCCTGGGCTACGGCGACTGGACCGGCCCGGCCTCGGCGACGCTCATCGGCGTCGGCCGGACGGCACGTGCAGCAGTGGACACTCTAGTTCGACGAGGAAAGGTAGATCAGACATGAACGAATACCCCGTAGTGGTGGTCGGCGCAGGCCCCATCGGTCTCGCTGCCGCGGCGCACCTGACCGAAACCGGTTCTGCCGTCATCGTTCTCGAACGTGGACCGTCGGCCGGATCGGCGGTGTCCGAATGGAATCACGTGCGGCTGTTCTCTCCGTGGTCCGAGGTCGTCGACCCGGCTGCCGCCCGACTGCTCGAACCCACCGGTTGGACTCCACCGGACGGCGACACCTACGCCACCGGACGCGAATGGGTGGAGCACTATCTCGCGCCCCTCGCTGCTGTGCTCGGCGATACCGTCCGAGTCGACTGCGAAGTGGTCGGCGTTGCCCGCCGGGGACGCGACCGCGTCGTCGACGCCGGACGCGACACCGAACCACTGTCGGTGCATGTTCGCCACTCCGACGGCAGCGAGGAACGCATCCTCGCTCGCGCCGTGGTCGACGCGTCGGGCACCTGGGGATCACCGAATCCATTGGGCAGCGAGGGACTTCCGGCCATCGGCGAGAAGGCCGCCGCCGACCGCATCGACTACCGAGTCCCCGATCTGGCCGATCCGGCGATTCGCTCTCAGTTCGCGGGCAAGCACACCGTCATCGCCGGTAGCGGTCACTCCGCGCTGACCGCCATCATCACCTTCGCAGAGCTCGCCGCCGACGAGCCCGGCACGACGCTCACCTGGGCCGTGCGTCGAGGCGTCACCGCGGAGGTCTTCGGCGGCGGCGCGGCCGACGAACTCGCGGCGCGCGGCGCACTCGGCCAACGCGCGAAGAAGGCCGTCGACGACGGTTACCTCACCGTGGTCTCCGGATTTCGCACCGAAGCCGTTGCGGTGCAGGGTGATCGGCTCACCCTCGTGGGCGACGGCGGCACCCGTATCGAGAACGTCGACCGCGTCGTCGCACTGACCGGGTTCCGTCCGGACTTGTCGTGGTTGTCCGAAGTGCGCCTCGATCTCGATCCCACTCTGCAGGCACCGAAGTTCGTCGCCGAGCTGGTGGATCCGAACATCCACTCCTGCGGCTCGGTGTCACCACACGGAGTCGAGGAGCTCACTCAGCCCGAGCCCGGCCTGTACCTGGTTGGCATGAAGAGCTACGGACGTGCGCCGACGTTTCTGGCGATGACCGGATACGAGCAGGTGCGCAGCATCGCCGCCGAACTGGCGGGCGATCACGAGGGCGCGCGAAAGGTGGAGCTGACGTTGCCCGACACGGGCGTCTGCGGTGGAGCCGGCCTGTTCGACGAGCCCGACGCCCCCACGACCAGTGGATGCTGCGGTGTCTCCCCAGAAGCTGAGGCACAACTGATCTGAGTGTCCACTATTTCGTTCCAGAAGCGGGATCGCGCCTCCCGGCTGAAATGGTGGACACTCAGATCACCTACGACGTCAGCCGAATGCCTGGTACCCCAACCAGCCGGCGAGGCCGAGTCCCAGAATTCCGACGCCGACGCGGAGCACGATCGCCGAGATCACCTTGACGGTCGGTGGCCCGCAGGCACCGCCGACGAAGCAGCCGATTGCGAGAGCCAGAGCGGCCCACCAGTTCACGTGACCGGAGAACGAGAAGATGATCGCCGCAATGAGATTGGCGATGCCGAGGAAGAAGCTCTTCAGAATGCTTGCGCGCCAGAACGTATCGGACGTACAGATCAGCGCCAGGGCCAGGAAGATAACCCCGGCACCGGCTCCGAAGTAGCCCCCGTAGATGGCGACGGCGAACAGCGCCAGCGGGTACAGCGCCGGAAATTGCTTGCCGCCGGACAGCGTTCGGATTTTCGGCTGCAGCAGCAGTGCAATCGCAGCCATCGCGACCAGGAACGGCACGATGACCTCGAACGATCCCTCCGGAGTGACGAGCAACAGGATGGCCCCGGTGGTCCCGCCGAGCGCCGAGTAGACGGCGTAGCGAATCAGCTGTTTGCCGTCCTTGGCGAGTTCGGCCGACGAGCTCGTAGTGGCACCCACTCCGGCAGCGACCAGCGCGACGGTGTTGGTGACGTTCGCCGAGACCGCGGGAAGCCCTACCGCCAACAGCGCCGGATAGGACACGAGGGATGCGAGCCCGGTGACGAACCCGATGAGGCCGGCGAAGAACCCGGCCACCACCAGTAGTCCGAAATCGAGCACAGTCACCGAACAAAACTACCGTGCCTAACGATCGAGCCCCTATTCGACGGGGTTCGCCATCTCCTGCAGCAAGCGGCTCGTCATCCGCACTGCCTGATCCCCACCGTCGGCGTCCTCGATGTAGACGGCGAAGGCGACATCGCCGCTGGTCGCGAGCACGAAGCGATCATCGCCGCTCTCTCCTGCAAATCCCTGCACGCCGTCGAACGTATCGAGACCACTGCTGTTCGACGATGCGGCCACGATCTCACGCAGGCGGGCTGCAGCGTCAGGGCCCATGGGCTCGGCTGCGCGGTCTGCCACTGCAGTCTGCCCGGCGACGATGGCCGGCGTTGGCGCGCTGCCGCGGGAGATCGCTGCTGCCATCTGGGCAAGCCCGAACGGTGTCACCGTCGCCTCGGCTCCGGATGCGGTGGAGACGTTCCGAATACCGTCGATCGCGCTCCGGCTGTCGGCGGGGGTGCCGGTGTAGGCGTCGAGACCGGGCATCGCATAGTGGATTCCCAGACCCAATCGTGCTGCCGCGTCTTCCGCACTGTCGTCGCCGCGATCGGCCTGTACGGCTTTGATCAACTCCGACGCGGTGCCGGCCGGATAGGAGCCGGCGAACACCACGTCGCCCTGCTCGTTGGCGTAACTGTTCTGTGCCGCACCGAGAATCGCACCGGTCGACGTGGACACCGCCACGATCGACGCGGACGTACCCGCCATCACCACAGCGTTCTCGGCCGCCAGTTGGACGCGCGGATCGAGTGTTGCGTGCAAGTCCGGTCCGCCCGGTCCCTGGAATCCCACGCGTCGTTCACCGGTTCCGTCGACGGTGTAGGTGTCGACGGCCCAGCCTGCGGTGGCGTCGCGGCCGGATTGCCACGCGGCGCGCAGGGAGTCGAGCACCGGGGAGGTGATTCGACGGTCGTCGACGATGAGCTTCGGCTGCGGGGCGACCACCACTCCCGGCACCGCTCGCAGATCGTCTTCGAGAACGGCGAAGTCGTCGTCGCGCAGTGTCACTGCGGTGATCGGAGCTCCGTGGGCCGAATCGAGTTCCTTCAGTAGCGATTCGGAGGTGATCAGCGGCGCGACGACGTCGATGACATCGGCGAGTTGCTGAGCCGACGCCGCCGGATCACTCATCTGGGCGGGGTCGAGAGAGATGGCGTTGATGGTCCGCTCGCTCATCAGCACGTTGTTCGCGGAATCGAAGATCAACGGCGGAGCGGCGTCGGTGCGGGTGTAGCGAACCGACCCGCCCGAGGTCAGATCCGGAACGAGCGTGGCCGGATCCCACGCGATACGCCAGCCGACACTGAGCTTCTTGGTTGCGCCCTGAGCGCTGTACTTCCAGTCCTTGCCCTCGCCGAAATTCCAGGCGGACGCGAGCGTGAAGAATCCGCTCTCGTCGGAGAGATCCATGTACTGAGTCAGGTCGAAGTCGCCCGTCGATCTACCGTCGGCCGACAAACCGTCGAACATCTGATTCAGAGCTGCCGTCGCGGCGTTCGGGTACGTCGTCAGTGCTGCCGCCGCCGCGACATCGCGGTTGTCCAGCGCGTCGACGAATTTGGAGACCAATACCTCGGCCTCGCTCGGTGGGCGGTCGACCATCCAGAACACGGCCGAGACCGACAGCGTCGCCGATGCTGCAACTGCGACGAGGTAGCGACCGCGGACCTTGCGCGGGCCACGACGGACACGACTCATAGAACTCATGAGTCACAATATTCACTGTAGTCACACGAGTAACAAGCACGAGATTCATACAAGCCGGTCACGATTGAGATACGGAGTGGTCCGTTTACCTCGGGCTGTTACCTCAGAAAGCGTCCTGCAGCCTCGATGGCGGGCGCCGAACTTCCCGCGTTGTTCACGAAGACCGCGAACGCGAGATCCCCGGAGATCCCGACGAACCAGCCGTGCGCTCCTTCGTTGTTCGGCCCGAATTCGGCGGTTCCGGTCTTGCCGAGCAGCCCCGGAATGTCGTTCAGTGCCGTGGCCGTACCACCGGTGATGGTATCGCGCATCATGGCCTTGATCTGCTCGGTGACCTGTGGGTTCACCGCTGCCGGCTGCATGTTTCCCACGCCGGGCTTACCCGAGACGACCGTCGGCGGGAGCAATCCGTTGTTCGCGATCGACGACGCGACCAGCGCCATACCGAACGGCGACGCAGTCACCTGCCCTTGGCCGATGGCGGATTCGACGCGCTGCGCCGGGGTGTCGGCCGACGGCACCGAACCGGTGACGGTCGTCAGGCCCGGGGTCACGTAGTCGACGCCGAGGCCGTACTGCGCGGCCGCGTCGGTCAGACCGTTCGGCGGCAGGGCGACGCCGAGTCGGCCCATCGTCGTGTTGCACGATTTCGCGAAGGCAGTGTGCAACGGAACGTCGCCGAGCGCGAAGTTGTCGTCGTTGGGAATCTGACGTCCCTCGATGTTTTCCGTCGCCGGGCACGGCAACACCGTGTCGGGGGTGACGGCACCGGATTGCAGAGCAGCCGAGGTGGTGACCGTCTTGAAGGTCGACCCGGGCGGGTAGAGACCGGTCAGAGCAATCGGGCCTTCCGCATCCGCCGCGGCGTTCTGTGCGACGGCGAGAACCTCTCCGCTGGACGGCCGAAGCGCGACGATCGCAGCCTGCTGCGGCACCGACGCCAGGGCGTTCTCGGCCTTGATCTGCAACGCCGAGTCGACGGTGGTCGCGATGTCGTCACCGGTGGAGGCATCGCGACCGGCAAGCTGGGTGACGGTGTTGTCGGCAGCGACCGACTGGATCGCCCAGCCTCGATTGGCCGCCTGCTCCTGTTCCCACAGCGTCGTCAGGTCGCTGAGAACCGGCGAGACAAGATTGCGATCGGTGGCCAGCAGCCGAGTCTGTGGCGCCAGGGTGACTCCCGGAACGGCTGCGAGCTGCGCGCCGATGGGATCGATATCCGCCTGACGGAGCGAGACTACGGTCGCCGAATTACCCTGTGCAGCAGCAACAGACGACGCAACAGACTGGGCGGTGATCCCCGGAACGATGGATCCGACGAGAGCGGCGACGGCCACCGGATCGGCCGTCGCATCGACGTTGACGAGGGTGACGACCTGCTGCGACATGAGCTCGCCGCCGTTGGCATCGAAAACCCTGGGCGCGACCAGCGCGTCGGTCGGGGTGAATCGGACCGAGGAATCGGCCGTCAGTCCGGGGACCAAGATGGCCGGGTCCCAGGTGATCTTCCACCCTTGCGGAGTCTCTGCTGCGGTCGCAGACGTCGTGTAGTTCCACTCTTTCGGCTGGCCGTCCGGTTCCGCCGTGCCGTCGGTGGTGGTCGAGAAGCGCCAGCCGGCGTTCAGCGTGAACGTGCCCGCATCCTCGTTCGCGTCGACAGCCTCGAAATCGGGAGTGGCCGTCACCGTTCCGCCGCCGGACAGCCCGTCGTACAGCTGGGTGAGCGCGGCGCCCGCGCCCGCGGGATCGGTCGTCAGCGCGGCTGCCTGATCGATGTTCGAGCTGCTGACGGCGGCCGCGAACTGCTCGGCGACCGTCTGCGGCTGATCGGGCCCACTGTTTCCGCAGGCAGCGACCACCAGGGCCAGCACGGACACGATTGCGGCCAGAGTCGTCGGTCTTCTCGTTGTGCGCACGGAGTCGATCATGCCCCAGGCCTCCGACGAATCGGCGGTGGCGCGAACCCGAGATGGGGTGTAATCATGTAATCAGTATTACTGAACCTACAGAGGAGTCACCATGAAACCCAGTGGACGCTCGTTCGGTCGCCCCGGTGGCTGGCAGCACGCAGATGTTCCCGACGCCACCGATGCCGGCGACTGGTTCGGCGGCAGATTGCCCGACAGCTGGTTCGAGGGCACCGCGTCGGTCGAGGTGGATCGCGAAGAGATCGTTGTGGTCGGGACGTTGCCCACCGAGGAGGGCAGTTCACCTGCCGCCACCGAAGGCCGCATCGCCCGATTCCGAGAAGGCACACGGGCCGAGCGCATGCAGATTGCCGACGAGGCCGAGAAGCGCTACGGACGCAAGGTCGCCTGGGGCGTTCGGACCGATTCCGAGGTAGTCCTGTTCACCCACCTGGCCGTCCCGGTCATGACCCGCCTGCGTCAGCCCGAACGACGCGTCCTCGACACCCTCGTCGATGCCGGAGTCGCGCGGTCTCGTGCAGACGCTCTGTCGTGGGCCGTGAAGTTGGTCGGCGAGCACACGCAGGACTGGTTGGACGAACTGCGCGGAGCCATGTCGACAGTGGACGAACTACGCAAGAAGGGGCCCTCGGTCTAAATCGCTTGCGGATTGCCCACGTTCGGCATTAGCGTGGAGATCGCCTTGTTGCCCACAGATTCGGAGAGGCCATTGCTCTTCCAAAGGTTCTAGACGCCTGCAGTTCGACCGCACGCACACCTTTGGAGCATCCATGCCTCATTCATCTTCCCTCTCTGTCTCCGATCTGACGTTCTCCTGGCCCGACGGCGACCCCGTGTTCGACGCGTTGTCGGCCATCTTCCCCAGCGGCACAACAGGTCTCGTCGGATCGAACGGTGCCGGAAAGTCGACCCTCCTGAGATTGCTCGCCGGAGAAGTGACACCGCAGCGCGGTTCGATCTCGATGCCCGGCGTCCTGGGTTATCTCCGTCAGGACATCGCACTCGACCCCGAGCTCCCGGTGGATCGCGTGCTGGCCATCGATTCGGTCCGAAAGGCATTGCATCGCATCGAATCCGGTACATCTTCCGAGGACGATTTCGCCATCGTCGGATCGGCCTGGGACGTCGAGGAGCGCGCGCTGGCGTTGCTGAACAAGCTCGGTCTGGGCGGCTTCGTCGGCTCCCTCGACGACCTGGATCGACCGGTCGGCACGCTGTCCGGTGGCGAAGCGATGCTGCTGGCTCTCACCGCGCAATTGCTCGCCGAACCAGACGTACTGCTGTTGGACGAGCCGACCAACAACCTGGATCTCGTTGCACGAGAACGACTGTATGCGGCCGTGGACGGATACTCGGGGGTACTCGTCGTCTGCAGCCACGACCTCGAATTGCTCGAGCGTGTCGATACCATCGCCGAGGTCCGCGCCGAACGCAGCGGCACCTCCCGAGTACGCATGTTCGGTGGAAACTACACGCACTACCGATCGGTGATCGACGCCGAGCAGGAAGCCGCGCGGGCGAGCATCCGAGACGCCAAGAACGACGTGCGCAAGCAGGAACGCGAATTGGTCGACACACAAATCAAACTGGATCGCAGGTTGCGCTACGGCAAGAAGATGGCGGAGCAGAAGCGCGTACCGCCGGTCCTTGCGGGCCGACGCAAGCGGGCCGCACAGGAATCGGCCGGCAAACTACGCGGTACCCACAGCGATCGCGTCGACGATGCCCGGACGTCACTGTCTGCCGCCGAGGATCTCCTGCGCGACGATCGCGAGATACGCGTCGACCTGCCCGCAACGAAAGTCCATCCGGGACAGGTAGTTCTGACTCATGACGACGTTCACATCGTCGGTCCCGAACGCATCGCACTCGTCGGGCCGAACGGAAGCGGTAAGACCACCCTGCTGCGCAGTCTCGACACCGCCGAGGCCGAAGTGCCGTGGAAATACCTTCCGCAACGCCTCGACATCTTCGACGAATCACGCACCGTTGCCGAGAACATCGCCGACGTTGCCCCGCACGCCACCGCCGAACAGATCCGTGGACAACTGGCCCGATTCCTGTTCCGCGGATCCGACGCCGACGCCGACGCCGCCACCCTCTCCGGAGGCGAGCGACTGCGAGCCGCACTGGCACGAATCCTGCTGGCCGAGCCTGCACCGAAACTACTGATGCTCGACGAGCCCACCAACAACCTCGACATCACCAGCCGCCAACACCTCATCGACGCACTGAACACATTCGAGGGTGCACTGATCATCGCCAGCCACGATCGCCCGTTCCTCGACGCGATCGCCCCTACCCGCACCATCGACCTGACGCCGATCGCCCAGCCCACCGAGTCGGCCGAGTCGGCCGCGGAAACACCCACCCGGGAAACACCCACCCGGGAGGAGTCAATGTGACGTTCGGTGGCCTTTTCGGGGGTCAATGTCACGTTGAGTGGACTCGACGGGCAACAATCGCGGAGTGGAATACGCCTCGAATGCAGATGATGGGACGCAGATCGCATACACGGTGGTGGGGTCCGGGCCGCCGTTGTTGATGGTGCACGGCAGTTTCCTGACGCACACGATTTGGCGGACGTTCGGATATGTGAAGGCGTTGCGCGGGACTCGGCAGCTCATACTGGTCGACAGTCGCGGTCATGGCCGCAGCGAGAAGCCCCATACTCCCGACGCCTATGCCATGGCCAATATCGTCGGAGATCTGACGTCGGTTCTCGACGCGGTCGGCGCTCCGACCGTCGACTATCTCGGCTATTCGTTCGGTGCGCGGGCCGGTCTCGCGTTGACGGCGGCGAGGCCCGAACGCGTGCGTTCACTCGCGGTGGGCGGCGGTAGTCACGGCGCTCAGGCGGGAGCGTTCGACAGGCTCTTCTTCCCGGGCTGCGTCGACGTGTTGGAACGCAGCGGCATGGACGGGTTCCTCGAGGCGTGGAACGCGCACCGCATGTTCCCGATCGACCCGGGAACACGAGCGGTGTTCTCCGCCAACGATGCTCAGGCCATGGCCGCGTACATCCGCGCATGCGACGCCGATCCCGGCCTACCCGACGACGTCCTGCAGCACTTCACCCCACCGTCGCTGTTCTACGTCGGTAGCGAGGATCGAACCCGGCTGGGCGACACCCGTGCCGCTGCCGCCCTGGTGCCCGACTCCGAACTGCACATCGTTCGCGGGTTCGACCATGCGACGACGATGGCCGCATCGGCCGAGGTGCTCGATTTCCTCGAGCGGTTCTGGAGCAACTGAGCTCAGTGTCCACAATTCGCGTCGAGAATCGGGATCCCGCCTCCAGCAGCCAATAATGGGCGCTCACGTCACCTACGACAACCGACCCTGCCGGCCCCACCCACAACTGATCTGAGCGCCCACAATTCGCGTCGAGAATCGGGATCCTGCCGCGAGCAGCCAATAGTGGGCGCTCACGTCACCCACGACAACCGCCCCGCCGGCCCCACCCACAACTGATCTGAGCGCCCACAATTCGCGTCGAGAATCGGGATCCCGCCTCCAACAACCAATAGTGGGCGCTCACATCACCTACGACAACCGACCCTGCCGGCCCCACCCACAACTGAGCTCAGCGTCCACAATTCCCGTCCAGAATCGGGATCCCGTCGCGAGCAGCCAATAATGGGCACTCACCTCACCTCTTCAGCGCGGGGAACTGGTCGTCACGCCACTCGCTGTCCAGTGGTCCGACGGCCGCGTCCTCGCGGGCGCGCAACTCCACGCGGCGGATCTTGCCCGAGATGGTTTTGGGTAGCTCGAAGAACTCGATACGCCGAACTCGCAGGAACGGGGCCAGGTGCTCGCGGGCGTACTTCAAGATCTCGAATGCCGTGTTCTCGTTGGGTTCCCAGCCAGCTGCGAGCGCAACGTACGCCTTGGGGACGGCCAACCGCGTCTCGTCGGGAGCCGGAACGACGGCCGCCTCGGCCACCGCGGGGTGTTCGATCAGCACGCTTTCGAGCTCGAACGGGGAGATCTTGTAGTCCGAGGCCTTGAATACGTCGTCGGTGCGGCCGACGTAGGTGATGTAGCCCTCGGAATCCCGCGATGCGACGTCACCGGTGTGGTAGTAACCGTCGGCCATGACGGCAGCGTTGCGTTCGGGGTCGCCGAGATAGCCGGTCATCAGGTTGAACGGCTGCTGCGCCAGGTCGAGGCAGATTTCGCCCTCGTCGGCCAGTTCGCCGGTGGTGGGGTCGACGATGACCACGGGGACGCCGGGCAGTGGCCGGCCCATCGATCCGGACTTCAGCACCGCACCCGGCGTATTGGCAACTAGCGCAGTGGTTTCGGTCTGGCCGAAGCCGTCCCTGATGTTCAGGCCCCAGTCTTGCTGTACCCGCGAGATCACCTCTGGGTTGAGCGGCTCACCGGCACCGATTGCCTCACGCAGTGAACCACCCCCGCCGGCAAGGTCTGCCTGAATCAGCATGCGCCACACGGTCGGTGGCGCGCAGAACGTCGTCACCTCGGCCCGGCGGATCTGCTCGAGCAATGCCTTCGCGTCGAACTTGCCGTAGTTGTAGATGAAGATGGTCGCCTCGGCGATCCACGGTGCGAAGAAGCAGCTCCACGCATGCTTGGCCCAGCCCGGCGAGCTGATGTTCAGGTGCACGTCGCCCGGGCGTAGTCCGAGGAAGTACATCGTGCTCAGATGCCCAGCGGGATAGGAGATCTGAGTGTGCTCGACGAGTTTCGGCTTGCTGGTGGTACCGGAGGTGAAGTACATCAGCAGACGGTCGGTGGGTGCGGTGACGGACTCGAACGGCCTGGCCTCGACGGAGCGGGCATCCGAATAGTCGACCCAACCGTCGTGGGCGGTAGTGGCGATTCGCAGATAGTCTCCGGGCACGTCGTCGAATTTGCCGGTGTCCGAGGGGTTCACGATCACGGCGCGAGCATTGCCGCGCACTACTCGGTCGGTCAGGTCGGCGGGCCCGATCGCCGTGGTCGTCGGCATCAGCACCGCTCCGAGCTTCATCACCGCGAGCATCGACTCCCAGAGTTCCACCTGGTTGCCCAGCATCAGGATCACCGAGTCGCCGCGGCCGATTCCCTGCAATTCGAGCCAACGAGCCACCTGATCGGAGCGACGCGCCATGTCGTCGAAACTGTATTCGGCCTCGCTGCCGTCCTCTTCGACGATCCACAACGCGATGCCGTCGTTGCCACGGGCAATCGCGTCGAACCAGTCGATGGCCCAGTTGAACGTTTCGCCGAACGACGGCCATTCGAAAGTCGCTACCGCACGGTCGTAGTCGCCGTAGGTGTCGAGCAGAAGATCGCGTGCGTTTCTGAATGCCGTATATGCCGAGTCGACCATGTTTCCTCCTGCGCCTGTGATGCCCATCACCGCCACGGTAGGGGAGATGAACAATTCCTCGCTACCCCTGAACGGGGGTGGCAACTCGGCTAGCCTCGATCTCCGTGGCCATCCGATTCTTTGCGATCGCGTGCGTACTGGGGATCATTCACGCCGCGTTCTCCGCCTATTGGGCTGCAGGCGGTCGATGGCTGCTCGACACCGTCGGTGCCTTCGCCACGGAGTGGGCCGACTCCGAACCGGCAACGGCACGAACGGCACTGCTGGTGCTTGCCCTCGTCAAACTCGCCGCAGCAATTCTTCCGGCCCTCGCCTATCTGAACCGGCCGCGCCTGGCAGCACAGAACCGGACGAGGGTGCCGTCGTTGATCTTCGGCATATCCTGGCCCGGCTCTGTACTGCTAATTGTCTGGGGCGGTGCGTCGTTCATCGGAGCGGTGATCGGATTGGTCGTCTCGGACGAGAACCGATCAGTCAAGTACGGTCACCTGTTCTTCGACGGCATCTTCCTGCTCTGGGGCGCAGCGCTTCTGACGGCACTGATCCTGTCCAGAAAAGTCCCGTACCAACCGCGTTAGATGCGCTCCCCCGTCTCAGGGTGGAAGAGGTGGATCGCACCGTCGAGTCGCGTCAGCCCGATGCTCTCGCCGATCTTGGCCGGAGCTCGAACGGCCGAGCGGGCGACGAGTGAGACCGGCCCGCCGTCGAGCCCCTTGACCTCCGGGTCGTCGAGGTGTGCGTAGAGGTAGGACTCGCTGCCGAGTTCCTCGATCAGATCCACCTTGCCCTCGAAGCCTTCGCCGCCGCCCTGCACGATGCCGAGCTGCTCCGGGCGTAGCCCGACGGTGACGTTGTCGAGGCCGAGGCTCGCGAGCTTGGTCAGCTCGTCGCGTTCGAGCGGAAGCAGGAACGAGCCGATCTGAACGCCACCCGAGCCGATGGGAACCGTCATCAGGTTCATTGCAGGCGAGCCGATGAAGCCGGCGACGAATGCGTTGACGGGGTTGTCGTACAGGTCGGTGGGAGAGGCGAACTGCTGCAGTTTGCCACCGCGCAACACGGCAACGCGATCGCCCATGGTCATGGCCTCGACCTGGTCGTGCGTGACGTAGACCGTCGTGGTGCCGAGTCGACGCTGCAACGCCGCGATTTGCGTTCGCGTCTGGACTCGCAGTTTCGCGTCGAGGTTGGACAGGGGCTCGTCCATGCAGAACACCTGCGGCTCACGAACGATGGCACGCCCCATGGCAACTCGCTGACGCTGACCACCCGAGAGCTTGCCGGGCTTGCGATCGAGGTACTCGGTGAGGTCGAGGATCTTTGCGGCCTCGGCCACCTTCTTCGTGCGCTCCTCGAGGGACACACCACGCATCTTCAGGGCGAAACCCATGTTCTCCCCGACGGTCTTGTTGGGGTACAGGGCGTAGTTCTGGAACACCATCGCGATGTCGCGGTCCTTCGACGGCACACCCACCATGTTCTTGCCACCGATCTCGATGGCACCACCGTCGATCTCCTCGAGACCGGCGAGCATCCGCAGAGCAGTGGACTTGCCGGAGCCGGAAGGCCCGACCAGCACGACGAATTCGCCGTCCTGGATGTCGAGGTCGAGTGAATCGACGGCGAGCTTGTCGGCACCTTCGTAGACGCAGGATGCCTTCTTGTACGTGATTGCAGCCATGAGACTTTCTCCTACTTGATTGCGCCGAAGGACAGGCCGCGCACGAGCTTGTTCTGCGCGAACCATCCGGCAAGGACGACGGGAAGTGCTGCGAACGTCGCAGCTGCGGAAAGCTGGGCCCAGTACAGGCCCTGACCGGTGATGAATCCGACGAGGTACACCGGAATCGTCTGGGCCTGAACGGCAGTGAGGTTGACCGCGAAGAAGAACTCGTTCCACGAGAAGATGACGCAGATCAACGACGTGGCCGCGATGCCGGGCGAAACCAGCGGCAGGATCACCTCACGTACCGAGGTCCACAGTGACGCGCCGTCCATACTCGCGGCTTCGAGCAGCTCGCTCGGCACTTCGAGGAAGAACGATCGCATCATCCACACGGCGATCGGAAGATTCATCGCGGTGTACAGCACGACCAGAGTCCAGATGTTGTCGAGCATTCCGATGTCACCGACGATGACGTACAGCGGGACGATCGCGGCGACGACGGGCAGCATCTTGGTGGAGATGAAGAAGAACAGCACGTCCTTCGTCTTCTTGACCGGACGCAATGACAGGGCAAAGGCAGCCGGAACACCGAGCAGCAGAACGAAGATCGTCGAGACGACGGTCGCGAACGCCGAGTTCAGCAACGTCGTGCCGATGCCGCTCTCCAGGACCCCTCGATACTGATCGAGGGTCGGTGTGAAGAACAGCTTGGGCGGATCGGAGTAGGCGTCGGCCTCCTGCTTGAAACCGGTGAGGACCATCCACAGCACCGGGAAGAAGAACGCGATGCCTGCGACCCAGGCGACGAAAGACCAGATGGACCCCGGGCCCCACTTGCTCTTGCGCTTGATCGGCGCGGAAGAAGTTGTCTTGTCTACAGTTGCGGTACTCATCACGCAGCCTCCTCGGTTCCGCTGAAGCTCTTGAAGATCAGTCTCAGCGCCAGGGTGCTGACGATGATGGTGGCCACGACGGTGACGACGCCCATGGCCGCGGCCTGACCGATGTCGAAGCCGAGGAACGCTCGCTGGTAGATGTAGAACGGCAGGTTCGCGCTCGCCACACCCGGTCCGCCGGAGGTCATCATGTAGACCGCGTCGAAGGTGTTGACCAGATAGATGGCCCCGAGCACAGCGCCGAGCTCGATGAATCGGCGCAGATGCGGGAGGGTCAGCTCACGGAAGAGCTTGACCGGCCCTGCCCCGTCGACCCGTGCCGCCTCGGCGATGTCCTTCGGCATCGACTGCAGGCCGGCCAGGATCAGCAGCATCATGAACGGGGTCCACTGCCAGATCAGGTTCGCCATGACGGCGGGCAATGGGTAGCGCGAGACCCAGTCGATCTGATCGACACCGAACGGGCTGAGCGCGAAGTTGATCAGGCCGAAGACGGGATCGAACATCGTGGTCTTCCAGATCAACGCGCCGGCGACCGGGGTGATGAGGAACGGGGTGATCAGTAGGGTGCGAATCAGGCTGCGGCCGATGAACTTCCGGTCCAACAGCAGGGCCAGGAACAACCCGAGAACCACCGAGATGATGACGGTTCCGACGATCATGATCACCGTGTTGAGGGCGACCTCACGGAACTGACTGTCCTGGAAGACTGCCACATAGTTGTTGAGCCAGTTGAACTTCTGCGAACCCGGTCGCACGAGGTTCCACGACTGCGTCGAGTAGTACAACGTGAACAGGAACGGAACCTGGGTGACGAGAATGGCGAACACCATGGCCGGCAGCAACGGGCCGCGGCGACGCCACCCTTCGGCCTTGGAGATCGTCCTCGGTCTCGGTACGAACTCCTCGGAATCGGCCTGCGCCGATCGTGTTGCGGTGGTGGTCATCCCTGGTCCTCCTGGTACGTCTTACCGACCACTTCGGCGTATTGCTGCGCTTGTTCGAGCGCGTCGTGGACGCTGATTCGTCCTGCTACTGCGGCGCTGATCTGTTGACTGACACGGGTTCCGAGGTCCTGGAACTCGGGGATCGTCAGGAACTGCACTCCGGTGTACGGAACCGGATCCACAGTGGGATTGTTCGGATCCGCGCCGTTGATCGAATCGAGGGTGACCTGACCGTACGCAGCGGACGCCTCCTCGTATTCGGGAATCTGGTAGGTCGACAGACGGCTGCCGGGAGGCACTCGCTCCCAACCCAATTCGTTGCCGACCTTGTTCAGGTATTCCTTGCTGGTCATCCACGAGACGAACTTCCAGGCGTCGTCCGGATTCTCGGACGTCTTCGGGATACCGAGGGCCCAGGAGTACAGCCACCCGTTGTCGCCCTTGGCGGCCGACGGTGCCTTGGCGTATCCGATCTTTCCGACGACGTTCGACGACGTCGGGTCTTCGAGGACCGACACTGCAGATGTGGCGTCGTACCACATTGCCGTATTTCCCTGCGACAGTTGCGTTCCGCATTCGCTGAAACCGCTCGTCGCTGCGCCTGCCTGACCGTGCTCACGTACCAGGTCGACGTAGAACTGAACGGCCTGTTCCACCTCTGGGCTGTTGAGCTGTGCGTTCCAGTTCTCGTCGAACCACCGACCACCGAATGCGTTGATGACGGTATCCAACGGGGCAAGTACTTCACCCCAACCGGGCTTGCCGCGCAGGCAGATTCCCGATACGTCCGGGCTGTCGAGCTTCGCGGCGGCGTCGGCGACTTCCTGCCAGGTCGGCTCTTCCGGCATGGTGATGCCGGCAGCCTCCATCAGGTCCTTCCGGTACATCAGGAAGGAGGATTCGCCGTAGAACGGCACCGAGTACATGCTGCCCTCGTACGACAGCGACTCCTTCAGGGTGGGAATGAAGTCGTCCTCGTCGTAGCCCGGTGTTGCGTCGGCATACTCGGACAGGTTGGTCAGCCAGCCGTTCTCGGCCCACTGCGGGGTCTCGAAGTTGCTGATCATCACCACGTCGAACTCGCCGCCGCCGGTGGCGACCGAGGCGGTGATCTTGGCCCGCGCCTCGTTCTCCGACAGCGACACGAACTTCAGATTGATGCCGGGGTTCTCCGCCTCGAACTCCGGAGCAAGCGAAATGGCGTCGGACATCTGCGAATTGGAGACGATCGCGACGGTGATCGTCTTGCCGTCACCGTCACCACCGAACGAGCCGGCTCCGGCGCAGCCGGACAGCACCAAGGTTGTCGCAAGCGATGCCGCGACAGCCACTTTCGGTAAAACCCTCACTGAAATACCTTTCCATTGGAGGTCGCCGTTGCAGGAGCTTGCGCAACGAGCCAGCGTGCACTTTCGATGTCGGTCACCAGGATCGAGGCCAGTCCGCCGCGCAGAGCACCGAGGAGCGCCTCGTGTTTACGTTGCCCACCGGTGACGAGCACAGCCCGATCACACGCCCTGATGGCGTCGAGCCCCACCGACACGGTTCGGCCGGGGAGTGATCCTCCGGTATCGATGCCGTCGGCGTCGTAGAACCGTCCGCCTATCTCGCCGACTGCACCGAGGCGGCGCAATTCTTCGAGCACGTCGAGGTCGATGAAGCTGCCCTCGAACAAGGTGGTGGACGTGGAAACGGGACCGATGCCGTACATCATCACATCGGCATCGGTCCCGGCTTTGAGGGCGCGCGAGATCACGGAATCCTGCTCCAACGCAACGACTGTCGCCTGATCGGCGTACAGCGGCGCGTTGAGCCTGATGGGTGTCGCCTGCAGGTACGCAGCGCACCGTCCGAGTGTGTACTCGACACCGGTCTGATAGTCGGCAGAGGTGATGGAGCCGTCGAGTTGTACCACCGCAGCACATTTGGTGGATCGGGTCTTCAGCGAGCTCGCCACCGCCACCGTTTCGGGGCCCCAGGTGAACCCCAGGACGTCGCGATCCTTGAGTCGACGCGAGAGCAACGTCGCTGCCGCTCGGCCGAGGGATCCGTAGCCGGTGTCCGTGCCGTCGATGACGTCCGAGACGACCAACACCTCGGTGAGTCCGAACTTCGCTTCGAGCTCACGCTCGACGTCCGCGTGCACGGTGCCCTGCAGATCGTCGGGGACGTTGATTTCGATCGTCACGAGCCCCTGGGAACGAGCCCGCGCGACCAACCGTCCTGCAGTCGGGCGCGAGACGCCCAGCTTCACGGCGATCTCGGCCTGCGTCGCACCTTCGAGGTGGTACATGGTGGCGGCGCGCAGAGCCAGCCGGAGATCTTCTCCCGACCGCGCGGACTTCGCCCCGCCGGGCTCCGATCCGTCCATGACGCCTCCCTGACCAGTGAGCAAATGCTCAGCTCGTGTTCATCTGCTCACTAAGCTAACATTAAGGTGTGATCTACACAACACCCCCTCGCATTCAGCGGCCCGTGCCACAGTCCATGCAGGCCAGCGTGCTCACCGGCGTGCACGAGATACGAATGGAAGACCGGCCGGTGCCGACCCCAGCCCACGACGAGGTACTGGTCCAGGTCACCGCCGTCGGCGTGTGCGGGTCCGATGCGCATTACTACCGGGAGGGACGCATCGGCGAGTACGTGGCCGACGGCCCGCTGGTCCTCGGTCACGAGGCGGCCGGTGTGATCGTCGCGGTCGGCTCCGATGTGTCCGACGCCCGCGTCGGGCAGCGGGTGTCCATCGAACCGCAGCGTCCCGATCCGACCAGCGCCCAGTCGCGCGCCGGCCGCTACAACCTGTGCCCGGCCATGGAATTCTTCGCCACGCCGCCGATCGACGGCGCGCTGGCAGAGTACGTACTGATCCAGTCGGTGTTCGCCCACGACGTCCCCGACTCGATCTCCGACGAGGCCGCAGCACTGTTCGAGCCACTGTCGGTCGGTATCGCGTCGGCGCAGAAGGCAGGAATCACCGCCGGATCCAGCGTGCTCATCGCCGGCGCAGGCCCGGTCGGCATCGTCACCGCCCAGGTGGCCCGTGCTTTCGGTGCCACCGAGGTGATCGTCAGTGACATCGACGCACCGCGACGTGACAATGCCGCGAAACTCGGTGCGACGCGGGTGCTCGATCCAGCAGTGGAGGACGTGCGTGCGCTCGAGGTGGACGCGTTCATCGACGCATCGGGTGCAGCTCGAGCCGTCGTCGACGGTATTCATACTGTGCGGCCGGCGGGTACCGTCGTACTGGTGGGCATGGGCGGTTCGGATTACCCGCTTCCCATCTCACTGATTCAGAACCGAGAACTGGTTCTCACCGGCGTGTTTCGCTACGCCAACACGTGGCCGATCGCGCGCGAGCTCGTCCTGGCCGGTCGCGTCGACCTCGATGCTATGGTCACCGCGCGTTTCGGCCTCGATCGCGTCGAGGATGCCTTGAATGCAGACAAGCAACCCGGCAGCATCAAAGCCGTTGTGATTCCCGGTCTTTCCCAGAGCCCATCGAAGGAGACGAACGTATGAAGTTGAACTCGCGCAATCTCGACGACTTCATCGAGGACGTGGCCGTTCCCACCTACGCCCGTTCCGACGTCACCGTGGGCATCGTGCATTTCGGTGTCGGCGGCTTCCATCGAGCACATCAGGCGATGTACATCGACCGGTTGTTGCAACAGGGGCAAGGGTCCGAGTGGGGCATCTGTGGAGTGGGCGTACTTCCCGGAGACCGCCGAATGAAGGACGTGATGGAGGCGCAGAACTGCCTGTACACGTTGGCGCTCAAGCATTCCGACGGCACGTGGGACACCCGCGTCATCGGATCCATCGTCGAATATCTCTTCGCGCCCGACGACGCAGAGGCCGTCGTCGAGAAGATGGCCGCGGAGACCACGAGGATCGTCTCTCTCACGATCACCGAGGGCGGCTACAACTTCTCCGCGACGACGGGCGAGTTCGACGTCGAGAACCCCGCCATCGTCGCCGATCTCGAGGACGCGGCCGTTCCGGCAACCACATTCGGGCTCGTCGTGGAGGCATTGTCACGGCGCAAGGAACGCGGACTGAAGCCGTTCACGATCATGTCGTGCGACAACATCGAAGGCAACGGCCACATCGCACAATCGACATTCACCACCTTTGCCCGCCTGAAGGATCCAGCTCTCGCAGAGTGGATCGCCGCAGAAGGGGCGTTCCCCAACTCCATGGTCGACCGCATCACTCCGGTCACGACACCGGAAGTGATCGAGGAACTCTCGGCCCGCTACGCCATCGACGATCAGTGGCCCGTAGCCGGTGAGCCGTTCACACAGTGGGTGCTCGAGGACAACTTCACGCTGGGACGCCCGCCTCTCGAGGACGTCGGAGTTCAGGTTGTCGACGACGTCACGCCGTACGAGCTGATGAAGCTACGGCTGCTCAACGCCAGCCATCAGGCGCTCGCGTATTTCGGCTACCTCAGCGGATTTCGACTGGTGCACGAAGTCTGTCAGGACCCGCAGTTCGCCGCGTTCCTGCTCGCGTACATGGACGAGGAAGCAACGCCCACGTTGCAACCCGTTCCCGGCATCGACCTCGCCGAATACAAGCACACGCTCATCGAACGGTTCTCCAACCCGGAAATCCGCGACACCGTCGCCCGCCTGTGCGCCGAGTCCTCGGATCGAATTCCCAAGTGGCTGTTGCCCGTAATCCGCAAGAATCTCGAGAGCGCCGGTGAGATCACTCGCTCCACCGCAGTCGTTGCCAGTTGGGCACGCTACGCCGAGGCAGTCGACGAGGCCGGTGAGCCCATCGACATCGTCGATCAACTGAAGGATTCACTCGTTCCGATCGCGCAGAGTCAGCGAGAGAATCCGACGGCCTTCATCGCCAATCGCGCAGTGTTCGGCGATCTGATCGACAACGAACGTTTCGTCGCCGAGTACACGAAACAGCTGACATCACTTCAGAAGAACGGTGCGCGCGCGACCCTGGAGGCGCTCATGTCGACTCGCTGAATTTTTCGGTGTCTCGAACCTGACCGGAGACGATGACGGTATCGCCTGCGCCGATCACCGTGTCTGCCGTGGCGTAGGTGAACCCTTCACCCGGACGCTTGACTGCAACGACGGTCACTCCGTGCTTGGTGCGAATTCCACTCTCGCCCAAAGTTTTTCCTAGCAGCGAGGCCGGGGGCGACGTCTTCGCCATGGCAAAGCCGTCGTCGAACTCGATGTAGTCCATCATCCGACCACGTACCAGGTGAGCTACTCGCTTACCCATGTCGTGCTCGGGCCGGACGACGTGGTGGACGCCGATCTGGCTGAGAATCTTGGCGTGCGCGTTGCTCAGAGCCTTGGCCCAGATGGTCGACATCGACAGATTCACCAGAGCCGATGCGGTGAGCAGGCTCGCTTCGAGATTGGACCCGATGCCCACGACGGCGCGGTCGTACTCGTGTACCGAAAGTTGTCGCAACGACTCCTCGTCGGTGGTATCGGCCACCACAGCATGCGTCAAACGGTCTGCCACGCGTTGCACTACGGCCTCGTCGCTGTCGACGCCGAGCACCTCGACTCCCTGGCTCATCAGTTCCAGCGCCAGCGACTTACCGAAGCGGCCGAGACCGAGAACGACGACGACGTCGGAGGACGGTTTCCTAGCCAATGAACGGCCTTTCCGTGGGAAGCATATAGCGCCGACCGCGGTCGCGGGCGGCGAGAGCACTGACCAGAGTGATGGAACCGATGCGGCCCAGATACATCAGGACGATCAGAATCATCTGGCCCCAGCCGGGCAACTGTGCGGTGATTCCGGTGGACAGGCCCACCGTCGCGAATGCCGAGACGACCTCGAAGAGAAGCACGTCGAGGTCGAAGTTCGTACCGGCCAACAGCGCCACCACCGGCAGCATGATGAGGGCCACCCCGATCAACGCGACGGTCAATGCCTGACGTTGCACCCGAGGATCTATTCGACGGTCGAACACCGTCACCTCGCGGTCACCGCGGATTTCGGCCACGATGACGAACAGCAGCAAGGCAAATGTGGTGACCTTGATGCCGCCTGCCGTACCGCCGCTGCCACCACCGATGAACATCAGGACATCGGTGATCAAGAGGGTCGCGTTATCCACATCCGCGTAATCGACACTGTTGAAGCCTGCGGTGCGGGGCATGACGCCCTGGAACGTCGCGACGAGCATCTTGTCCCAGAACCCGAATCCGCCCAGGGTTCTCGACCACTCGAAAAGCAACACCACCGTCGGGCCGAGAACCAACAGAACAGCGGTGACGGACAACGTCATCCGGGTGTGCAAGGTCCAGCGCTTGCGAGAACGAACGCCGCGGGCACGCGATCGGGCACGACGGGCGATCTCGAACAGAACCGGAAACCCGATGCCGCCCAACACGACCGCGATCAACAACGGCACACAGATCCACGGGTCGGTGGCGAACCCGATCATGTTGTCGCTGAAGAGCGCGAATCCTGCGTTGTTGAACGCCGACACGGAATGGAAGATCCCCAGCCAGATCGCGCGGCCGAGGGGCTCGTCGTATCCGAAGAAGAAGCGCGCCGACAGACAGAGCGCGACGACGCCCTCGATGATCAGACTGGTACGAAACACACCCACGACGACGCTTCGAACGTCGCCCAGCCCGGATGTGCGTACCTCGGCTGCCGCATTCAACCTGCCCCGAAGACCGATCCGATCCGCCAGGAGCAACCCGACCAAGGACGCGATCGTCATGATCCCGAACCCGCCGATCTGAATCAGGCCGAGAATGACGCCCTGGCCGAGACCCGACCAGTACACCGGGGTGTCCACCACGATCAGACCCGTCAGGCTCACCGCCGAGGTCGACGTGAACAGCGCCTGCAGAATGCCGGTGTCGTTTCCAGGCACGGTGGCCGCCGGAACCATCAGGATGCCCGCACCGAAGAGTATGGCCACCGCGAAACCCGTTGCCATCACTCTGACCGGCGTCGGCCTGAAGAGCGCGAACCGTCGTGATGCCTGGTGAGCGTCTGTCACCCGGCAGACAGTACCGGTGGGACGAGCCGCTTCGCGGCACGTGCGCGGAACTTCGTAGCAGGGGTCGAGTTTCCGCGCACGTCAGCGCTCCACCGCCTACGGCATCAGTCGACCAAGCGCTCCCCGGTCACAGTGGAGAACAGGTGGGTGCGCTCGGCGGCGTAGGAGAGCGTGATCGTCGATCCGCGTTCCGGTGGGATGCGGCCGTCGGCGCGGACGACGATGGGCTGACGCGTGCCGTTGATATCGGCCTGGCCGTAGACGTAGGCGTCGGCTCCGAGTTCTTCGACGACGTCGATGGTCACTTCGAGGCCTGCCCCGGTGGTGATCTGCAGGTCCTCGGGCCGCACACCGAGCGTCACTGTGTTCTCGCCGATTCCGGCGATGGCGGAGCGGGGAACCGGAACCACTTCACCGCCGAAGCGGACGCCGCCGTCGACGAGCGGTAGCTCGAGCAGATTCATTGCAGGCGATCCGATGAAGCCGGCGACGAACACGTTGTTCGGGTGTTCGTACATGCGCCTCGGCGAGTCACACTGCTGCAGCACACCGTCTTTGAGGACGGCCACGCGATCGCCCATCGTCATGGCCTCGACCTGATCGTGGGTGACGTACACGGTCGTCGTGGCGAGCCTGCGTTGCAGTGCAGAGATCTGCGCGCGGGTCTGCACTCGAAGTTTGGCGTCGAGGTTGGACAGCGGCTCATCCATGAGGAACACCTGGGGTTTGCGAACGATGGCGCGGCCCATGGCGACTCGCTGACGCTGGCCGCCGGAGAGCGCTTTGGGTTTGCGGTCGAGGAATTTGGTGAGATCGAGGATCTTGGCAGCGTCCTCGACGCGGCGCTTGATCTCGGCCTTGTCCTCGCCGGCGATGCGAAGTCCGAATCCCATGTTCTCGCCGACCGTCATGTGCGGATACAGGGCGTAGTTCTGGAAGACCATCGCAATGTCTCGATCCTTGGGCTGATGGTCGGTGACGTCCTTGCCGCCGATGGTGATGGCTCCCCTGTCGACTTCTTCGAGACCGGCGAGCATGCGCAGCGACGTCGACTTTCCGCAGCCGGACGGGCCCACGAGGACGAGGAATTCACCGTCCTGGATGTCGAGATCGAGCTGGTCGACTGCAGCTTTGTCGCCGCCGGGAAACAATTTGGTGACGCCCTGAAATGCAACGGTGGCCATGATGGTGGTCCCTTCACCGGCAGGAACGTGCCGGACGATCCGAGTGAGATTCATGTATGTGAATGGATGCCAGAATGCTGACTTCGTTTAGAAGTATGTATTACTGTGATGCCCATTACAAGGTTTCCATCGAAGGAGTTCGAGAAGAATGACCGACACCGTTTCACGAGTGCTCATCACCGGGGCCGCAGGCAACATGGGGGCGATGCTCAGGCCTCTACTGGCGACTCCCGGCCGCACGCTGCGCCTGTTCGATATCACCGAGATCACCGACATCGATTCGGCCACAGAGGAATTCGTACAAGGTTCGGTCACCGATCGCGCTGCCGTGGCCGCCGCGGTGGACGGTGTCGATGCAATCCTGCACCTTGGGGGATTGAGCACCGAGGACTCGTGGGCCAACATTCTGTCGGTGAACGTCGACGGCACTCAGGCAGTCTTCGAAGCCGCTGTGGCGCAGGGGGTTTCTCGGATAGTGGTGGCGTCGAGCAATCACGCAGTCGGATTCTGGACGCACGACGAGGCAGGCGACTCGCCACTTCCGGGCGACGCCGTTCCGCGACCCGACGGATTCTACGGGTGGAGCAAGGCAGCGGTCGAAGCCCTCGGCCGGATGTACCACGACCGCTTCGGTATCGACGTCGTCAATCTGCGTATCGGTTCGAGCTTCGCCGCGCCGCCCAACTACCGCGGCCTGGCCACCTGGATGTCGCCCGCCGACACTGCGCGACTGATCGAGGCCTCACTGTCGGACAGCGCCAAAGGTTTTCACACCGTGTGGGGAATCTCGAAGAACTCGCGCGCATGGTGGTCGGGCAACGAGGGTGCGGAGATCGGATACCTGCCTCGCGACGACGCGGAACAGTTCGCCGAGCAATTCCTGGCCGAACACGAGTGGACGTTCAGCGATCCGATCCTGCAGCGAGTCGGCGGCGCGTTCTGTGATCACCCGCTCGGCCAACGGATGCGGTGATGCACCCTCTGCTCCACTCGACCACCCGGACTGCGGGATTCCGCGCCGAGGCCGGTCGAGTGGAGCACCCGTTGTCGACCCCTACGAATACGTTGTGACGATCGACCCCAGCGCATCGAGCTGGGGTCGATTGACGAGACCGAGGTGATAGAGGTGCAGCTCGTTCGCCCCCGCGTCGAGGGTCGCGGCCACATGCGCAGCGACCTCGTCCAGCTTCTTCGGCGGCAGTACCGATACGTAGGCACCGACGTCCACCCCGTCGCCGACGGCCGCGCGGGTTGCCTGCACCACCGACACCGTCTCGGCCGTTCCCGGCCAGGCCGACACGAGCACCGCATCGACATCGGCGGGCGCGGAGGCGGTCAACGCAGGCGAAGGCCCGGTCTTCCATGGATCCGGGTGACCGTGCAGCGTCACGCGTGCCGACGGCGCCTGTTCACGCACGGCGGCAAGCACTTCCGCGCGAAGGTGATCGGCGTCGGCGTGCCGGACGGCGAGCACCGCGTCGATCTCGTCGGCGGCCAACACGTCCGTGATCGCCGCACCGGCAGGCAAGGTTCCGGCCGACAGGGCGTCGACACCGTCGCGCAGCTTGTGCGTCACCTTCCCCGAGTCGACGCCTCGTTCGCTCCAGGCGTCGAGCTCCCGCTGTGTGCAGCTGATCGACATCAGCGTGTCGCCGATGCCAGGGAACGCGCCGTCCGTCTTCTCGTGTGGTCCGACATGAGCGAAGCCCAGCTGCCCGCAGGCCTCGACGGACACCCCGTGTACTTCGACGCCGCGGATCGCTTCGGCCGCGAGCGTGGCGCTGTAACGCACGATGTCGGGATGCCCTGGTGCGAGGGCATAGCGATAGGCATCTCCGAAACAGTTGACGACGGTCGCCTCGGGATGGGCGTGGCCGAGAATTGTGCTGTGTGTCAGCACGATCCACGCGTTCACCAGGAATCCGGCCTCCCGCAGCACACCCGCTGCCTCGCCGAACGCGTCCTCGGCACCGCCCCAGGCGGCCGTCCGCGCAGTGATCGTGTGCCCGGCCCAAGCGTCGGGACGAACCGGTCGATACAGCGCTGCGTGGTGGGCGTCGACCACTTTGTGCTGCGGATGCAGCGGGGTTGCCGCTCTGGTGGAGTGGTACGTCGCGGCAAGCGAGATCTCGTGCACCCCGAGTGTGTTGGCGCGTTCGACGAAATGCGGATCGCCCAGGACGTCCCAGGGGTAGGCGTGCGCGACGATGCGGTCGACGGTCATGAAGATCATCCTTCGATGGCTGATTTGTTCGATAGAGAGAACTGAGTTCACACATGGGAACACAATTCGAGCCCAACTGTCCACGATTCACGCGACGAGCAGAGATCCGGCGAGCCCTGGGGGCATTCGACGATCCTTCGCGTCCGCACGTGACCCGCGGTCGGACCTGGACACGCGATGGCATCTCCGGCGTGGAGCTGAACTGGGATGACACGTCCGCATGGCTGCTGACGCCCCCGGACGCAAAGACTCCACTGCCCGCGATCCTGCTCATGCACGGTCACGACGGGATGAAGTTCTACGGCAAGGAGAAGGTGGCAGAGGGCCCTGACGGCATGACACCCGACCTCGAGGAGTTGCGCAGGCGCGGATACGGCGGCAGCGCGCCCGCCGCCCGTCTGGTTGCAGCGGGTTTCGCAGTCCTGGTCCACGACGTGTTCCCGTGGGGCAGTCGCCGGGTGCCGTGGGAGGACCTCCCCGAGCGGGCTCGACGTGCCGGTGCCCAACTGGAAGGGCTGCCGAGATACGAGGCCGCCGCACGCGAGCACGAGCACGGACTCGCAAAAATGGCAGCGCTACGGGGCAGTTCATTGGCCGGGCAGGTGCTGAGCGAGGACCTGATCGCGCTGCAGGTAATGACGGAGTGCCCCGAGGTGGACGCACACCGCATCGCCACTGCCGGCTTCTCCGGTGGCGGAGTGCGCGTCGCACATCTACTGGCGTGCAGCGATCGCCTGCGGGCAGGAGTGATTACGGCATCGATGAGCACGTTCGCCGATATCGCGAACGGTCACGCGGACGACACCACCTGGTTGATGATCACCCCGGGCCTGCCTGCGGTGTGCGACTGGCCGGAGATCGCCGGGGCAGCAGCCCCGACCCCATTGTTGGTCCAATTCGCTGAGCTGGACTCCCATTTCGGCATCCCCGGCATGCGCGACGCCGAGGCATCATTGCGCCGCGACTACGGAGAATCGGAAACACTGTTCACACAATGGTTTTCGGAACCGCATCGATTCACCACGACCATGCAGGACGCGGCGGCCGGCTGGTTGAGCCTGCACGTGTGACCGGGAATGCTTGACAGCGCTTGTGACTGCCGTCATAGTTGGTCCAGAAATTCACATAGAAGACGCTCGTTCAGATATGTGAACAGACAAAACTTGCACGACCCGGCTCACTCAGGGTCGGAAGACATCCCGCCAGACCCGCTCGCCGGCTTTCCATCCGGCCCCGAACGCTTCGGAGCGTCCCCATGGTCACCACCACACCACCCCGGTCGGGAGGTACCCGCGCGTCCAGCGCGGCCATCCCTCCCGTTCGACCGAAACGCAAGCGCCGCATCTCGGCCCCGTACATCCTGATCGCGCCCGTCGTCATCCTGCTGGCAGTGTTCATCTTCTACCCGGTCGGCAGCGTCTTCTACTACAGCCTGCAGTTCTACAACCCGACGACGCCTTGGGACAACGGCTTTGCGGGCCTGGAGAACTTCAAGCTGATGTTCGCCGACGACCTGTTCTGGAACAGCCTCGTCGTCACCGCCAAGTGGGTGGGCGTGCAGGTCGTGTTCCAGCTGATCCTCGGCCTCGGACTGGCCCTGCTGGTCAACGAGGTGTTCCGCGGACGCGGCCTGGCCCGTGCCCTGGTGTTCTCTCCCTGGGCCGTCTCCGGGGTGCTCACCACCGGCATCTGGCTGCTCATCTACAACCCGTCGACGGGATTGTTCAAACTGCTGGGCAACATGGGCATCGGCGACGGTACCGCCGCGCCGATCGCCGATCCGGACACCGCGTTCTGGGCCACCAGCGTTGCCGAGCTCTGGCGCGGAGTTCCGTTCTTCGCCATTCTCATCCTGGCCGAACTGCAGAGTGCGCCCAAGGATCTGTACGAGGCCGCGAACGTGGACGGCGCGAACCGCTGGCAACGCTTCCGGTTCGTGACGCTGCCACACCTCAAAGCCGTGATTATTCTGTCCACCCTGCTGCGCGGGGTCTGGGAGTTCAACAACGTCGATCTTCTCTACACCCTCACTGCGGGCGGACCGGCCGACGTGACAACCACGTTGCCGCTCTACGTCTCTCAGCTCGCAACCACCGCGCAGGACTTCGGGTACGGATCGGCTCTGACCACCGTGGCCTTCGTGATCCTGCTCTTCTGCTCGATCCTCTACTTGCGCCTCAGCAAATTCAACAGCGATAAGGCCTGACGCACATGACCACTACCGCAGACCGTCCCGTCGTGACCACTCCGCCGCAGGACCACTCCGAGAAGGTGCGCGTGCATCGCGCAAAGCCCCGCGTGTTCAGCGTCGGCCTTCCGTTGGCCGTCTACCTGCTCTTCACCCTCGTCCCGTTCTACTGGATGATCGTCTTCGCGTTCCGGCCTGCCGGGTCCAATTCGATGCTCCCCTGGCCTATCACGCTCGACCATTTCGACACCGTCTGGAACACCCTCGGCTTCAGCTTCTTCTTCAAGAACAGCCTCATCGTGGCCGGCCTGTCTCTCGTGCTCACCACCTTCGTCGCGCTGGCGACCGGCTATGCGTTGGCACGCTTCAAATTCCGCGCCAAGATTCCCCTCGTGATGGCTCTGCTGTGCAGCCAGTTCGTCCCCGGCGCGATGCTGCTCATTCCGCTGTTCCAGGTTTTCCGCGAAATGGGCCTGGTGAACAACCTCTTCGGTCTCATCGTCGCCGATACCGTCTTCCAACTACCACTTGCAGCAATGCTGATGGCAGGCTTCATCTCTCAGATCCCCGTCGAACTCGAAGAGGCCGCGATGGTCGATGGCTGCTCGCGTCTGAAAGCCTTCCGAATCATCATGCTCCCGCTTCTGCGGCCCGGGTTGATCGCCGTCGGTTCCTTCGCATTCATCGGCAGCTGGAACAACTTCCTGTTCGGTCTGATGTTCATCAGTAGCCAGGACAAGTTCACTCTCCCAGTCGGTTTGAGCTACACGATCGGCTCCTACAACGTCGACTTCGGCGTCCTCGCGGCCGGCGGTCTGATCGCCGCAGTGCCCGTGGTCGCGGTCTTCGCCGTCATCCAGAAGTACCTCGTCCAAGGCCTCAGCGCCGGTGCGGTGAAGGGCTGATCATGACGTACGGAAAGAGAATCGACATGAATCGACGCACCCTGCTGCGCACCACCCTCGTCGGTGCGGTGGCCACGCTCGTGCTGGCATCCTGCAGTTCCGAGACCTCCCTGCCCGACGGTGCCCTCGGCGATCCGAACAGCGGAACCCTCACGTTCTGGGACAACAACGCCGGGCCTGATCGAACCCCGTTGTACGAGGAACTGATTCGACGCTTCGAGAACATCAACCCAGGCATCGACATCGAATACGTCGGTCTACCGTCCGACAGTGCCCAGCAGAAGTATCAGACAGCCCTCGCCGGTGGGTCGGCTCCCGATCTGGGCATCGTATCCACCGCGTACCTCGCACCGCTCGTTGCCCAGAGTGCCGTGATTCCGCTCGACGACTTCATGGCAGCCTCTCCGCAGAAGGACCAGTACGACCCGAAGATCATCGAGTCGGCGATGGAGTCCGGAGGCGGCGAGAACCTGTACGGTCTGCCGTTCACCAGTAACAACGCCACGCTGTGGTACCGAGCCGACTGGTTCGCGGAGGCCGGCATCGAGCCACCGGATACCTGGGACGAATTCTACGAAGCCGCAGACGAACTGACCGACAAGTCCGCGGGTCGTTACGGGTTCACCATCCGAGGCGGTGCCGGCTCGATCTACCCGTTGTTGCAGCACATGTTCGCCACCACCGGCATCGACAACTTCTTCGACGGTAGCGAATCCACCGTCAACCGGCCCGAGATGGTGGACGCCATCGAACGTTTTGCGGCCCTCTACGACGTCGACACACCTACCGCCGACGTCAACAACGGTTTTCCACAGATGGTCGCCAGCTTCGGCGGTGGTTCGGTTGCGATGATGCAGCACAACCTCGGATCACTGAGCAACCACCGCAAGGCACTCGGCGACAAAGTCGGTGCCGTTGCGCTTCCACTCGCGGACAACGGCGTCCGCACGGTGATGACCGATCCGTTCCCCTCCTACACAGTGTTCAAGAGTAGCCAGCACCAGGCAGCGGCCTGGAAGTTCCTCGAGTTCATGACCTCGCCGGATTCGCAGGCCTATTGGAACGAGAACGTCGGCCAAATCCCGGTCAATGCCACCGCCAGATCCGCACCGTCCTTCCAGACGATGCCATCGGTCCAGGCGGCCCAGTCCGCCCTCGACGATCCGAAGACCGTGCTGGTCACCCCGCCGGACTATCTACCCGATTTCGGAAAGATCGTGCAGGTTCAGATGCTCGGGCAGTGGCAGAAGGTGCTCATCGGACAGCTCAGCGCCCAGGATTTCGCCGACGACTTCGCCGAGAAGCTCAACCGTTCCAAGGCCAAATACGATGCCCGACAGGGTAAATAGGGGTTCCACTACTATGTCCAGCGTCATCACCGAGATTGCCGTCCAGGTCTTCAAGACCGAGGCCCGTACCGCCGTCGACTCCTACGGACATCGACACCCCGGACCGTCGATACCCACAACCCAGGCTTTGCTGCGCATCACCGATTCCGACGGAGTCAGCGGGCACGTGCTGGGCAAGACCAACTATCTGCGTGAAGATCAAGTGGAGCAGCACTTTCGGCCGGTGCTGATCGGTACCGACCCGCTGCATCGCGAGGAGATGGATCGCAAGTTCGCGATTCGACAACGCACCAGGGCCGTCGAGCTTCCCGAACACACCTGCAGCTACCTCGATCAGGCCCTGTGGGATCTGGCCGGCAACCGATTCGACACCCCGGTGTGGAAGCTGCTGGGCGGAGCCCGAAGTGAAGTCAAGGCCTACGCGAGCACCATGTGCGGAGACACCATCGAGGGCGGCCTTTCGAGTCCCCAGGAGTACGCGGATTTTGCTGTTGCACTGAAGAATCAGGGCTATCAGGGAATCAAACTGCACACCTGGATGCCACCCCTGGAGGGGGCTCCGAACCTGACTCGGGACATCGAGGCCTGCGCCGCGGTACGAGATGCCGTCGGGCCCGGGTTTTCGTTGATGCTCGACGGCTATCACTGGTACTCCCGCACCGACGCTCTCAAGCTCGGCCGCGAACTCGATGCGCTGAAGTTCGATTGGTTCGAGGAGCCCATGGACGAATTCTCGATGCGCTCCTACAAGTGGCTGGCGGATCAGATCGCCACACCCGTCATCGGTCCCGAAACCACACCAGGTCGGCATCGTTCGCGAGCGGACTGGATTGCGAGCGATGCCTGCGACATCCTGCGCGTCGGTGCGATGAACGGCGGCGGCATCACGCCTGCACTCAAGACGGTGCACATGGCCGACGGCTTCGGACTCGACTGCGAGATCCACGGCAACGGCGCACCCAACCTCGCGCTCGTCGGCGGTGCTCCGAACATCCAGTGGTACGAGCGCGGCCTGCTGCATCCGCTGGTGGACTACGACTGGGTGCCGCCGCATCTGAAGTCCATCGTCGATCCGATCGACGCGAACGGGATGGTCCAGATGCCCACCCGCCCGGGCCTGGGCGAGGACATCGACCTCGAGTACATCTCGAACAATCTGGTCGCCGAGTACTGATGTCCGTCCACAAAATTCGTGTCCGCGTATGAGCCGTCGTTCATCATGGGGGACACTGTCTCCATGGTGAACGATGTCACGGCAACAGCTGCGCCGGAGAGCCAGCCGGTGAAGTCCGCCGAACGCACGATCCACATCCTCGAGACCCTGGCCGCGTCTCCCGCCCGCATGAGTCTCGGCGAGCTCCAGGAGGCCTGCGGGTATCCGCGGTCGAGTCTGCATGCACTGCTCAGGACGCTGAAAGACCTCCGCTGGATCGAGGCCGACGAATCCGGTTCGCGATATGGCATCGGGACTCACGCGCTACTCACGGGCACGTCCTACCTGGACAAGGATTCCGTCGTCGGTCGGGCCGCAGCGGTACTGGAGACGTTGCGCTCGGACGTCCGGCACACCGTCCACTTCGCCCGGCGCGACGAGGATTGCGTCATCTACCTCGCCAGCCGCGGTTCCAAGCTCGAGGTGCGGCGCATGCACCGTGTCGGACGCAAGCTGCCGTGCCACGTCACCGCCCTCGGCCAAGCACTGCTCGCCGAACTCACGACCGACGAGGTGACACAGCTGCTGCCGAAGAAACTCGAGCGGTACACCGAGAACACCATCGTCGACCGTGATGCCCTGATCGCCGAACTCGCGCAGGTTCGCCGCCGCGGCTGGTCACTGGAGCAGGAGCAGGGCACCCCCGGCGTCGTCTGCATCGCGACCGTGGTGCCGTACCGAATTCCGGCCACCGACGCACTCAGCGTCTCCATGCCTGCCGAAGTCGCGTCGTACCCGGGCGAACTCGAACGCATCGCGGGCGTCCTCACCGACCATGCTGCGGCCTGGGCCCGAGAACTGCGAGCCGAGGGAGTGCGGTAGAGCCGCTTCGCGGCACGTGCGCGGAACTTCGTAGCAGGGGTCGAGTTTCCGCGCACATGCGCGTCAGCGCACCACTGCCTTCGCCACCGTCCAGGCCCGGCCCTGCTCGCTCAATGTGAATCCCAGCCCCGGGCGAGCGGACAGGTGCATCCGGCCGTCCCGCGTCTCGAGGTGCTCGTCGAACAATGGGTCCAACCAGTCGAAGTGCTCCACCCAGGTCTGCAGTGGGTACACCGCTGCGAGGTGCAGATGAATCTCCATCGCAAAGTGCGGGGCGAGCTGCACGTTGTGGTGTTCGGCCAGCCCGGCCAATTTCAGGAACTGGGTGATGCCGCCGATGCGGGGTGCGTCGGGCTGCAGGATGTCGACCGCGCCGGCCTCGAGGAGACGGACATGCTCGCCGACGCTGGCCAGCATCTCCCCCGTCGCGATGGAGGTGTCGAAATTCCTGGCCAGCATCGCATGACCCTCGGCGTCGTAGGCATCGAGTGGTTCTTCGATCCAGACGAGGTCGAACTGCTCGAGGATGCGGCACATGCGGTTCGCCGTCGGACGATCCCACTGTTGATTCGCGTCGACCATCAGCGGGACGTCGTCACCGAGGAACTCGCGTACCGCGGTGACGCGGGCGATGTCGGTGCGCCAATCAGGTTGGCCCACCTTCAGTTTGATACCGCCGATTCCGTTCGCGAGCGACCGGGCCGCGTTGTCCATGACCTCCTCGATCGGAGTATGCAGAAATCCACCGGAGGTGTTGTACGTCTGCACCGAATCGCGGGACGCGCCGATCAGCTTCGCCAGCGGTAACCCGGCACGCTTGGCTTTGAGATCCCACAGGGCAATATCGATCGCAGCGATGGCCTGTGTGGCAACGCCACTGCGGCCGACCGACGCTCCGGCCCACACCAACTTGGTCCAGACCTTGCCGATATCGTTCGGGTCCTCACCGATGAGCACCGGCGCGATCTCCTGGGCGTGCGCGAACTGGGCAGGCCCACCCGCCCGCTTCGAATAGCTGAAACCGATTCCCTCATGGCCCTGTTCGGTACGGATCTCGACGAACAGAAACACCACCTCGGTCATCGCCTTCTGTCGACCGGTGAGAACCTTGGCGTCGCTGATCGGATTGCGCAGCGGCAGCACGATCGAGGACAGCGTCACCTCGGAGATGCTGTCGACGGACGCGTCACCGGATGCGAGGGCCCGAATTGCCGCATCGGGCGCGGTGAGTCCGCTCGAGGGCTTGTCGATGTACGTTGTCATCTCACGTCTCCTGTGATTGCGAAGGGTGCTGCCTCACAGCCTAATTCGGGTTTCTATACGCGTCCAACACAATTCAGCGGGCCATCGATACGGCAAGTGCATTGATGTTCGACGCGATGTCGGCGACCCGGCCGACGAACGTGTGATGCGTGACGCCCGACGAGTGCGGCGTCATCAGCACGTTCTCCAGCTCGCGGAACGGCAGGGAACTGGGCTCACCACGCCCGTCCGGCCCCGGGTAGCTGTACCAGACATCGATGGCGGCGGCTGCAATCTCGTTGCGAGAGAGGGCGTCGAACAGTGGTTGTTCCTGGATCAGCGGGCCTCGGCCGACGTTGACAACGACCCCTCCGCTTCCCAGCCTGCACAGTTCCTCGGCACCGATCATGCCGCGGGTGTGCTCGTTCAGCGGTGCGGAAACCACGAGTACATCGGCGAACTCGGCAAGCTTTCCCAAATCCTGTGCATCCGAGACCCATTCGAGAGCCTCGTCCGAAGCCCGACCGCTCCCGGTGACGGCAGCACCGGTTGCCCAGTATGCCCGAAACAGCTGCCAGGTCTGCCGGCCGATGTGTCCGAACCCGACGAACCCGATCCGCGCACCGCTCAGCGACAACGGCTGCGGGATGGTCGGGTCGTACACGGACGTGGCAAACAATCCCGAGCGGAGGGCGCGGTCCTGCTGCAGGAACTTTCGTCGCAACATCACCGTTGCCGCGACGACGTATTCGGCAATCGACTGCTCGTGGTGAAAGTGTTGCACACCTGCACATCGGGCCGCATTCCGGATCGATCCACGTTGTCGGTACCGGCGCCGGCAACGTGAACCATCCGCAGCCTTGGGGCAGCCGCCCCCATGGCCGCGCTGAACTTGCCGCCGACATAGACGTCGGCGTCGTGGAGATGGGCGATCACGTCCTGCTCGTCGAAGGGAACGCTCCACACCACCTCGGCGTTCGCCGGTAGACCCGCCTCGAACTGCTCGCGATGCGGCACGACGTTGCGGTCACCGACGACGATCTTCATCGACGCACCAGAACTCGACGCACCAGAACTCATCGAACGAGGGCCGGTCGCTTGCTGTCGAACGTCCAGCCCTCGATCAGGTACTGCATGCCGATGGCGTCGTCTCGGGCCCCCAGTCCTTCCTTCTGGTACAGCTCGTGCGCCGCATCGATCTGCTCGAAGTCGAGTTCGACACCCAGACCCGGCTTGTCGGGCACCGTGAGGTAGCCATCCTCGATCGTGAACGGCTCCTTGGTCACTCGCTGCCCGTCCTGCCAGATCCAGTGGGTGTCGATGGCGGTGATGTTCCCGGGAGCTGCAGCAGCGACGTGCGTGAACATCGCCAGGGAGACGTCGAAGTGGTTGTTGGAGTGCGATCCCCACGTCAGGCCCCACGCGTCGCAGAGCTGCGCGACACGCACCGACCCGGCCATCGTCCAGAAGTGCGGATCGGCCAGCGGGATGTCCACGGCACCGGACCGGACGGTGTGGCCCATCTCGCGCCAGTCCGTCGCGATCATATTGGTCGCGGTCTGTAACCCGGTGGCCCGCTTGAACTCCGTCATCACCTCGCGGCCCGAGAAACCACCCTCGGGGCCGACGGGATCCTCGGCGTACGCCAGCACGTCACGCAGCCCTCGGCAGGTCTCGATCGCATCCTTCAGCAACCAGCCGCCGTTGGGATCCAACGTGATTCGCGCCTCGGGAAAGCGCTCGGCCAGAGCACGAACAGCGGCGGCCTCCTCGGGTGCCGGCAGTGCACCACCCTTGAGCTTGAAATCCTGGAACCCGTAGCGTGCCTGCGCAGCCTCGGCCAGGCGCACGATCGACTCCGGATCCATCGCCTCCTCGTGCCTGATCCGCAGCCAGTCGTCGGCTCCGGCCGCCTCGTCGGCGCTGCTCCGGTAACCGAGATCGGTCTTGTTGCGATCGGCGACGAAGAACAGGTAGCCCAGCGCCTGCACCTTCTCGCGCTGCTGCCCCTCGCCCAACAACGCCGCGACGCTGACGCCGAGATGCTGACCGAGCAGATCCAACAATGCCGATTCCACCGCGGTCACCGCATGAATGGCGATCCGCAGATCGAACGTCTGCGCGCCGCGGCCACCGGCATCACGATCTGCGAACGCGCGACGCATGGCGGCCAGCACCGCGTTGTACCGGCCGATGTTCTGCCCCTCGACCAGCACGCGCGCGTCTTCGAGCGTCTGCCGAATCGGCTCCCCGCCCGGCACTTCGCCGACGCCGGTGCGCCCGTCCGAGTCGGTGAGCACCACCAGATTGCGGGTGAAATACGGCGCGTGCGCGCCGCTGAGGTTCAGCAACATGTCGTCGTGACCGGCAATGGGAATGACACGCATTTCGGTGACGACGGGGGTGCTGGTGTGGACGACCATGCCCGACCTTTCTCGCATACCTCTGGTGATTTGGCTCACAGACGACAGTAGGGCCAGCTATCGATTCCCGTCCAACACCATCTGCGCATCGACTGATGCAGTCGAGGTATCGAGGACCGGCATCCACGCTCGAGTAGACGGCCAACGAGGCGATACCGAGACTGCATCAAACACAACATTTTTAGACTTGGACATGTATCGATCCGGCTCCTACGGTGGTGAGTTATGAGCCAGGTCACGGCCTCGGCGTCACTGCACGTACCGCACCACTGCCTTAGGAGTCACCCCATGACAGCGTCGACGACACAGTCCACCGACCTCACCGGTCGGATGATCATCGCCGGCGTTCCGGTTTTCGGTGCCGGGACGCAGATTCACGGAATCGATCCCGGTACCGGAGAGAATCTCGAACCCGCCTACGGCCACGGCGACGACTCGGATGTCGAGCGCGCCTGTGCCGCAGCGGCCGACGCCTTCGCCGACTACCGCGCTACCTCGTCGGACACTCGCGCACGGTTTCTCGAGACCATCGCCGACAACATCGCGGCCCTGGGCGACACGCTCATCGAGCGGACGGTCGCCGAGTCCGGTCTGCCGCTGGCACGCATCACCGGCGAGGTCGGCCGCACCACCGGTCAACTCCGTCTGTTCGCTTCGGTTCTGCGCGAGGGCAGTTGGAACGGAGCCCGCATAGACCCCGCCCAGCCCGAGCGCAGCCCGCTGCCGCGTGCAGACATCCGTCAGCGTCAGATCCCCCTCGGGCCGGTTGCTGTGTTCGGTGCCAGCAACTTCCCCCTCGCCTTCTCCGTCGCCGGTGGCGACACCGCCTCTGCCCTCGCGGCCGGATGCCCCGTAGTGGTCAAAGCACACGACGCCCATCCAGGAACGTCCGAGCTGGTCGCCCGCGCCATCACCGACGCGGTTATCTCCACCGGAATGCCCTCCGGCACATTCTCGTTGCTCTTCGGCTCCGGCCGCGGACTCGGCACCGCTCTGGTGACCGACCCTCGCATCAAGGCCGTCGGATTCACCGGATCGCGTTCGGGTGGAACAGCTCTCGTTGCTGCTGCGGCGGGTCGTCGTGAGCCCATCCCGGTGTACGCCGAGATGAGTTCCATCAACCCGGTGTTCGTCATGGACGGTGCACTCGCCACCCGTGGAGCCGAATTGGGCCGCGCGTTCGTCGCATCGCTGACGATGGGCTCGGGTCAGTTCTGCACCAACCCCGGTCTTGTCATCGCCGTCGACGGGCCCGGACTGCGGTCCTTCACCGAGGCAGCGACGACAGCGGTACAGGAATCCGCCCCCACCACGATGCTGACCCCGAACATCGCGTCGAGTTACGCGGACGGCGTCGCCACGCTGTCCGACGCGGTCACCGAGATCGCCCGAGGCACCGACACCGACGCCCCGAATGCCTGCCGCGCAGCGCTGTTCGACACCGATGCGGCCACGTTCCTCACCTCGGAGGCAGCGCAGGCCGAGGTGTTCGGCGCGTCGAGCCTCGTCGTGCGCTGTGCAGATGCCCAGCAGGTTCGGCGGGTGGCGTCACAGCTCGAAGGTCAGCTCACCGCCACCATTCATGCCGACGAATCCGATCATTCCGAGGCCGGAAAGCTGCTCTCGGTGCTCGAACTCAAGGCCGGCCGGATCCTGTTCGACGGATGGCCCACCGGAGTCGAGGTCGGCCATGCCATGGTGCACGGCGGGCCGTTCCCCGCGACCTCGGACTCCCGCACCACGTCGGTCGGATCGCTCGCGATCGAACGCTTCCTGCGCCCGGTCGCGTACCAGGACGTACCGAAATCGTTGTTGCCCAACGCCATCGCAGACGGAAATCCGGACGGCATCTTCCGCCGCATCGACGGCCAGCTCACCCAAGACTGACACACCCAACCTAGTTCTCGAGGAGACCCCCATGCTCGACGGAGTTCTGTTCTTCCCCGTCACCCCGTTCACCGCATCCGGTGAGGTCGATTACGACCTCCTGGCCGCTCACATCACGAAGGGTGTCGACGCGGGACCCGGTGGAGTGTTCATTGCCTGCGGCACCGGCGAATTCCACGCCCTCGAACTCGAGGAGTTCGGCAAGATCGTCCGTACCGCAGTCGACAGCGTCGCAGGCCGCGTTCCTGTCTACGCCGGTGCAGGCGGATCCGTCGCGCAGGCAAAGGCATTCGCACACGCGGCGAAGGCCAACGGAGCCGACGGCATCCTGTTGCTGCCGCCGTACCTGGTGACGATGCCGCAAGCCGGTCTCGTCAACTACACCAAGGCCGTTGCCGCCGCATCGGATCTGCCGCTGATCGTCTACAACCGCGGCAACGCTCGCTTCACCGAGGAGTCCGCCGTCGAGGTTGCGCAGCTTCCCACGGTCGTCGGATTCAAGGATGGCACCGGCGATCTCGACCAGGTCGGCCGCATCGTCCGCGCGGTACTGGACGCTCTGGAGCCGTCGGGCAAGCCCTTCCAGTTCTTCAACGGACTACCGACCGCCGAGGTCTCCCAGCAGGCGTACCGAGCGATCGGTGTCACGCTGTACTCCTCCGCGACATTCGCGTTCGCACCCGAACTGGCACTGGCGTTCTACCGCTCTCTCGACAGCGGAAACGAAAAGCTCACTGCCGCATTGCTCCGCGAGTTCTTCCACCCGCTCGTGCGCTTGCGCGACAAGGTTCCCGGCTACGCCGTCTCCCTCATCAAGGCCGGCGTGACGATGGAGGGCATCGAAGCAGGGCCGGTTCGCCCACCCCTGGTGGACATCAGCGCACCGCACCTCGAGGAACTCACCGCAATCGTTGCCGCCGGCCGGGCCGTGCTGGCAGACGAGCTTGCGGTGCACTGATGCAAGAACCGGTCCTGATCACCGGCGCTCGAATCACACCGATCGCCTTCGTCGATCCTCCGTTGCTCAACACCGTCGGCGTACATCAGCCGTATGCGCTCCGCGCGATAATTCAGCTGGACACCGACGCCGGTGTCGTCGGACTCGGTGAAACGTACGCCGACACTGCTCATCTGGCTCGACTGGAAGCGGCCTCCACCGCCATCTCCGGTCTGGACGTGTTCGCGCTCAACGAGATCCGAGATGCCATCGATGCCGTTCTGGGAACCCTGTCGATCACCGGCGGAGACGGCGTCGCAGGCATGATCACCACGGCCAGCACCACCGATCGGGTGTTCTCCCCGTTCGAGATCGCGTGCCTGGACCTGCAGGGCAAGGTCCTGGGTCGACCGGTGTCCGACCTGCTCGGCGGCAAGGTTCGGGACTCCGTTCCGTTCAGTGCGTATCTGTTCTACAAGTGGGCAGCTCATCCCGGCCAGGAGCCCGACGAATGGGGTGAGGCGATCGATCCGGACGGATTGGTTCGTCAGGCCCGAAAGATGATCGACGAGTACGGCTTCGGGGCCGTCAAGGTCAAGGGCGGCGTCTTTCCACCCGACGAGGAGATCGCCGGAATCAAGGCTCTTCGTGAGGCGTTCCCGGAGCTACCGTTGCGGTTGGATCCCAACGCCGCCTGGACTGTCGACACATCCATCCGGGTAGCCGCCGAACTCGACGGCATCGTCGAATATCTCGAAGATCCCACGCCCGGGCTCGACGGGATGGCCGAGGTCGCGCGCGAAGCCAAGGTGCCGCTGGCGACGAACATGTGTGTCGTTGCCTTCGATCACCTGAAGCCTGCCGTGGTGAAGGATTCGGTGCAGGTGGTGTTGTCAGACCATCACTATTGGGGTGGACTGCAGCGATCGAGGTTGCTCGCCGGAATCTGCGAGACGTTCGAGATGGGACTGTCGATGCACTCGAACAGCCACCTCGGAATCAGTCTGGCCGCCATGGTTCATCTCGCAGCGGCGACACCGAACTTGACCTATGCCTGCGACACGCATTGGCCCTGGAAGAACGAGGATGTCGTCGTGCCGGGGGTGTTGAACTTCGTCGACGGCGCAGTGGCCGTTCCCACCGGACCCGGTCTGGGCATCGAGATCGACGAGGACGCGCTCGCGGCACTGCATCAGCAGTACCTGGACTGCGGAATTCGTGACCGCGACGACACCGGATACATGCAGAGCATCGATCCGCGCTTCGAGAACACCTGCCCGCGTTGGTGATCGGACTCTACGTCTGCAGCGGCGCGACGATATTGGCGAGCATGGTCGCGATCGTGGCGACGACGATGCGTCGTTCTGCGGCGTAGCCGCTCTGGTACCAGGTCATGGCGGTGTGGCTGATGGCGCCGATGGCAGCGGTGGCGAGCAGGTCGACATCCAGATCGGGGCCCGACGGCACATCACCGGCCAACGTGCGGAGGTAGCCGAGCAGCAGGGTGCCGAATTGCTGCATCACCGTCAGATACGTCTGCTCCACGCGAGGGCTGACGCCGAGCACCTCCATCCACACCACCCGGGCGAGGTGCGGGTCCTCGACGACTCGGAAGAACGGTTCGAGCAAGTGTTCGGCCACCGCTTTCAGGTCGCCGTCCGGATCCACCTCGGCCATGGCCTCGGACACGGAGTCGGTCAGGCGTGCAATGCATTCCGCGTAGACGGCGAGCAGAAGATCCTCGGTCTTGTCGAAATACTGATAGAAGTGCCGGTCGGCGATCTTGGCCTCGCGGCACAGTCCACGGACGGTCGCAGCGCGGTACCCGACGCTGCCGAACACCCGCAGTCCCGCGTCCAGCAGCTGTCGCCGCCTGCGATCGTCGCGGTCGGCCGCGCTTTCACCGCCGTAGGCGCGGCCGGCCGCTTCGGACACGGTGCTCATGACCGCCGGGCATCCAGTTCGGCAGTCAGACGGATCAATTCGGCATCCCGCTCCATCGCGGCGTCCATGATCGGGTTGACGATGCCGCGCAATATCGAGATCGGGATCCAGCGACCGGGCACGGCGATGCGCGCCGCCCGGCGTCCGATGCCTCGTACGGCCACGCGGGCAAGCTTGTCCGGTGTGATCGGGCGGAGCAGTGGCGAGGGAAAGGACCGTGCGGTCATCGCCGTCGCAATGGTGTCGCCGCCGAACGCCACGTCGGCGATCGGCGTCGCCACCCACCCCGGATACAGCACTCCCGCTGTCGCTTTCGTGCCCGCGAGTTCCGCACGCAGAGCGCGGCCGAGTTGTTCCACCGCCGCCTTCGAGGCCGCGTACGGTGCGTTCGCCAGACCGTTGAGATAGGCGTACGTCGAGGAGGTGAGCAGCACGTAGCCCCCGGACTCGACGATGTGCGGCAGCGCCGCTCGCACCGTGTTCCACACACCGACGAGATTGACCCCGATGACTCTCTCGAACACACCATCGTCGACGGAACGGATCGTCGATGCCCGTGCACCGCTGGAGATTCCCGCATTCGCCATCACGATGTCGAGCGTGCCGAACGTCTGGATCGCGGTGGCAACCGCCGCGTCGAGTTGCTCTCGCACGGTGACGTCGGCATGGGCGATCGCTACGCGCTGGTTGCCCAGCTTCGCAGCAACCGATTCGAGATCGGTCGACTCCATGTCGACCAGAACGATCGAGGCACCGCGCCGATGCAGTGCTGCCGCCACAGCAGAGCCGATACCGCCTGCCGCCCCGGTGATCAGCGCTACCTGGCCCGAATGATTCTTCATGCCGACACCTCGTCCTTCGTCGTCACCGCGGTGGACGACCGGTGGATGTGATGGGCTTCCGGCCGAAAACGTTTGGCCCACCGGCGGAAAGTGAAGCTGAAGCCGGGGAACATGGCCACGACATGGCCGGACTTCGACTGGTACCAGCTATGGCAGCCGCCGTCCTTCCAGACGGTGCCGTCCATCTCGCGGTGAATCGTCTCGGTGTACTCCTGCTCGGCGACGGCGGTGACCTCGATGGCGGTCGCGCCCACCTGTCGGACGGCGTCGATGGCCCGCACGATGTACTCCATCTGCGCCTCGATGAGGAAGATGGCGGAGGTGTGCCCGATTCCGGTGTTCGGTCCGGTGACCACGAACAGGTTGGGGAAACCGGGAATCGTGGTGCCGAGGTAAGCGCGGGGGTAGGGATCCCAGACCTCGGACAGCGCCCAGCCGTCCCGCCCGATCACCGGATACGAGATGACCCCGTCGGTGGCGTCGTATCCGGTCGACCACACCAGCAGGTCGACGTCGACGTGTTCCCCCGAGGTGGTCACGATCCCGGTTTCGGTGATATCGGCGATACCGTCGTTCTTGTCGTGCAGGGTCACGTTCGCTTCTCCCAGAGCGGGATACAGCGTGTTGGAGAGCAGCACGCGCTTGCACCCGATGGTGTAGTCGGGGGTGACTTTCGCCCGAAGCTGGGAGTCCGGAACCTGAGACTCGATGTGCTTCAGGGCAGTCCGCTGGGCAACGGCTTTCAGCATCCGCCGCGAGTACTTGAATCCGATGATGCGGGTCTCGAGACTCCAGTAGATGCCGGCTCGCACCAGCCGTCGAATGGGCTCGAATCGCAGCAATTTTCTTTGCAGCGGCGTGAATTCGCGATCGTGACGCGGCATCACCCAGTGTGGCGTGCGCTGGAAGACGTGCAACGCCTCGACGTCGGGCTGGATCGCGGGGATCACCTGTGCGGCGCTGGCACCGCTACCGACGATGGCTACCCGTTTTCCGGCGTGATCGTAGGAGGTGTCCCAGTCGTTGGTGTGGAACTGCTTGCCGCGGAACGCCTCTCGGCCCGAGAATGGCGGGATCACCGGGGTGCTGAGCGGCCCGGACGCATTGACGACGAACTTCGCTGCGTAATCACCGCGCGATGTGGTGATCAGCCAGTGATCGGCGACCCATTGGATCTTCTGAACGTCGGTGTCGGCATGTGTGCGTTGCGGCAGCCCGTTGGACTCGAGCACGTGCTGGGTGTAGCGCTCGAGTTCCTCCCGCTCGGCGAACATGCGCGACCACTCGAACGGCTCGGAGGCAATGGAGTACAGGGGACTCTGCACGTCGACTGCCGCGCCCGGGTAGCGATTCTGCTTCCAGGTCCCACCGAGAAAGGGCCTTCGCTCGAGAATGACGAGGTCGTCGATACCGCGGTCGAGCAGGGCTTTGGCGGCGCATTGACCTCCGAAGCCGCTACCGATGATCACCACGGTGTGAATACGCATGTCGACGAACCCCTCCAGCACAAGATGCAATCCGATGTTGCGTGTCATCACATTAAAGTGATGACGCTCGATTCCGCAATGGTTCCGCGATTGCAGTCTCGTGAGTCAATGCCCGCTCGACAGCTGTCCGCTCAATCGACCGTGCCGTTCGGCCGAGGGCGCGTTCAGCCCGATGATCGTGGCGCGTTTGCCCTTCGCCTCGTACTTCGTCGTGATGGCATCGAGGGTCGCGACCGTGGACGCGTCCCAGATGTGGGCATCACTGAGATCGATGATGACGTTCTCGTGATCGCCCAAGTAGTCGAACTGGTAGATCAGATCGTTGCTGGACGCGAAGAACAGCTCGCCCCTCACCGCGTACATGCGGGTGTCCTCGTCCGGATGCGCTACGTCGACGACCTCGGTCAGGTGCGCCACCCGCCGAGCGAACAGCACCATTGCAGTGACGACGCCGACGATGACGCCGTACGCAAGATTGTGGGTGGCGACGGTGACGACCACGGTTGCCAGCATGACTGCTGTTTCGCTCTTGGGCATGCGCCGCAACGTCTTCGGGTGAATGCTGTGCCAATCCATCGTGCCGATCGCAACCATGATCATGACGGCGGCGAGTGCGGCCATCGGGATCAGCGCCACGATGTTGCCGAGACCAACCACCAGAATCAGCAGGAACACCCCGGCCAGGAACGTGGAGATGCGGGTCCGGGCACCCGAGGCTTTGACGTTGATCATCGTCTGGCCGACCATCGCGCAACCACCCATGCCACCGAAGAAGCCGGTGATGACGTTGGCTGCGCCCTGGCCCCAACTCTCGCGGGTCTTGTTCGAGTGCGTGTCGGTGACGTCGTCGACGAGCTTGGCGGTGAGCAGGGACTCGAGCAAACCGACGATGGCCATCGCGATCGCGTAGGGCGCGACGATGCTCAGCGTCTCGACGTTCAGCGGCACGTCGGGGATCAGCAGTTCGGGAAGGCTCGACGGCAGCTCACCTTCGTCGCCGACGTTCGGGACATTGAGCGCGAATACGACCGTGGCGACCGTCAGCAGGACGATGGCCACTAGCGGCGCGGGAACGACGGAGGTGATCTTGGGCAGCAGGAACATGATCAGCAGACCGACCGCCACCAGCGGGTAGACCAGCCACGGCACCCCGATGAGTGACGGGAACTGCGAGGTGAAGATCAGTATTCCCAGTGCGTTGACGAAGCCGACCATGACGCTGCGCGGAATGAAGCGCATCAACTTGGCGACACCGAGGACGCCGAAAACCACCTGCACGAGGCCGGCGAGGATGACGGTGGCGATGAAGTAGTCGAGGCCGTACTGCTTGGCGACCGGAGCGATGACCAGCGCAATGGCACCGGTGGCGGCCGAGATCATCGCGGGGCGACCGCCGAGGAAGGCGATGGAGACGGCCATCGTGAACGACGCGAACAGCCCGACTCGCGGATCGACGCCGGCAATGATCGAGAAAGCAATGGCTTCAGGAATCAGCGCCAGTGCGACGACGAGGCCGGCCAGCACCTCGGTCTTCAGCATTCGGGGGGACCGCAAGGCACCCATGACGGTCGGAATCCGCTCGGCGGAGTCGCTCATATCTCTCCATTCGTGATCGATGGATGGGACGTGCCGACGAACGGCCGGTCTCATCCACGGGTGGGCGCATCGCGGCGCCCGAAGGCTTACTCCGCGGAGCCCGATGGGCATCTCGCGCGTCCCACACACATCGGCGGGGAAGTACAGACAGGAACTGATCTCTACTCTTACGCAATAGTAGAGTTGACGCAAATCCGCGATCTACGGACCGGGGTGAACGCCAGGTCGGCAGTCCCCCGTAGCGTTGAGGTCATGTCTAGATCACCACGCCAACGCAGATCCCCCGCCGCACCTCGAAAGCGATCCTCCTCAGCGCTGTCGGCCGGGCACCTTCGCGTGATCGCGACGGGCGGTCTCGGCGAGATCGGCCGCAACATGACCGTCTTCGAATTCGACGGAAAGCTGCTCATCGTCGACTGCGGCGTGCTGTTCCCCGAGGAGCATCAGCCCGGCGTCGACGTCATCCTGCCCGACTGGAGTTGCATCCGGGATCGTCTCGACGACGTCGTTGCGATCGTGTTGACGCACGGGCACGAGGACCACATCGGCGGCGTCCCGTACCTGCTCCGCGAGCGTGGCGACATTCCCGTCATCTCGTCGCGGCTGACACTGCATTTCCTGGCCGCCAAGTTCGAGGAGTTCAAGGTCTCGACGAAGTTGATCGAGGTCGAGGCGGGGCAGACGCGTCAGGAAGGCCCGTTCGAGCTCGAGTTCATTGCCGTCAACCACTCGATCCCCGACGGTCTGGCCATCGCCATTCGTACCGACGCCGGGCTGGTGCTGCACACCGGTGACTTCAAGATGGACCAGTTCCCGCTGGACGGTCGGATCACCGACCTCCGTAGCTTCGCCCGCCTGGGCGAGGAAGGGCTCGATCTGCTCCTCGTCGACTCGACCAACGCCGAGGTGCCCGGGTTCATGGTCTCCGAACGGGACCTGGTCCCGGCCATCGAAAAGGTGTTCCGCGAAACGACGGGCCGCGTCATCGTCTCGAGCTTCGCCAGCCACGTGCACCGCATCCAACAGGTTCTCGACGCCGCACACGCGCAGGGCCGCAAGGTGGCGTTCGTCGGCCGTTCGATGGTGCGCAACATGAAGATCGCGACCGACCTGAGCTACCTCGACGTTCCCGACGGCCTCGTCGTGGACCTCCCGAAGCTCAACCGGCTCCCGGCCAACAAGATCACGCTGATCTGCACCGGATCCCAGGGCGAGCCCCTCGCGGCGCTGTCGCGGATGGCGTCGGGTGAGCATCAGATCAAGGTCGGCGACGGCGACACCGTGCTGATGGCGAGCAGCCTGATCCCCGGCAACGAGAACGCGATCTACCGCGTCATCAACGGCCTCGTCGACAAGGGTGCACGCGTGGTGCACAAGGGAAATGCAAAGGTGCACGTCTCCGGTCACGCCAGCGCCGGCGAGCTCGTCTACTGCTACAACATCCTCGAACCCGCCAATGTGCTTCCCGTACACGGTGAATCGCGGCACCTGCGTGCCAATGCCGATCTCGCAATCAGGACCGGCGTTCCTCGCGATCGCGTGATCATCGCCGAGAACGGAAGCGTCATCGACCTGTACGACGGCGTCGCGCAGATCACCGGCTCCGTCCCCATCGAACTGATCTACGTCGACGGCAGTGCCGTCGGTGGCGTGACGGAGGATTCACTGGCCGAGCGTCGCCTCCTCGCGAACGAGGGCGTGCTGACCGTCATCGCCATCGTCGATCCCGACACCGGGCTGCTGGTCGACGACGTCGACTTCATCGGACGCGGATTCGCCCACGAGGCAAACGCTTTCGACTCGTTGGCCAAGGCGATCGGCAAGACCCTCACACGCGAGAGCGACGTCAAGGTTGCCTCCCGCGAAAACATCGAGAAGCGCATCGTGCAGGAATCGGCCCGCTGGGCCAAGCAGACCCTGGGCCGCCAGCCCCTCATCGTCCCGGTGGTCGTGGACGGCTAGAACTGGGCGGTCAGATTTGGGCCGGTCAGATCTGGGCCGCTGCGCCGCGAGTCGACAGCACCTCGGTCAGCTCCTCGGCGTAGGCGAGCTGCCGCCGCAACGTGCGGCAGCTTTCCTCGGCCTTGGTGTGACACTCACGAACGAAGGCCGCGGCCGACGACCTCGCGTCGTCGGCCGCGTTCTCGTCGCCGAGAATGTCGAGGGATTCGAGTAGCTGTTTCATTTCGGCCAACGTGAAGTCGAGTGGCTTCATCCGGCGAATCACGAGCAGGCGTTCGACGTCGGACTCGGTGTAGAGCCGGAAGCCGCCGACGGTCCGAGCAGAGGGCGTGACCAGACCGACATCGTCGTAGTGACGAACCGTGCGAATCGACAGCTCGGTTCGCTGAGCTACCTGCCCGATCTGCATGTGTACGCCGTCGTCTGTCATGTGCCGCCTCTCTTCGCCCGACCAACCACCCTAGTCAGTGCTCGGCACCCAGGTTTCCACTGAGACGATCGTGCCGCTCGGTCGACGGCGCGTTCAGGCCCACGATCTCCACCGTCTTGCCCTTGGCTGCGTACTTGGTGGTGATGGCGTCCAGGGTCGCAACGGTCGACGCGTCCCAGATGTGCGACTCGGACATGTCGATGACGACGTTCTTCGGATCTCCGACGTAGTCGAACTGGTAGATCAGATCGTTGCTCGACGCGAAGAACAACTCGCCCTTGACGGCGTAGACGCGGGTGTCGTCGTCGGGATGTGCGACGTCGACAACCTCGGTCAGGTGTGCAACCCGCCTGGCGAACAAGACCATAGCGGTGATCACTCCGACCACGACGCCGTACGCGAGGTTGTGGGTGACCACGGTGACAGCGACGGTGGCCACCATGACGAGAGTTTCGCTCTTGGGCATGCGCCGCAACGTCTTCGGGTGAATGCTGTGCCAGTCGAAGGTGCCGACCGACACCATGATCATCACGGCGACCAATGCGGCCATCGGAATGAGCGCGACGATGTCGCCGAGACCGACCACCAGGATCAGCAGGAAGGTGCCGGCGAGGAACGTGGAGATACGGGTGCGGGCACCGGAGACCTTCACGTTGATCATGGTCTGGCCGATCATCGCGCAGCCGCCCATACCGCCGGTGAATCCGGTGACCAGATTCGCCACGCCCTGGCCCCAGCCCTCACGAGTCTTGTTGGAGTGCGAGTCGGTGATGTCGTCGACGAGCTTGGCCGTCATCAGTGATTCGAGCAGACCGACCAGGGCAATGGCCAGAGCGAACGGCGCGATGATCGACAGGGTGTCGAACGTGAACGGCACGTCCGGGATCAGGAACGACGGCAGCGAGGACGGCAGTTCACCCTCGTCGCCCACGTCCGGGACGGCCAGCGCGAAGACGAGCGTGACGGCGGTGAGAATCACGATGGCGATCAGAGGTGCCGGCACGACAGTGGTGAGCTTCGGCAGGAAGAACATGATGAGCAGTCCGACGGCGACCATCGGGTAGACCAACCACGGCACCCCGATCAGGTACGGCACCTGTGAGGTGAAGATCAGGATCGCCAACGCATTGACGAATCCGACCATGACACTGCGCGGGATGAATCGCATCAACTTGGCGACACCGAGGACGCTCAACACGATCTGCAGCACTCCGCCGAGGATGACCGCGGCAATGAGGTAGTCGAGGCCGTACTCGCGAGCCAAGGGGGCGACCACCAGGGCGATCGCTCCGGTGGCCGCGGAGATCATCGCCGGTCGACCCCCGACGATGGAGATGGTGACGGCCATCGTGAACGACGCGAACAGGCCGACGCGCGGATCGACACCGGCGATGATCGAGAACGAAATGGCTTCCGGGATCAACGCCAGCGCCACCACCAGTCCGGCAAGAACCTCGGTCTTCAGTCGCCTCGGTGAGCGCAACGCACCCAGCACCGAGACGTCTTCGACGGCGGTGCCGGGCACCTGGGCAGCTCGAGACACGACGACTCCGTTCGATGGTTACGAGGGACGACAACCGGGATGGGCGTCCACTCCGCGAGCAACTCTACTCTTACCGGAGGGAAGGTTACCAATCATCGAAGCACGGACCACGTGCGCTAGATTTATACGAAAAAGCACGCCGGAACTCCCAGCGCGATGCAAGGAATGAATCGATGTTCTCGCTCAACAGGCTGTCCTGTTTCATCGCCGTCGCCGAGGAATTGCACTTCGGCCGCGCCGCCGAACGTCTGCACATGACGCAGCCGCCGCTCAGCAGGCAGATCCAACAACTCGAGAGCGAAGTCGGCGTGCAGCTCATCGACCGCACGAGCCGGTCGGTGACCCTGACGGCCGCGGGATTGGCCTTCCTACCCGAGGCCCGACGCATCCTCGACCTCGCCGAGGGCGCACTGCTGACGGTGCGACGCGTTCCCACCGGAGACCTGGGGACCGTAATCGTGGGATTCACCGGGGCATCGGCGCATGCGGTGCTCCCGCAGCTGCTCGACGCCGCGCGCGAGAAGCTACCGGACGTGAAAATCGTTCTACGCGAGATGGTCTCGGCGGTACAGATGGAGTCTCTGGCCATCGGCGATCTGGATCTCGGGTTGGCCAGACCCCCGCTCAAGCGACCGGGCATTGCGTCCCGGCCGGTGCTGCACGAGTCGTTGATCGCGGCGATGCCCGAAGAACACCCGTTGGCCGAGAAGGACGAACTGTCGGTGGAGGACTTCGACGATCAACCGATCATCATGTACTCGCCCGTCGACGCCCGCTATTTTCACGAGCTGCTGATCAGCACCTTCACCATCGTCGGGGTCTCACCGCGCTACGTGCAGTACGTGACTCAGGTGCACACGATGCTGGTACTCGTTCGCTCGGGAATCGGCCTGGCCCTGGTACCCGAGTCGGCGTCGACCATGCGGCCGGAAGGCGTTGTGTTCCGGCCGGTTCGGACCGTAAAGGAACGCCCCGTCGAACTCGACGCGGCATGGCGCGTGGACAACGACAACCCGGCACTGCACCGCTTCATGACCGACGTGCTGCCGACGCGCGAGTGGGCGTGACGACTACCGCGGCGTCCCCACCGGCGGCTTGACGGCCGTCACCGGGCAATGTGCTTCGAGCAGTACGCGCTGAGAGATGCTGCCCATGAACAACTTTCCGACGGGCGATCGACGTCGGATGCCGATGACGACCAGCTGAGCCTGCTCGTCGAACGACAGGTCGATCAGGTTGTCGGCGTGCGAGCGGCCGGCCTCGTTGTCGTGAATCTTCGTCGTGACACCGACCGCCGACGCCTCCTCGCGAGCCGATTCGACGGTTGCAGCGAACTCGGTGTCTGCCGCGCTGTTGTCCTCGGCGACGATGAGCAGGTCCGTTCCGCGCATCTGGGCTTCGCGAAATGCGAAGGGCAACGCGCCTTTTCCTTCGGTGGTCGGCGAGTAGCCGACGACGACGGTCACTTCGTCACCGGCGTGACGAGGGAGCCGTCGGCCAGGAATCGATCGAGGTTCTCCAGTGTCAGTGCTTCCATGGCGGCGCGAGTCTCCACCGTTGCGCTGCCCACGTGCGGCAGCAGCACCACGTTGTCCATCGCGAGCAGGGCGTCGGGCACGTTCGGTTCGTGGGCGAACACGTCCAGGCCCGCACCGGCGAGCTGCCCGGAGGCGAGCAGTTCGATCAGCACCTCCTCGTCGACGACGCTTCCGCGGGCCACGTTGATCAGATAGCCCTGCGGTCCCAGCGCGTCGAGTACCGCGCGATCGACCAGATGGGCAGTTCCCGAGCCGCCCGAGGCGGCGACGATCAGTACGTCGACGCCCTCGGCGAGCGCTACAGGACTGGCCGCGTACGCATACGGTGAACCGTCGATCTCGTTGCGGTTGTGGTACGAGATGGGGCAGCGGAACGCGGTGAGCCGGTCCGCAATTGCAGATCCGATCCGGCCGAGCCCGATGATCCCGACTCGTTTGCCGGTGACCTGACGGGTCAGCGGAGTGTTGCCCTCGGCCGGCCAGCGGCCGGCCCGTACGAATCGCTCCGCGGACGAGAGCCCACGCACGGTGTCGATCACCAGGCCGACAGCAAGATCCGCGACGCAGTCGGTGAGCACGTCCGGGGTGTTGCTGACCCCGATGCCACGCTCGGTGGCCGCGTCGACGTCGGTGGTGTCGTATCCGACTCCGAAGTTCACGACGGCTCCGAGCTGCGGCAACCGCTCCATCAGCGCTGCGTCGACACCAGTTCGGCCGGAGGTGACGACAGCGGTGATCGACGGGCCGTGCTCGGCCAGGAACTGCTCGCGCTCGTCCCCGTCGGGCAAGGTCAGCGCGTCGTAGTCGGCAACCAGAGTGTCCATCAGGGACGGCTTCAGCGGCCCGACTCGGAGCACACGGCCCCCTTGGCGTGAATCCTGTTGCAACACAGACTTTTCCTGTTGACCGGTGGTCACCGTTGTTCTCCTCGCGATGTGGTGGAGCGTGCGCGTTTCCTGTACGGTATGCCGCTTCTCGGATACCTGTCCAACACGCAAATAACATGGACCGATACCCAAACGGCATAAACATGACCCTCAGCATGCAGGTAGACCTAACCCGTTTGGACGTTCGACCTGCTCAGAGGCGCTGAACTGCGAGCATCCGCACTGATCCAGCACGATTGTGACGTGGATAACGGGCCGAAACGTCGCTTTCGTCCGGTTGACGGTGGAGATCACCCACTCCTACCGTGTGTCTACCGTCACAGATCCGAATGCGGCTCGATGACGCGTATCCCTTTTCCCACTGGAGGCCACCATGAGCCCTGCACTCTCCGTGCAGCAGGGACGGACCCATCGCGTCGCCGCTATTGCTGTTGGCGCACTGTCACTTTCATTGATCGCAAGCGGCTGCACCGTCGCGAACTCGAGCAACGGAGCCGCAGCCCGCGCAGACACCCTGCGCATCGTTCTGCCTCAGGAACCGCCCACCCTCGAAGCCTGCGACGTATCGCTGACGTCGGTCGGAGTGGTCACTCGCTCGAACATCACCGAGCCGCTGATGGAGCGCAATCCGAGTACCGGTGATCTCGAACCGAAGTTGGCGGACTCGTGGGAGCAGACCTCGGACACCGAGTGGACGTTCGCCATTCACCCCGGCGTGACGTTCAGCGACGGCAGCCCCTTCGAAGCCGAGGATGCAGCGTTCTCCATCGACCGCACCGTCAACTCCGAACTGGGATGCAACGTCGAGGGATACGTCTTCGGCGACGCCGACCTGGTGGTGAAAGCCGTCGACCCGTTGACGCTGACAGTGCAGTCACCCGAGCCCGATCCCATTCTGCCGCTACGGCTCTCGTTCGTGGAGATGGTTCCGCGCACTTCGAGCTACACCGAGCGGGTACGCGAACCGATCGGCACCGGCCCGTTCGCGATCGAGCGGTGGGACTACGGCCAGAAGCTCTCCCTGGTACGCAACGAGACCTACTGGGGCCCGAAGCCCGAATACGCCAGGGCCGAATACCAATGGCGCAGTGAAGGCAGTGTCCGCGCGTCGATGGTGACCAACGGCGAGGCCGAGATCGCCACGTCGGTCGGACCGGAGGACGGTGCAGGCGACCTCGGCGTGGCCTATCCCAACAACGAGACCACGGCACTGCGCATGCAGGCCGCGCAACCGCCACTGGACGACATGCGGGTTCGGCAGGCGATCAACTACGCCATCAATCGCGACGGCATCGTCAAGGCGTTGTTCCGCGGACTCGGTTCACCTGCAGCACAGCTCATTTCCGAGGGCGTCGTGGGATACAACGAGGACCTGACTCCCTGGCCCTACGACATGGACGAGGCCAGGACGTTGATCGAGCAGGCCCGTGCCGACGGGGTTCCGGTGGACACCGAGATCCGTCTCATCGGACGCACCGGTCAGTTCCCGAAGATCAACGAAACGGTGGAGGTCATTCAGAACTCGCTGTCCAAGATCGGCATGAATGTCAAGATCGAAATGATGGACGCCGCAGGTACGGCCGAATACCAGGAACGTCCGTTCCCGAACGTCGGGCCGTATCTACTGGTGATTCAGCACGGCAACCAGGCCGGCGACTCCGCATTCACCGTCGATCAGTACTTCACCAGCGACGGATTCCAGAGTGCATACGGGACAGCGGACTTCGACAAGGAGATCGCCGCCGCCGGCGCACTCACCGGAGAAGACAGGCAGGCCGCGTACGCCCAGGTGTTCGCGGACGAACCGAAGGACATCATGCAGATGGCCTACATCGCACATATGAACGGGGTGCTCGCCAAGGCCGCCTCGGTCGACTACACGCCGGACTCGGCCACGGTCGACGAAATGCACCTGGCCGCGATGACGCGCGCCGATACCGAGAGGCCCTGACATGTTCAGATTTCTGCGCCGACGGATCTACACGAGCCTGATCCCACTGTTCGTCGTCCTGCTGGGCGTGTTCTTCCTCGCTCGTCTCACCGGCGACCCCACCAGCCTGTACCTGCCCGAGTCGGCCACCCAGGCGCAGCGAGAGGCGTTTCGCGCCACCAACGGCTTCGATCAGCCGGTACTGACGCAGCTACTGGACTACTTCAAAGGCGTCGTGCAACTCGACTTCGGGCAGTCGCTCCGTACCGGTGAGGACGCGTCGGCAATGGCATTGCGCGCCTTCCCCGCAACGCTGCAGCTCGCCTTCGCGACGATGTTCCTCGCCATCCTCGGCGCCGTGATCATCGGCTGCTGGGCTGCGTACCGACCGAACTCGCTGGCCGATCGCATCTCGAGCCTGCTGTCGATGACGGCCGCGTCCATCCCCGACTTCTGGTTCGCCATCATGGGCGTCTACGTCTTCGCCATCGTGTTCGGCTGGCTGCCCACCTCCGGTGTGGACAGCGGAATGCTCTCCTGGGTGTTGCCGATCGCCACGCTGCTCATTCGCCCGCTCGGAGTACTGACACAGGTGGTCCGCGGCGCGATGGTCTCGGCACTGTCTGCACCGTACGTTCGGCTCGCGAGAAGCAAAGGGGCAGGCGATCTTCGGGTCGTCACCCACCACGCTCTGCGCAACGCCGCGGCACCGGCGCTCACGGTCGCAGGTGACCTGATGGTCGGGCTCGTCAACGGCGCGGTGGTCGTCGAGGCCATCTTCGGCTGGCCCGGCATCGGAAAACTGATGATCGACGCCATCCTGCAGCGCGACTTCGCCGTTCTGCAGGCAGCCGTGCTGTTGACGGCGGTGAGCATCTTCGTGCTCAACATCGTCATCGATGCCTGCTATGCACTGCTCGACGCCCGGGTTCGCGACAAGGTGAAGGTCTAAGAACATGTCACTCGACTTCGAAGCACCGAAAACATCCGAGCCGGAGGATGTTCCACCGACGGCTCCGGTGGAAGCCCGCAAGGCGTCGGCCCCGCTGTGGAAGCTACTCCTGCGGGACAGGGTCGCCACCGTCGCTGCCGCAATCCTGGTGCTGGTCTTCCTCACCGCGATCTTCGGCCCGATGTTGGTCGGGGACGCCGCAACCGACCAAGATCTCGACCGCTCGAACCTGCCCCCGTTCACCCTCGACACCGGCTGGATGAACATCCTCGGCACAGATCCATTGGGGCGCAGCATGTTGGCCCGGCTGATCGTCGCCAGCAGAACCACACTCTCGGTGGCCATTCCGGCCGTGATCCTCTCGGCGATCATCGGCTCGTTCATCGGTATGTGGGCCGGCTTCCATCGCGGCTGGCGCGAGACCGCGGCGATGCGCGTCGCCGACGTCATCCTCAGCTTCCCGTCCCTGCTGATGGCCGTCGTCGTGCTCTACGTCTTCTCGCCCAGTGCCGCGAACATCGTGCTGGTCCTGACGGTCACGCGTATCCCGATCTACCTGCGTACCGCCCGCGCCGAGTCCGCAGAACTGCAGAGTCGGTTGTTCGTGGACGCTGCCCGTACGTTCGGCGCGAAGAGCGGATCGGTGATCAGACGCCATGTGGCCCCGATCCTGCTGCCGACCCTGCTCACCGTCGCGACCCTGGACTTCTGCTTCGTCATTCTCGCCGAATCGTCACTGAGCTTCCTGGGCATCGGCATTCAGCCGCCCGACGTCTCCTGGGGCCTGATGGTCTCGCAGGGCCGTACCTACCTGCAGACCGCCTGGTGGCTCTCCTTCTTCCCCGGCCTGGCCATCGTGCTGACGACCGTCTCGGCCACCGTGCTCGCCGCCTGGGCGCGCATTGCCACCGACCCGGCTCAGCGCTGGCGACTCAACGTCCCCCGCTCCAAGCGGTCTCGCCTGATCCCCGCACGAAAGGTCGTCTCATGAGCGCACCGGCTACCGCACCACAGCGACCGGACACCGGCAGCGTCGCCCTGGACGTTCGTGGCCTGACCGTCGATCTGCGGACGCCGTCGGGCGTCATCCGCGCCGTCGACAACGTCACCTTCAGCGCCCGCCGGGGCGAAACCCTCGCTCTGCTCGGTGAATCGGGCTGCGGAAAGTCGATGACGGCACAGGCCATCGTCGGGTTGCTCGAGCCGATCGCAGACATCACCGGCGGTTCGGTCGAGATGGGCGAAGTAGACCTGGTGACCGCCAAGACCAAGGTTCGACGCACCATCGCGGCTACCGAACTGGCCATCGTCTTCCAGGATGCACTGACGGCACTCAATCCCGTCTACACCGTGGGAACACAACTGGCCGAACCGTTTCGGATCCACCGGGGTATGTCGGCCAAACAGGCGCGGGTCGAAGCTATTGCGCTCATGGCCCGAGTGGGTATCCCCGAGCCCGAATCACGCGCCGACTCGTACCCGCACCAGTTCTCCGGCGGCATGCGTCAACGCTTGCTGATCGCGATGGCCGTGGCCCTGAGTCCGTCGGTACTGCTGGCCGACGAACCGACCACCGCCCTCGACGTGACCGTGCAGGCGCAGATCATGGCACTGCTCAAGGAATTGCGCACCGAGCACGACATGGCCGTCGTCCTGATCACCCACGACCTCGCTCTGGTGGCCGAAGAGGCCGATCGAGTGGCAATCATGTACGCGGGCAACGTCGTCGAAACCGGGTTGGTTTCGGAGGTGTTCGGATCGCCGCGCCACCCCTACACCAAGGGACTGCTCGACTCGGTCCCCGTGCACGCCGTCCGCGGCGAGGATCTCAAATCCATCGGCGGCACCCCGCCGGATCTGCACTCGATCCCCGACGGATGCGTCTACCAGGCACGTTGCCCTCTCGCCCGTGAGATCTGTATCAGTAGCCGCCCGCCGCTCGAATCCGTCGGCAACGGCCGCCTGTCGGCCTGCCACTTCCCGAACGAGGTATCGCGCAATGTCTGAGCAACTGTTGACCGTTCGTGGCCTGAACAAGACCTTCGACGTCGGCCGCGGGAAGCTACGCGCTCTGGACTCCATCGACCTCGACCTGCGGCGGGGCGAGACCCTCGGCCTCGTGGGCGAATCCGGCTGCGGCAAGTCCACTCTCGCACGCACCCTGATGATGCTCGAACGCCCGGACTCGGGCACCGTCGCCTTCGACGGCACGGATCCGTTCGCGCTCCGCGGCAAGGAGCTCCTCGCCTGGCGCCGCCGCGTGCAGATGGTGTTCCAGGATCCGTACGGTTCACTGAACTCACGCATGACGGCCGGGGACATCATCGGTGAACCATGGCGAACCCACAAGAGCCTGTACAAGACTCGACGTGACCGCTCCGCGCGGGTGCGCGAGCTGCTGCATCTGGTGGGCTTGCGACCGAGCGACGAGAACCGGTTCCCGCAGGAGTTCTCCGGCGGTCAGCGCCAGCGCCTCGGCATCGCGCGAGCTCTGGCACTGAACCCCGACGTCATCATCTGCGACGAGCCGGTGTCGGCTCTCGATCTCTCGGTCCAGGCCCAGGTGCTCAACCTGCTCAACGATCTGCAGAAGCAACTCGGCATCTCCTATGTCTTCATCTCGCACGATCTCTCGGTGGTCCGGCACGTCGCCGACCGAGTCGCGGTGATGTACCTGGGCCGCATCGTCGAATCCGGAGCCACCGAGGCAGTATTCGATCGGCCCGCCCACCCCTACACCGCAGCGTTGATGTCGGCCGCACCCACACTCGACGCGTCGAGCCGCGGCGACAAGATCCTGCTGAAAGGCGAGGTGCCGTCGCCACTGAATCCGCCGTCGGGATGCCGTTTCCGTACTCGCTGCTGGAAGGCGACCGACCTGTGCGCGAGCGACGCACCACCCGTCGCACACGACGCCGACGAGGCCGATCATGTTGCCGAATGCCATTATCCGCTCGTGGCAGGAAATCTCGGTCTCGTCGCCGCCGGAACATGACACTCACGCACCTGAGTGTCACCGGCTTCGTCGTCGTCGCGCTCGCGATCTTCTTCGCATCCGCGATGCAGGCGTCGATCGGCTTCGGCATGGGCATGCTGGCCGCCCCCATCGTGGCCATCGTCGACCCCGGACTGGTACCGGGAACGCTGATCATGCTCGCGGTCGTGGTCAGCGTGCTCGTACTGGTACGCGACCGGACGGCTCTCGATCTCTCGGGAGCCGGGTGGGCACTCGCCGGACGACTCCCCGGCTCGGTGGTGGGTGCGCTGCTACTGGTCCTGTTGCCCGAACGCGGGCTGGCGATACTGTTGGCACTCGTGGTCCTGGGCGGCGTCGCGCTGACGTCGTTCGGCTGGGTTCCGTTGCCGCACAGACGTAATCTCGTCGTCGCCGGGGCCGCGTCGGGAGTTCTGGGAACCGCCACCTCCATCGGTGGGCCACCGATGGCTCTGGTGTGGCAAGGCAACTCCGGAGCCGAACTCCGCAGCACGATGAGTTGCTTCTTCCTCGTCGGCTCGATCATCTCCATCGCGGTGTTGACGGTGGCCGGAGCGGTGAACAGCCACACCGCCACGCTGTTCGCGTTCCTGGCCCCGGCGACAGTTCTGGGGTTCCTGCTCTCTCGGGTGATCAACCGAGTTCTCGATCGACGACGCCTACGTATCACGGCAATCGCCGTCTCGGCCGTGGGCGCGATCGTGCTCGTGGTCCAACAAGTACTGGCCCTGACGTGAGTGAAGCGTCACGTGTTGCATCGGCTCCAGTGGGTAACCGGATCCGATGACTACGAACACCACGCGCGCGTTGATCGTCGGCGCCACCGGCATTTCCGGGCAGGCGCTGTGCCACGCAGCACTCGATGCAGGCTGGACCACCTACGGACTGAGTCGTAGCGGCAGTACCCCCGTCGACGGCGTCGTGCCGGTCGCGGCGGATCTGCTCGACCCGCAGTCCCTCGAGGAAGCGCTGAAGGACGTCCGCCCCGAGGTCGTGTTCTTCACCGCGTGGATGAAGAAGGACTCCGAGCAGGAGAACATCGAGGTCAACTCGGCGACCCTACGCAATGTGCTCGATGTTCTCGGCCCCCTCGATTCGGTGAAGCACGTCGCGCTGATGACCGGACTCAAGCACTACCTCGGCCCGTTCGATGCATACGGTGAGGCCGTGATGGCCGAGACGCCGTTCCACGAAACCGAGGACCGCCTCGACACCCCGAACTTCTACTACGCGCAGGAAGACGAATTGTTCGCCGGCGCAGACAAATACGGGTTCGGATGGAGTGTGCACCGCGCTCACACCGTCTCCGGTTTTGCCGTGGGCAACGCGATGAACATGATGCTGACGCTGTCCGTCTACGCGTCGATCTGTAAGGAACTGGGCGAGAAGTTCGTCTTCCCCGGCTCCGAAACCCAGTGGAACGGCTTGACCGACCTCACCGACGCCGACCTGCTCGCCGAGCAGATGCTTTGGGCCGCAACCGATGACAATGCGCACAACGAGGCCTTCAACATCGCCAACGGTGACGTGTTCCGCTGGCGCTGGCTGTGGCCGCAGCTCGCCGCGCACTTCGGCGTCGAGCCCGAAGGCTTCGACACCGAGCCGCGTCCTCTCGAACCCCGCATGTCCGACGCGGCTGCAGCCTGGAAGCGCATCGCGGAGAAGCACGATCTGGTGGAGAGCGATGTCTCCCGCCTCGCATCGTGGTGGCACACCGACGGTGACCTCGGCCGCGACATGGAATGCCTGACGGACATGAACAAGTCCAAGAAGGCCGGCTTCCTGGGCTTCCGCTCCACGCCCGATGCCATCGCCTCGGTGATCCAGCGTTACCGAGATGCGCGCCTGATTCCTTAGCGCGGCTGCGCCGCATGTGCGTGGAAACTCGACCCCTGCTACGAGTTTCCACTCACATGCGCGTAGCGCTCTCGCACCGCCGGCGTGGGGTCTGCCTCGTATGTCTTCGAGGTGGCCTGCGCCCAGGTCGGCGGTTCACTGGTCCCGGCCAAAGTCCAGGCTGCCTGGCGCGCTGCCCCGTCGGCGACGTACTCACCGGGCTCGGGTACGGCCACCGGCACCCCGAGAATTGCCGGGGCCAAGGCTCGGAGCGCCGCGGACTTGGCGCCGCCGCCGATGAGCAGTACGCGCCGCACGTCCACTCCCTGTGCACGCAGGTAGTCGATACCGTCGGCCAGTCCGCACAGCAGTCCTTCGACGGCAGCGCGAGCCAGGTGGCCCGGAGTCGAATTGTTCAGTCGTAGTCCATGAATCGCACCGGACGCATCGGGGAGATTGGGCGTCCGCTCGCCCTCGAAGTACGGCACCATCACCACACCGTCGCTCGTCGTCGACAGAGCCAACCGCGACAACTCGTCGTGATCGACGCCCAGCATTCGCGCCGTCGCATCGAGGACACGCGCCGCGTTGAGCGTGCACACCAACGGCAGCTGACGCCCGGTGGCGTCGGCGAATCCGGCGACCAGGCCCGAACCGTCGGCCGCGGCTGCGGTGGTCACCGCCGAGACGACGCCGGACGTGCCTATCGAGACCACCACATCACCGGGCTGTGCGTCGAGGGCAAGCGCCGCCGCGGCATTGTCTCCGGTACCCGGGCCGATCAGCGCCCCGGCGGCAGTGTGGCCTATCGCCTCATTCGGCGCAGCCACGCGGGGCAGCAGTGGGTTGCGGCCACGAAAGCCCAACTGCAACAGATCCGTTCGATACTCGTTCGTGGCCGCCGAGAAGTATCCGGTGCCGCTCGCATCGCCGCGATCGGTGGCCAAGGCGTCGAGCCCCGACGCGCCACCGAGCTGCCAGCCGATCCAATCGTGCGGAAGGCACACCGCCGCAGTGCGATCGGCGTTGTCGGGCTCGTTGTCGGCGAGCCACCGCAGCTTGGCGACGGTGATCGAGGCCAACGGAACCACGCCGACCGCGTCGGCCCAGGCCTGACCGCCGTCGCCACCGGTCTTCTCGCCGAGCTCCGCGATCAGATCCTCTGCCGCCTGGGCCGATCGAGTGTCGTTCCACAGCAATGCTTTACGAACCACGGATCCGTTGTCGTCGAGGCAGACCATGCCGTGTTGTTGCGCGCCGACCGACACCGCAGCGACATCGTCCAGCCCGCCGGCGGCGTCGACGGCCTCGTCGAGTGCTTCCTTCCACCGCTGCGGGTCGATCTCGGTGCCGTCGGGATGACCGGCGCGGCCGTGACGCACCAACTCCCCGGTGTCGGCATCGCGAACGAAAACCTTGCACGATTGGGTGGAAGAGTCGATTCCGGCAACGAGAGCCACGATGAGCTGGTCCTTTCGTACGCAAGTGTGACCTACGACCCTACCCGCGGGGCGTGGTCGCCTCGGTCACCAGCGTGCGTGCACAGGCGATGGCCTGCGGGGTGGTGTCGAAGACGTGTCGAGCGTCGTCGTCCTTGGTGGTGAACACGCCCACGGCTGCGAGGGGACGCAGGTGCTCGGGCTTGGCACCGGAGATCAGGACGGTGATGTGTCGGTGTTCGAGTTCGGTGATGGTGTCCTTGAGAACCATGGCACCGGTGGCGTCGATCGTGGTGACTCGGGACATGCGCAGGATCACCACCTTCACGTCCGAGACATCGGCGAGTTCGAGCAGGAAGCTGTGCGCGGCACCGAAAAACAGCGCACCGTCGATGCGGTACGCGACGATGTGTTCCCGCAGCAGGTCGCCTTCTTCCTTCGAGACCGCATCGAGTGTGTTCAACGGGACCTGCTCGACCGTGGCCGATCGCGCGACGGCCCGGAGAGCCAGGACGGCAGCGAACCCGACGCCGACCGCCACCGCCGTCACGAGATCGAAGACCACCGTGACGAGGAAGGTCGCCGCCATCACCACGGTGTCCCCGCGGCCGGCGCGGGTGATCGCCCGGATGGACGCGGTCTCGACCATCCGCACCGTGGTTGCGAGCAGCACTCCGGCCAGGGCCGCGAGCGGGATATCGGCGACCAACCCCGCCGCGGAGTACACGATGACGGCGAGGATCACCGCGTGGGTGAGGGCCGCGAGCCTGGTGCGGGCACCGGATCGAACGTTGACCGCAGTCCGGGCGATGGCACCTGTGGCGGGGATGCCCCCGAACAGGGGTGCGGCGATGTTCGCGAGGCCCTGTCCGAACAGTTCCCGGTCGGGGTTGTGGCGAGCGCCGACGCCCATCGAGTCCGCGGCGGTGGCGGACAGCAACGATTCCAGGGCAGCCAGAGCGGCGACGGCACACGCCGGGGCCAGCAACGCCGTCACGTCACCCAGGTGGAAAAAGCCCAGGCTCGGGGCGGACAACGACGACGGAATGGTGCCGATGCGGGCGATGTCCAGATCGAACAGCTGGGTGGCCACGGTAGCGGCAGCAACCGCGACCAGTGAGAACGGGATCTTCGGTGCCAGGCGGCCGCCGACGAGCATGACGATCGCGACGGCGATCGCCACAGCGGGGGTGAGGATGCTTGCATGCGCGACGAACGAACGGACTGCATCGAACGCGGACTGCCAGACCTTGTCGCCTTCCGCGTCCGTGATACCCAGCGCCGACGGAACCTGTTGCAGTGCAATGACAACGGCAATGCCCGCGGTGAATCCTTCGATGACGGGCGCGGGCATGTACCGCACAGCTCGGCCGATTCCTGCTACCGCGAGCACCAACAGAATGATCCCGGCCAGCAGCCCGACCGCGAGCACTCCCGTCGGCCCGTATTCGGCGACGATCGGGACCAGCACCACCGTCATGGCACCGGTCGGACCCGATACCTGAAACCGTGAGCCACCGAATACCGCGGCCACGACTCCCGCGATGATGGCGGTGGTCAGTCCCGCCGCTGCACCCAGCCCGGTGCTGACTCCGAATCCGAGCGCGAGGGGCAGCGCCACCAGCGCCACGATGAGGCCGGCGAGAAGATCCGAACCGGGTGCGCGTAGCGCGGGCTTCCACTCGCTCCACCTGGGTAGAAGGGCGGAAACCGCCCTCAGGGCGTCGTTCGTACGGGTGCGTTTCGTCGGTTCGGACATGCGACGCTTCCTGAAAGTTCATCGTTCTTGATCCAGTTGATTGCTAAGTTTAGCAAGTAATGAATCAGATGCGGCGAGATGCTGCACACCTCCCTCGACGGTCGGCTCAGGTGCGCGATCCGGACTCGCCGTCCAGCAGTTCTACCTGGTTGGCCACCACGCCGGTCAATATCTCCCGGGCCACCACGAGGAGGTCCGCCACTTTCGGCGACGTCAGCGTGTACGACACCGACAACCCCTCCCGAGTGCCCTCGATGAGACCCGCGCGACGCAGAATCGACAGCTGCTGTGACAGATTCGCCGGCTCGATGCCCACCTCGGGCAGCATCTCGGACACTGCGTGTTCGCGTTCGCTCAACAGTTCCAGCACTCGAATACGCGCGGGATGAGCCAACGTCTTGAAGAAGTCGGCCTTCATTCTGTACAGCGGTCGACTCGAATCCGTGGCCATGACGTCCTTCCGCTTCGCCGAGCACTGCGAAGCAGGCTACTTGCGAACACTAGCAATCAGCCACCGAGAAGGACGACCTCAGTGCCCCTGCCGAAACTCCGCTACCTTCACTGGCATGCGCGGAGAACCCGAGGAATCCACCGACTTCAGGCTGACCGTGGCCACCGCGGCCCTGGATCTGTTCTCGGTCAAGGGCTACGACTCGACGACGGTGGACGACATCGCGGTGGCGGCCGGAATCTCGCGTCGAACGTTCTTCCGGCAGTTCCGCGCCAAGGAAGACGTCGTCTTCGCCGATCACGAGATTCTGCTCGAACAGGTCGGCGCTTTGCTCGCGTCCAACACCGGCGACCCATGGCAGGCCGTCTGCGATGCCGCCCAGTTGGTGTACGAGCGATTCTCGGACTGGAAAGAGATGTCGCGGCTGCGATATCAGGTGGTGCATCGAATTCCCGCCCTCCGCGATCGCGAGATCGTCACCGTGTTCCGCTACGACCGTCTCTTCGTCGAATATCTGCAGCGGGCGCTACCCGACCACCCTCATCTGGAGATCCTGCAGTTCTCCGCCTCGGTGACCGCGACCCACAACTACTTTCTACGACGGATGATTCGCGACGGCCTGCCCACGTCCGTCACCGACTTGCGCGCAGCGTTGGCGCAGGTCCGCGCCCAGTCCTCCGGAGACGTCGTGGTCGCGACATTCCCGCGGGGCACGTCCGTGAACACCGTCGCCGACGCGTTGGCCCGCCACCTCCCCGAGTGACCCCCACCCAAGATGGCACTCAGTGCCGTCTTGGCGAGCCCCACCCTTGAATTGAGGCCGGTCCGGTCGTACACTGGGGTGAAGCTTGGCACTGAGTGCCCTTTCTGGGCAGTGCTGTACCCCCGACATCGCGAGGAGCGTGGCCGACATGGCCGGAAATCCCGACTTCGATCTCTACCAGTCACCCGAGGAGCACGAGGAGCTGCGCGCAGCGATCCGGGCCCTGTCGGAGAAGGAGATCGCCCCGTACGCCAAGGAGGTCGACGAGGACTCGCGCTTCCCGCAGGAGGCACTCGATGCCCTCAACGCCTCCGGCTTCAACGCCGTGCACGTACCCGAGGAATACGACGGTCAGGGTGCCGACTCGGTTGCCGCCTGCATCGTCATCGAAGAGGTCGCCCGCGTCTGCGGCTCGTCCTCACTGATTCCCGCCGTCAACAAGCTCGGCACGATGGGCCTCATCCTCAAGGGCTCCGAGGAGCTCAAGAAGCAGGTTCTGCCCTCGCTCGCAGGCGGCGCGATGGCGTCGTACGCACTGTCCGAACGCGAAGCCGGCTCCGACGCCGCCAGCATGCGGACCCGCGCGAAGGCCGACGGAGACGACTGGATCCTCAACGGCTCCAAGTGTTGGATCACCAACGGCGGCAAGTCCGACTGGTACACCGTCATGGCCGTCACGGATCCCGACAAGGGTGCCAACGGCATCAGCTCGTTCATCGTGCACAAGGACGACGAAGGATTCGTCGTCGGCCCCAAGGAGAAGAAGCTCGGCATCAAGGGTTCGCCCACCGCCGAGCTCTACTTCGAGAACTGCAAGATCCCCGGAGACCGCATTATCGGTGAGCCCGGTACCGGGTTCAAGACCGCGCTCGAGACTCTCGACCACACCCGGCCCACCATCGGTGCACAGGCCGTCGGCCTCGCTCAGGGCGCTCTCGACGCAGCCATCGCATACACCAAGGACCGCAAGCAGTTCGGCACGTCGATCTCGAGCTTCCAGGCCGTGCAGTTCATGCTCGCCGACATGGCAATGAAGGTCGAAGCCGCCCGCCTGATGGTCTACAGCTCCGCGGCACGCGCCGAGCGCGGCGAGAAGAACCTCGGATTCATCTCTGCCGCAGCGAAGTGCTTCGCCTCCGACGTGGCCATGGAGGTCACCACCGACGCCGTCCAGCTCTTCGGCGGTGCCGGCTACACCACCGACTTCCCCGTCGAGCGCATGATGCGCGACGCCAAGATCACGCAGATCTACGAGGGCACCAACCAGATTCAGCGTGTCGTCATGTCGCGGGCGCTGCTCAAATGAGCACCATCGAACTCGTAGGTGTCATCGGCGGCGGCACCATGGGTGCCGGTATCGCCGAAATGTGCGCCCGCTCCGGTAGCTCGGTGCTGATCCTGGAAACCAGCCAGGGCACCGCCGACGCCGCCGAAGCACGCCTGGACAAGTCGTTCGCACGGGCCGTCAAGTCCGGCCGCATCGACGCCGACGCGGCCGAGAAAGCCCGCGCCGCAATCTCGTTGACGCTCGACATCAACGATTTCGCCGATCGCGATCTCGTCATCGAGGCGGCACCGGAGATCGAATCACTGAAGCTGGATCTGTTCGGCAAGCTCGATTCCATCGTCAAGCCCGAAGGAATCCTGGCGACGAACACCTCGTCGATCCCCGTCATCAAGATGGCCAACGCGACGAAGCGACCCGGCCAGGTCGTCGGAGTGCATTTCTTCAACCCCGTACCGGTACTGCCGTTGGTCGAAATCGTCGTCAGCCTCCTCACCAGCGAAGAAACCGTCGACGCCGTCACCGATTACGCGGCGAACACCCTGGGCAAGAAGACAATTCGTGCGGGCGACCGTGCGGGATTCATCGTCAACGCATTGCTCATCCCCTACATGGTCTCGGCCATCCGGATGCTCGAATCCGGCTTCGCCAGCGCCGAGGACATCGACGACGGCATGGTCAACGGTTGCGCCCACCCCATGGGACCGTTGCGTCTGACCGACACCGTCGGCCTCGACGTCACCCTCGCGGTCGCAGAATCGCTGTACGCCGAATTCCGCGAGCCGCATTACGCTCCGCCCCCGCTGCTGCAGCGCATGGTGGACGCGGGAATGCTGGGTCGCAAGAGCGGCAAGGGTTTCTACACGTACTCCTAGCCCGCTGCCTTGCTTTTCCGGCACGCCCCCTTCCGGATCAATGCGGCATTCAGCTACTCCGAGTAGCTGAATGCCGCATTCATCCGTTGGCGGGGATGGTGTGAACTTGGGGGATGGCGTGAGCCAGGGAGAGACCCGACTCAGTTTGTTTGCGGGCGACTCTGGGCATTCGGCGTGGAGACGGAATCGAGCAGCAGGTTCCCCACGCAATGAATACCAGGTTCGGAGACGACCCCATCGTGAGTGATCAGTACACCTTCACCAATCCCGTCACGCAGTACCGCCAGGACGGATTCCCTGAGCAGCACCAGGATCCGCCCGGTCTCGCTGCCGATCTACAACCCCTGGCCGACCACGGCGAGCAGACGTACCGCGGGTCCGGACGGCTGACCGGCCGTAAGGCCCTGATCACCGGTGCCGACTCCGGCATCGGCCGTGCGGCCGCCATCGCCATTGCCCGCGAGGGTGCCGACGTAGTTCTCAACTACCTGCCGTCGGAGGAGAAGGACGCTCAGGACGTCGCCCAGCTGGTTCGCGACGCCGGTCGCACCGCCGTCCTGGCACCGGCAGACCTCACCGATGAGAAAGCTGCCCGCGCCCTCGTGCACACCGCCGTCGACGAGCTCGGCGGCCTGGACCTGTTGGTCAACGTGGCAGGCAAGCAACAGTTCGTCGAGGATCTGGCGGATCTCACGTCGGAGCAGTTCGACCAGACCTTCAAAACCAATGTGTACGCACTGTTCTGGATCATTCAGGAAGCGGTGCCGCACATGCCTGCCGGCTCGACGATCGTGAACACCAGCTCCATCCAGGCGTACACACCCTCGCCCGGTCTGGTGGATTACGCGACGACGAAGATGGCCATCAACACCATCAGCAAGGCTCTCGCGCAGCAGTTGGCACCGAAGGGGATTCGCGTCAATGTCGTTGCGCCCGGTCCGTTCTGGACTCCGCTGCAGGCCGCGGGCGGGCAGCCGACGTCGGCACTGCCGGAATTCGGCAAGGAAACCCCACTGGGCCGGGCCGGTCAGCCGGCCGAGATCGCCGGCGCGTACGTGTACCTGTCCTCAGCGGAATCGGGATACGTCACCGGAGACACCCTCAACGTCAACGGCGGAATGCCGACGCCGTAGTCGCCTTCGCGCTCTGCGTGAATGGATCATTCACACCCGTCTGGGCTCGTGAATGGTCCATTCACGCGTTCGGGAGGCGTCAGTCCTTCGGACCACCGGCTGCGTAGACGACCTGACCCGAGATGAAGCCGGCACCCTCGCTGACGAAGAACGACGCCAGGTGGGCGATGTCGTCGGGATGTCCGACGCGGTTGACCGGAATCTGCGACGCCGCAGCAGCTTTGAAGTCGTCGAACGACATTCCGACTCTCTCGGCGGTGGCTGCCGTCATCTCGGTTTCGATGAATCCGGGGGCGATGGCGTTGGCGGTGACGCCGAACTTGCCGAGCTCGATGGCGAGAGTCTTGGTGAATCCCTGCATGCCGGCCTTGGCCGCGGAGTAGTTCGCCTGACCGCGGTTGCCCAGGGCCGAGGTGCTCGACAGGTTGACGATGCGACCCCACTTGGCGTCGATCATATGCTTCTGCACTGCACGCGTCATCAGGAACGAGCCCCGCAGGTGTACGCCGAGCACGGAATCCCAGTCCTGCACCGTCATCTTGAACAGGAGGTTGTCGCGGGTGATGCCTGCGTTGTTGATCAGTACGGTCGGTGCACCGAACTCGCTCGCGATGCGGTCGACTGCAGTCTGCACCGACTCCTCGTCGGCCACGTTTGCGCCGATGGCCACTGCCTGCCCACCTGCGGCCTCGATCGCGCCGACGGTGTCGCTGCACGCGGCCTCGTCGAGGTCCACCACCGCGACGCCGAAACCGTCCTTGGCAAGCCGCTTCGCGACTGCAGCGCCGATCCCACGCGCACTACCGGTGACTATGGCCGTCTTGATCTGATCACTCACGAATATCTCCTGACACAACGCCGAATCGAATTACCTGTCATCTGTTTCTACCAACCCCGGCGGCGCAGTCAGTACGCAGCCACCGCTCCGTCGAGTGCTTTCTGCATTCCCTCTGCCACCACGCGGGTGATGTCGATCGGTTTCTGGGGCAGATCGGTGATAGGCGTATCGAAGTAGACGCTCGCCTGCTTCACTTTCGCCGAGCCGGGGCCGTAACTCAGTCCGATGCAGATCAACGTCGGTTCGACGCCGAGTTTGCGGGCCCGCATCGCGATGTGGCCGATTCCGCTGCCGACGTGTTGCACCGTCGTCGGATCCTCGAGGTTGCAGGTGCCTTCCGGGAACACCGCGAGGTCGTCGCCGCGCTTCATTCTTTCGGCACTGATGTCCATCATGCGGTTGCCTGCCGCGCTGACTGCCCGCATCCCGTGATTCTTGCCGCGAAAGACGGGAATGCCGCCCATCATGTCGATTCGCTTGCGCTGCTTGGGGTCCTGGAACAATTCGTCCTTCGCGAGCACTCTGGTGCGCCCGATCACCGGACGCAGCGGCGACGCCCAAGCCGCCGCTGCGAGGGTGTACGGATCACTCTCGGTGAGGTGATTGACCGCGATGAGCAGACGCGTGTTGTCGTACACCAGACGCCGCAGCTCCTCCCGGGCACCGTCGGAGTACGACACCCGCGGGCGGAAGCGTCGGGCGAGGGCGGCGTACGCCAGCCTCGCGACCTGACGATTCTGCTGATGACGCAGATAGAAGTCGTACACCGTCTCGTCGTTCTCGAGAATTACCGCAGGCCGCTCCATGAGCCGAGCCTAATGGTTCGAGCTGTGCCGCCGAGGCCGAGGCCTCATTCGTACCGCCTACCCGATGATCGCCTTGTATTCGGTGAAGATCGGCGCGTACTCGGGGCCGCAGTTCGCGATCGACCAGTCTGTGAGAAGGGTGAGGTTCTCGAACACTCCATTCATCGCGTCGAAGTCGCCGGCCGCACCCTTGGCGTCGGCCTCTTCAATGGCCTGCAGCCACGCCAACGGTTCCGGTGGGGCGACGGCTTGCAGCTCCGACTGGGTCACCGGGGCCTTCGCAGCGAGTTCTTCGGCCATGGATTCGGCCGTTTCGACACCACCGGCCTCTACCTCCCGCAGGTTGGTCAGACCCTGCGCCACCTGTGTGGCGTACAGCGTGCAGAAGTCCGACCCACCCGAATCCACTTCCACCGACTCCACGGATTCTGCGGCCGACGGCTCAGCCATGGTGGACGGGCTCTCTTCAGTGGACGAACACCCCGCGAGAGCGAAGAGAATTACCGCGCATCCCAAAGTCGATCGACTGTTCATCGGCGTTGCACTCCTCGTGAACCCTGCCTGGACGACCGCCAGTCTGCGCCTGTGTGCTCGGTTGTGCAGCGCTGTGAGCACCGCGAACGGTTCGAGCCTGCCTCACACCCGCGAGGAACCCATTGCCCGGATCCCGACGGCAAGTCCGACCGCCGCAGTGGCCGCGGCTGCGACGACACCTGCCATCACCGTCGAACTCGCGAAGTCTCCGGCGAACAGTGCACGTTCGGCGTCGACGAGATATCCGAGCGGGTTGATGTTCACCAGGAACTGCATCCACCCCGGTGCGGCCGTCAGCGGCAACATCGTGCCGGAGAGGATGAGCAGCGGGAACATCAACGTCTGCTGAATGGACCAGAACACCCAATCCTGGCCCCGCACAGCCAAAGCCAACGCGTAGGACAGTGCGCCGAGCCCGACGCCGAACACCCCGAGCAGCACGATTCCCACCGCGGCACCGATCGGATTCACGGACAACCCCAGCGGCAATGCGACCAGAACGATCAACACGGCCTGCGCAGCGAGCGGCACCATTTCTTTGAACGCCCGCCCGACGAGCAGGGCAGATCGCGGCAACGGGGTCACCAACATTCGCTCGTGAGAACCCTGCTGCAACTCGGCCAGCAGATTCGAGCCCGTCATGGAGGTGCCGAAGATGGTGATCATCGCGAGAACACCCGGCACGAACCAGTCCCAGACACTTCCGTCGCCGAGACCGGGGACATCGGTGAGCAGTGGGCCGAACAGAGCGAGCAGGATCAGCGGTTGGACGAGACTGAAGATGACGGTGAACGGATCGCGCACCATCGGCCGCAATTCCCGACCCATCACCAGAGTGCTTCCGGAGAGAACGTTCATCGGAGTTCTCCTGCCACGCTCGAGTTGTCGAGCGCTGCGGCACTTTCTCGAAGACTACGGCCGGTCAGTCCGAGGAACACGTCGTCGAGAGTCGGTCGGGTCATGTCCGCAGTATGTACGTGAATACCGTGTAACTCGCTCCGCCGCAACACTTCCGGAAGAACGACTTCGGCGCGTCCGACACGCAGGTTCAGCCGCGAACCCGATCTCGTGACGTCTCTGATGCCGTCAATGCCGTCGAGAAGCGGAAGGAGCGCCGACGCGTCGGACACGGTGAGAACGATCAGATCGCCTGCCAGTTCCGATTTCAGCGACGCGGCGGTGTCGTCGGCGATGACGGTTCCGTGGTCGACGACGATGACCCGCTCGGCCATCGAATCGGCCTCGTCGAGGTAGTGGGTGGTCAGAACGATGGTCGTGCCCATCTCGCGTCGCAGCCGGAGGATGTGATCCCACAGGTTGGCCCGACTCTGCGGGTCCATTCCGGTGGTCGGCTCGTCGAGGAACAGCAATGCCGGTCGATGCACCAGCCCCAGGGCAATATCGAGTCGGCGACGCTGTCCGCCGGAGAGCGTCGAGACGGTGCGCGAGCGCAGTTCGCCGAGTTCGAGTGCGTCGATCAATTCGTCTGCGCGAGTTCGTGATCGCTGACGAGTCATGCCGTAGCACAGGCCCTGCACGACGAGTTCGTCTCGCACGCGCTGGTTGTGTCCCGCGCCGTTGCCCTGCCCCACATAGCCGAGACTGCGCCGGACACTGTCCCGGTCCCTGCCCACGTCGAACCCCGCGATCCGGGCCGAACCCGACGTCGGTGCCAGCAGCGTGGTCAGCATTCGCAGCGTGGTCGACTTGCCCGCACCGTTGGGGCCGAGGAGAGCGACCAGTTCTCCCTCACCGATCGTCAGATCGATGCCGCGCACCGCCTCCACGGTCTTCTTGCCCTGCCGAAATGTCTTGGTCAATCCCGATGTTTCGATCATCTCGTGCGCCCCTCGTCGTATCGGTGAATCCGTACGAGAGGAGACGCTAGAAACGATCGCGGTCAGCTACGGTCCGCGATGCTCGGCGCGAGCGAACTAGCCGAACACCGGGAACTTGCGCTTGCTGGCGAGCTCGTCCATGCCGGCCTGAATACTGGCGCGGACCTCGTCGTATTTCGCGTCGACGTAGGCCTCGTCGTCACAGCGCGACGGATCGTGGTCCAGCTCGACCGGAGGCATGAACCGGGTTCGGATCTTGGCGGGCAACGGAATCTGCGGCAGCGCGGCAGGCGCGATGATCCACGGCAGCGAGATGGCGATGGGAAAGACCTTCAGGCGCGCAAACCTGTCCAGTCCGAGCGCTTTTGCGAGCTTGTCGCCTCGAATGAGCACCGGCATGGCGTCGGCCCCGCCCACGGTCGCCACCGGCACGATGGGCACACCCATCCGGATCGCAAGCTTGACGAAACCGGTTCGACCACCCAGTGTCGCCTCGTCACGCTTGCTCCACGGCCGCAGCGAATCGACCTCACCACCGGGCCACACGATCACGTCTCGGCCCTCGGCCAATGCGGTCGACATCGAGTCCGGAGCCGCCGGCAACACACCCATGGATCGAAAGACCTTGCCGATCAACGGAAATGCCATCAGCGCGTCGTGCGCAGTGCCGTGCAGGATTCGCTTGTCGCCGAAATGCCGCCACCACTGCGCACCCACCGTCCACGCGTCCCACACGAACGGCGCACCCGAATGCACTCCGACGACGAGAACCGGCGACTCGGGAATCGTCTCCCAACCGTCGATCTCCATCCGGAAGTAGCGATCCATCACCCCGTTCCAGAGCTTCTGCTGACGGTCCATCGCCACGGTGTTCTGATCGTCGAGATCCCAATTTCCTGCACGGTCGGCGACCACGGACCCGAGCCCCCCCGACGCCTTCTCGCGTCGCTCCTTCATCTTCAGCCGAGCCGCTGCGGCATAACGCTGCGCTTGCTCGCGTAAAGCGTCCTTCGAAGGCTTGTCGGAGCTGTCCCCACCCGTTACGTGATCCCCATCACTCATACCCGCACGGTACTCCACCGCGAACTCCAGGTCCGACGACCGTGCTCGGTATCCCCGCGCGGGCATCGAGCTGTCCGTTATGGTCGAATCTCCAGCCGAGTGAACGAGGTACACAGATGGATCCGATCGAACCGGCGTACGGGACGACTCCCCTACTCCTGATCGCCGCAGCAGCCGTCGCAGTTCTGCTGTTCCTGATCATGAAGGTGAAACTGCACGCCTTCGTCTCGCTGGTTCTGGTCAGCGCCGTCACCGCCGTCGCAGCGGGGATCCCACTGGCAGACGTGCCGTCGGCATTGCTCTCGGGCTTCAGTTCCACCCTCGGTTCGGTCGCTCTACTCGTCGCCCTGGGCGTGATGGTCGGCCGACTGCTCGAAATCACCGGTGGCGCTCAAGTATTGGCCGATACTCTGATCAACCGATTCGGAGCCAAGCGCGCACCGCTCGCCCTCGGTGTCGCCGCGCTGATCTTCGGCTTCCCCATCTTCTTCGACGCCGGACTCGTCGTCTTCCTACCGATCATCTTCACAGTTGCCAGGCGTTTCGGCGGGTCGGTGCTGCTGTACGCACTGCCGACCGCAGGCGCGTTCGCCGCGATGCACGCCATCGTTCCCCCGCACCCCGGTCCCGTCGCCGCCACGGAACTCCTCGGCGGAGATATCGGTTCGGTGCTTCTCGTCGGAGTTCCCGTCGCAGTCGTCTCCTGGTTCGTCGGCTCCTACCTGGTCGGTACCCAGCTCGGCAAACGATTCGTCACCGCGCCTGCCGACCTCTTCGCCGATGGCGCAGCCAACTCCGAAGAACACGACAAAGAGATGGCCGGCCTCCGCGACCCGGCCCCCAAGTTCGGTGCGGTGCTGTTCATTCTGTTGACACCGCTCGTACTGATCTCGCTCAACACCGTGGTCAACACTCTGACCACCTCGGGTGTGCTGACCGGAGACGAAACCTGGGCAGCGGCCCTGACTCTCATCGGTCAGACGCCCATCGCGCTGCTCATCACCTTGCTGTTGGCCCTGTTCATCCTCGCGCCCGGACGCTTCCCCGTGGCCGACGGTGCGAAGTACATGGACCAGGCCCTCGGACCGATCTGCTCGATCATCCTGATCACCGGTGCCGGCGGCATGTTCGGCGGAGTACTTCGGGCCAGTGGAATCGGCCAGTCTCTGACCGCCTCGTTGTCCGATCTCGGACTGCCGATCCTGTTGCAGGCCTTCCTGATCGCCACCGCGCTACGCGTCGCGCAGGGTTCGGCCACCGTGGCCCTGACCACTACCGCCGGGCTGATCTCGGTGCAGGTCGCCGAGCTCGATCTGAGCAATTTCAAGATCGCCCTGCTCGTGTTCGCACTCGCCGCCGGAGCGACCGTGCTCTCCCACGTCAACGATTCCGGCTTCTGGCTCGTCAGCCGCTTCTTCGGCATGGACGAGAAGACCACCCTCAAGACCTGGACCGTCATGGAAACGACACTGGGACTGGCGATCTTCGCCCTCGCGTCGCTGCTGTGGGTGGTGTTCTAGCGGGGTTCTCCTTGGTCGCCCTCGAGCACACATCCCCCGGACGGAAGCTCCAGAACGAGGACGTCGTGTCCCTCTCCGGTGACAACTGCGGTGAAGACCGTCTCCGCTCCATCAATCGACACCCACCAATTCATGTTGGCACCGCGCACACGCGGCACCTGCCGATACACCGCTCGTGCGTGCTCCACCACGGAGTAAGGGTGCAGCCTCCGAGCGGTCTCGATGACGGTACGACGGACATGGTCGAGATCGATCAGGTCGTCGTCGTCCGACAATTGCGACGGACGAAAGTCGATGAGTGCGAAAGGTATTCGGATGACCGGGAGCGTCCCCGCATGTGCCATCGATCCGTCGGAAAACTCGGGGTCACACCACTCGAGCACACCGTCCACAAACGTGGGTACTACGTCGTCGTATATCGGAGATCCGGACTCGACGCTGCGGTACAGAGCTGCGATGTACTCGGTCAGGGAGTCGAACCACGGCGCACCCTGGTCGGCGGAATCGTACGAAAAGTTGCGGATACATCCTCGACGCAAACCCGGACGAGTATCCACGTAGGTAGTTCCACCGGCGCCATCCTCGGCAAGCGGGACATAAGCAGGGACGAACATCTCCGCCGTCTCACCTGCTTGCTGGGCGCGAACGAGATCAGGCCAGTCATCGCCCAGATCATCGATCGGATGTGGATTTTCGAGGCTGAACGTGTGCCGGGCCAGAACTTCGTCCAACGACAATAGATTCGAATCCGGCAACACCGAGCCAACCGGGACGTGGTCTGTACCCGAGGGAACGTGCTGCCCGTCGTGCAGCCCGTAGAACTCGCGCAACTCATCCGGCCACGGGGTCGTCGCACGTTCGGCGGCTTCACGCTCACCCAGGGCCCGCGGAGCCCGAATCGACGCAGCGGTGACCGGCGCGCGCTCCTGGAGGGCCGCCATGTATGCCGTCCACACTTCAGTAAGAGTCACGACGCCAACCTAGTCGCGGGTGAGAGCTCCCGCCGAAGAGACCATCACTCGATTATGCTGCCGCTGTGAGCGATGCGAGTCAATCGTGAGTGACCGCATCCGGTTCGACGGAGTGCTCGAGCCGTTGACGTGGGGCAAGAACACGTACACGATCATCCGAGTTCCGACTCGATTGGTCGAGGCAGCGGAGCGGTGGCCGACTCGCCGGATCGACGGTTCGATCGACGGACTGAGTCTCAATCTCGGTCTCAACAAAGCAGATTCGACTGTGCTGTCCGGGTCGTTCGTCTACGTCGGTGCAGGTCTCCAGCGTCGGTTGGGCGTCGCTGCCGGTGATCTGGTGTCGTGCGAATTCTAACCGGCCGACCCCGATCTCGTTCCGGTGCCAGAGGATCTGGCGCGTGCGATGGAAGACGCGAGCTGCACGACCGTATGGGAGCGGAAGAGAGCAAGCGACCGGCGTCGGTTGTTGATGCCGATCGACAATGCTGCGCGACCGCAGACCCAAGCAGAGCGCATCACGCGACTGGTGAGCTCGTTGACGGAAAGTGAACAGACGGAGGGCTGACACCAAGGCCGGTCGTCACTGCACCGGAACGAGGATTCTCCACGCCCCCAGTGCGAGTGCGCCGACGGTGACGACGAGAAACAGTCCGACCCAGACGATGCCGGGCAGGAAAGTGAGCCGAGCCAGTTGATCGGCGTCGGAGTCCCGCGCCCGTCCGGCACTTCGGGATTTCTGCAGTTCGAGAACGGGGCGCGGACCGGCGATCAGCAGGAAGAACGTGATGAAGTACGCCGCAGCGACCTGCTGTTCCCCGGTACCCCACCAGGACACGACGAACAGCAGGCCACCGACGGTGACGAGAGACAGCAGTCCGTAGATGTTGCGAATCATCAACAGCATCAACGCAATCGAGATGATGCCGATCCACAGCACGGCCGAGGCTCGCTGTGTACCCAGTACCAGAGCGGCTCCGAGTCCGAGAAGAGACGGCCCGACATAGCCCGCAAAAGTCATGGCGATGACACCGAGACCGGTGGGCTTGCCCTTGGAGATCGCGACGCCGGACGTATCCGAATGCAGCCGAAGACCCATCAACTGACGCCCGGTGATCAATGCGACGAACAGATGCGCACCCTCGTGCGCGATGGTCACCACGTTGCGTGCAATCCGCCAGGTCTGCGGCAACACGACGATGACGAGCGCCGCCAGGGCAGCCACTTGGACGATCCACACGGGTGGATCAGGACTCACCGCGGAAATGCGGTCCCAGAATTCGTTCACACCACACCCTATGTGAGCGGAACTTCGTAGCAGACTACGAAGTTCCGCTCACATGGGTCACCTCAGGACGCGCGCGCCTCGGCCTTGGCGCGTTCGCGGGCCAGCGAGCGATCTCGCATCTCCTCGAACTTGGTGGCCTGACGTTCGAGGTCTTCGAGGAACGCGGCGAGTTCCTCGCGCTTGTTCTCACCGCGGGCGGTGAAGTCGTTGCGCTCGAACACTTGCCACTTGCGCAGCACGGGCCAGACGACGTCTTCGAGGTGCTGACGCAGGTCGTAGATGCCGTGCTTGGCCATCAACACACCGTTGCGGCGGAAGTTCGGCATGCCGGCACCGGGCATGACGAAGTTCGTCACGATGTCCGAGACGGCCTGCAACGTCTGATCCGGCGAGATGTCCATCGCTGCGCCGGTGATGTTGCGGTAGAAGATCATGTGCAGGTTCTCGTCGGCGGCGATGCGCTGGAGCATGCGGTCGGCGATCGGGTCGTCACAGACCTTGCCGGTGTTGCGGTGCGAGACGCGGGTCGCCAGTTCCTGGAACGTCACGTACGCGACCGAGTGCAACAGACCGACCCCTGCGCCGGCGGGCGACGCGTACCCGTTGGTCATGTGGATCATGCGGGCTTCTTCGAGGGCGACGGGATCGACGCCGCGGGTGACGACGAGGTAGTCGCGCATGACGATGCCGTGACGGTTCTCTTCGGCGGTCCACCGGCCGACCCACGTTCCCCAGGCACCGTCCTGGGAGAAATTCTCGGCGATCTCACGGTGGTAGGACGGCAGATTGTCCTCGGTGAGCAGGTTGGTGATCATCGCGGCCTGCGCGACGTCGGAGAGCTTGGACTGCTCCGGGTCGTAGTCCGTACCGCCGAGCGCGGCGAAGTTACGGCCTTCGTCCCACGGCACGTAGTCGTGGGGATGCCATTCGCGCGCCATCGAAATGTGACGGTTCACGTTGTCCTCGGCAGTGGGCACCAGCTCCTGCAGAAGCTCGAGCTGTGTCAGATCCCTGGCCATTCGACATGCCTCCTCGCATTGACGTCAGCTCACGAGCCTAGGTCGATACGGGCGACTATCACGAAGCCTCGCCGAAACTCTGTTACAGGTAGCAACCGTTCTTCGAGACCGGTCGTGCTCTGTCACAGCATCACGAATGAGCCGCTTCCATCCCGGGGAGGCTCGGCGAACGGAATACCCATCCGCGAAGGGCGAGGAATCGAGCGGCACCGACCAGACCGCTGACGGCGATCACAGCCAGAACTTGCACGTACGTGGCGGCGGCGGGAACAAGGAGGTGGACTGCGGCCAGCGCGGCGGTACTCAGACCCAGCCCGATCAGGGCGAGTCCTCCCGCTTCCCACTGGGTCTGGAACCAGCCGACGCGGTCGGCGGCGTGGAAGGTGTGGCGACGGTGCAACTCGTTGGCGAGAACGGTGCTCGCCGACGCTCCCGCCAGATTGGCGGGGAAAGATCCGAACGACGCGAGAGCGACGAACAGCAGTGCATAGACGCCGTTGCTCGATACCCCGACGATCACGAAACGAGCGAACTGCGCCCGCACAGTCTCACCGAACAGGCGTGCCCTGCAGTCGGGCACCGTAGGCGCTGACAGTGCTGTGCTCACGAGGTCTCCAGTTGTAGAACCGGAAGCGTCGACCGACGCTTCGAATCGATACAACTCCGCGTCTGCGCGAATCGGTGCCAGAGGTGACCGAGGTCTCAGACCTTCGAGGAACTTTCTTCCCGTTCACGCTTCTTGCGACCGAGGTCGATGTTCAGCTTGTCGGGCTTGATCGACGCGACGAACAACACCGCGACGAGCACGACCACCACGACGATGGTGATGACTACCACCGCGATGCCGAAAATTGCCAAAATACCGTTCATGTCCTGCCTCCCGTGTCAGGCAATACGGTACTTGTCGTAGACGGGCCGGTCCACGCCCGCCCCTACAGCCCGTTTCACTGCCGTCAGCTGACCAACCGTTCGACCGCGCGCATCGGCAGAGACAGCCAGGTCGGTCGATTGCGCGCTTCGTACAGAACCTCGTAGACCGCTTTGTCCAGTTCGTACGCGCGCAGCAGATCGGCTTCGTCGCGTGGATCATGGCCGGCCACCGACGCGTACCCGTCGAAGAAGGCCGTGATGCTCCGCGCGGCCCACTGCTCGGCGCGTTCCCGTAGCGCCGGGTCCTCCGGCAGGTCGACGAGCAGGTGGTTGGCGGCATAGTCGAACGACCGCAGCATTCCCGCGACGTCGCGCAAAGCACTGTCCATTTGTCTGCGCTCGTCCAGCGACTTGGCCGGCTCTCCCTCGAAATCGATGAGCAGCCACCGTTCGGGGGTCCCCAATACCTGCCCCAGATGCAGATCGCCGTGAATGCGTTGGACGGTGGTACTGCTCGACGCCTCGGCCCGTGAGATCAGGGCCGTCGCGGCGGGGATGTACTGGGCGATCTCCGGAACCACTCGCGCTACTCCGGAGATGCGCTCGAGGATCTCTTCGACGGCCGTCGATTCCACGGACCGTTCGGCGGTCCCCAAGACCGAGGCCAGGTCGTGGTGTACCTGCGCGACGGCAGCGCCGAGTCGATACGCGTGGGGAGCGAAATCGGCGGACAAATCCTCGATCGGCGTGGCGGGGGAATCGAACACCTCGCGCACGCTGGCCAGCGCAGTGGTCCATCCCTCGGCAGAATTCGCGGCGAAGTCCTGGATCATCCCCAGCGTGGTCGTCTCACCGCCGACCTGCGCTTCGAGCCACCCTCGCAGCGGTGCCACGTTGACGCTGCCGGCCTCGGCCAGCGCGCGGTGCAACTCGACGTCCGGACTGATTCCGGGCGGTACCTGACGAAACAGCTTGAGCAGCAGCAGATCACCGAGGATCACCGACGTGTTGGACTGCTCTGCACCCAGAACCCGACCGCGCATGCCCTGCGGCACGCTCGAACCGTCGACGACCTTGAATTCGATACTGCCCGTAAGGTTCTCATCGGAGAACGCGTCACCGTACAGGGCGATGATCTCCGGATCACGTAACCCGTCGAACACTGCCACCTCACCGGGCACCGGCAACAGCCACGGGCGTAGTTCCTCGGGTACCTCGGTGCGGAAACCGAGGGGCACCTGATAGGTCTGGGTCACCGACGTGCCGTCTTGGACGAGGTCCACCTCGACGAGCAGGTGCTCGGCGGCGAAATGCGGCTCGTCGTGCAGCACGTCCCGAGCGACGATCCGTACGGCACCCACCGTCGAACCCTTTGCGCCGAACCATCGTTGACCTGGCAACCACGACACCAGTGCGCCCTCGAGCAGGTGTCGAACAGCGTGTGCCGCGCTCGAGCTGGAACCGACCATGAGTATCTCTCGCCGCCTTCGGGGAGTTGCAGAGCGTGTGACCGTACCGTGTCCGAACCTACCCACTCGGGGCCGCCGTCACACCCCGGCAGCAAAGACACCCGAACGTTATGCAGGTCGTACGCCGGTGCATCGACATGCTCGTACAGTGAGGACATGTCCGCTCCACTGACCGCCCACATCGACGTGCATCGTGCCGGTGATCGACTGAAAACCCGTGTGTCCTGGCTCGACTCGAAGCACTCGTTCTCTTTCGGTCAGCACTACGACCCCGAGAACACCCACCACGGCCTGTTGTTGGTGAACAACGACGACATCGTCACTGCCGGGCAGGGATTCGAAACGCATCCGCACCGCGACACGGAGATCATCACGTGGGTGGTGCAGGGCTCTCTGGTGCATCAGGATTCGATCGGGCACTCCGGCATCATCTATCCCGGACTGGCGCAACGGATGAGTGCGGGCAAAGGCATCATGCACTCGGAGAAGAACGACTCCTGGAGTATCGACGGCAATCGGCACACCGAACCCGTCCGCTTCGTACAGATGTGGGTGATGCCCGACAGTCCCGGCACCGCACCGGGCTACGAGCAACTCGAGATCGACGACGAACTGCTGCGCGGCGGACTCGTCACCGTCGCGTCGGGAATGAACCGACACCGTGGTCAGGCGGCCATCGGCATCGGCCAGAAATCTGCCGCGTTGCACGCTGCGCGACTGACACCGGATTCGACCGTGACCGTTCCCGACGCACCGTTCGTGCACGTGTTCGTGGTCCGCGGCACCGTCTCGATGGAGGGTGTCGGAGAACTGTACGAGGGTGACGCGGTACGCATGAGTTCCACTGGCGGACAGCGAATTACGGCCTCGGAACCAGCCGAGATCCTGATCTGGGAGATGCACTCGCGACTGGGCGGCTGACAGGAACGCTCGATGACAAGTTGATCACGGGGGCACGTGGCGTCTGCGCGCACGACTGAGATCTGCATACACTCCGAGCGTTCACGATCGCCGATCTCGGAGGTATCAGACGTGTCGAATGACTATCCCCCGCCCGGAAACTATCCTTCACCCGGCGAGTACCCCCAGCAGGGCGGATATCAGCAGGGTGGATACGAGCAACAGCCGGTAGCGCCGAAGAACACCATCGGCACAGTGGCTCTGGTTCTCGCGATTCTCGGTGTGCTGTTCTCCTGGACCATCGTCGGCGGCATTGTTCTCGGCCTGATCGCGATCGTCCTCGGCTTCATCGGTCGGTCGAGGTACAAGAAGCGCGTCGCCACCAACGGCACCGTGTCTCTCATCGCGATCATTCTCGGTTTCGTGGCGACGGCTTTGTCGATCGTTCTCGTCGTCGTCGGCGTCGGCCTGTTCAATGCAGTCGGTGGACAGGACTTCACCGACTGCATGACCAACGCAGGCAGCGATACTGCAGCGCAACAGCAATGCGCCGACGAATTCCAGCAGAACGTCGAGAACCAGTACGGCGACTCGACACCGAACTGAGTCGCGGCCGATTCACTCAGCCGCGGACGTCCCGTCGGCGCAGCGCGATGCTTCCGGCACCGCCTGCGGCGGCGGCGACAGCGACGAGCCACAGCGAGGGCATTACCGAGAATTCTCCACCCGGCAGCTTGGGCAGGTGGGTGAACGGCGAGATGTCCTGTGACCACTGGGGCAGCCCGACCACCGCCCCGATCTGCCCCAGGGCAACGAAGCCGCCGAGGACCGCCCACAGGACGGTCGCGAATCGAGGGACAGCGCCGAACAATGCCACGCCGATGGCCGTCACCACCCACACGGCCGGGAGCTGAGCCAGAGCGCCGACCACGGCGGACGGCAGTTCGCGCGACATGTCGCCGGTTGCCGACCCGTACGTCAGCCCGATGGTGAGGCCGACGACCAGCAGTAGCCACACCGGGCCGAGGACGGCGAAGAGCAGATACCCCGCCGCCCACCGACGGCGCGAGATGCCGGTGGCCAGCACGATCTCGGCCAGACCCGACTCTTCCTCGCTGTGCAGACGTAGCACGGCCGACGCCGAGTAGGTCGCCACCATGATGCCGACCATGCTCAGCACGACGGCGATGAACGACTGTTCGATCGTGGTGCCGCCGAACTTGCCCAGTGCGTCGCTGATGGCGGCGCTGCTGCCGAGTTGATCGCCGATGCCGTCCGTGGACGACCCGATCGCGATACCGAACAGGGCGAGGCCGAGGGTCCAGACGACGGTGGTTCCGCGGGACAGTCGCCACGCGAGGGCGACGGGACCGGACAGCGACGGAACGGCAGCCACCCGGCCGCGGCGTTCGGCCCGCAGTCCACTGCCGAGATCGCGTCGATTCGCTGCCACGAACGCTGCGGCGACGAACGCCGTAGCGGTCGCCAGCGACAGCAACAGCGGCCACCACCGTTCGTCGGCGAACGGTCGCACCTGCGCCGACCACCCGATCGGCGAGAACCACGACAGGGTTCCCGAACCGATGTCGCCGATCGCTCTGAGAACGAACGCTGCGGCCAACACGCCGAGGGCATAGCCGCGAGCCGCGCGAGCCCCGGACGCCACCTGTGCCGCCAGCCCCGCGCAGCCGACGAACACCGCACCGACGACGACGATCGAGGCACCGAACGCGACGCTCCCGGCCACCGGCAGACCGGACGCCCACAGCGAGACGAACGACAGCATTCCCGTCGCCACCACACCGCCGCCCGCCAGCAGCACGGCCGCTGTCAGTCCTGCGAATCTGCCCACTGCAGTCGACCCGAACAGTTCGACACGGCCCGCGTCCTCCTCACCGCGGGTATGCCGAACGACGGTGAGGATCGCCGCCAACGGAACGAGGGTCAGCATCAGTCCAGCGCGCCACGACACCAGGGCACCGAGGTCGCTACCGAAGATCGGCCCCACGAGAGCCGCTTGCGCCGGCACTGCCTCGGTGCCGAGATAGAACGCTCGACGGTCTGCCGCCGTCGGATACAGCCCCTCGAAGCTGACCGCGTACAGCAGCGGGAGCGCTCCGAGCAGAACGACCCAGATCGGCAACACGAGTCGGTCGCGGCGTAGATACAACCGCAGCAATGCCACTGTGCCGCTCAGGCTGTTCATGCGTAGTACCTCAGGAACAGCTCTTCGAGAGTCGGCGCGGAGCTGATCATGCTCTGCACGCCTGCGTCGGCCAGGACGTGCATCACCGCAGCGAGCGCCTCGTTCTCCACCGTGCAGGTAATCGTGGACCCGTCCACGGTCACCCCGCTGACCCCGGTGAGCCTGTCGAGATCGCCGGGTACTCGATCCACAGTGAGGGTCATCGTCGTGCGGGTGAGGTGCCGCATCGACGCCAGGGTCCCGGTGTCCACCGTGCGCCCGTCCCGGACGATGGTGACCGAACTGCACAACGCATCCACCTCGGACAGGATGTGCGAGGACAGCAGCACCGTGACTCCGCGTCGCGCAGCATCTTTCACGCATTCGGCGAACTGCTGCTCCATCAGGGGATCGAGACCGGAAGTGGGCTCGTCGAGGAGTAGCAGCTCCACGTTCGATGCCAGGGCCGAGATCAGAGCGACCTTCTGGCGATTGCCTTTCGAATAGGTGCGACTCCGCTTTCCTGGGTCGAGGGAGAACCGTTCGATCAGCTCCGCCCGGCGGTCGGAGTCGATACCGCCGCGCATCCTGGCGAGCAGATCGATCACCTCTCCGCCGGTCAACGACGGCCACAGCGTCACATCTCCGGGAACGTAGGCCAGCCGTCGATGCAGCGCGACGCCGTCTGCCCATGGATCACCGCCGAGCAACCGGACCGTCCCCGACGTCGCGCGCACGAGACCGAGCAGTACGCGGATCGTGGTGGATTTACCCGACCCGTTGGGGCCGAGAAAGCCGTGCACATCACCGGTCTCGACGTGCAGGTTCAGGCCGTCGAGGGCCCGGACCGAACCGAACGTCTTCACCAGATCGGCGACTGCGATGGCGTCGGTCATTGCTCGGCCTCCAGATAGGTGTCCAAGATTCGGGAATCGGTGAACAATCCATCGGTGTACAGCTCGAGTGCCGGCAGCATGACCTCGTCGCCGAGCGCGCTCAGAGCCACATGGAAATCGACGTCCGGACCGGCCATCTGCACGTACAACAGCAGACCGCCCACGTTCTGGCGCGTCAGGAACCGGGCGCGCGCCGCGGGGTCGCGGCTGGGTGTGAATCGGCCGTCGCGTACTCCGTCGTCGAGGTACCGGACCGCGTCGTCGACCATGTGCTCGAACAACTCTCGGGCCAGCGCTCCGCCCGAGGAGAAGCTCCGCACGATGTAGGCGACGAGCGGTGCGTACTCGTCGATGCGAGCAAGCTGTTCCATCACCCCGGTAGTACCGGCCTTCGATTCGCGGATCGTGCGCAGGACGTACTCGTCGCACGCTGCCCGAAGTCCGTCCTTGGACCCGAAGTGGTGGTTGAGCAGCCCGGGTGAGACGCCGGCGGCGCTGGCGATGGACCGCACACCGGCGGTGAAACCCTGCATGCCGAAGACGTCGATCGCGGTGTCGCGGATCCGCGCGCGAGTGGTCAGATCCTCCGATGCTGAACGCATGTACAGCACATTAAACACCCGTTCAATCGAGCGCAAGAGTGTAAAGATGGATACATGACTTCAGTAGTGAACTCGGGCATCGATCTCAGCTACCAGGACGAGAACACACGCGCGCAGGACGACCTCTTCGTGCACGTCAACGGCAAATGGCTGGAGGACTACAGCATTCCCGCCGACCGCGCCGTCGACGGTGCGTTCCGGACGTTGTACGACCGCGCCGAGGTCGACGTACAGACCATCATCGAAGAATCGGCGGCCGCGAATCCGCCCGCCGGTAGCGACGCACAGAAGATCGGCGACCTGTTCTCGAGCTTCATGGACGCCGACCGGGCCGAACAGCTCGGCACCACCCCGATCGCCGACGAGCTCACCGCCGTTGCCGATGCGACCGACTTGGTTACGCTCGCAGGCGTTCTCGGCTCTCTGCAACGCACCGGAGTCGGCGGCGGTATCGCTCACTACGTCGACACCGACGCCAAGCGATCCGACCGCTACCTGGTGCACTTCAGCCAGTCCGGAATCGGCCTGCCCGACGAGTCGTACTACCGCCAGGACGAGTACGCCGACATCCGCACGAGCTACATCGCGCACATCGCGAAGATGTTCGCGCTCAGCGGCGTCGAGTACGACGCACAGACGGTGTTCGATCTCGAGCGAAAGATCGCCGCGGGCCACTGGGACGTCGTCGCCCGGCGCGACGCCGAGAAGAGCTACAACCTGGTCCAGTTCGACACTCTGGTGCAGAACGAGCCCGGATTCAATTGGACTGCATGGATTTCCGGCCTCGGTGGCACCACCGAACAGTTCGCCGAGATCGTCGTGCGCCAGCCACCGTTCGTCAACACGTTCGTGTCCCTGTGGACGTCGGAGGACATCGAGACGTGGAAGGCATGGCTCGCGTGGCGCGTCGTCCATGCCCGGGCCCCGTTCCTGACCAGCGCACTCGTCGACGAGAACTTTGCGTTCTACGGAACGACGCTGACCGGAACCGAGGAGAACCGCGAGCGCTGGAAGCGCGGCGTCTCGCTCGTACAGGACGTCCTCGGCGAGGCCGTCGGCAAGCTCTACGTCGAACGCCACTTCCCGGCGGACTCGAAGGCACGTATGCAGGTGCTCGTCGACAACCTCACCGAGGCCTACCGCCGCAACATCTCCGAGCTCGAATGGATGAGCCCGGAGACGCGCCGCAAGGCCTTGGACAAGCTGGACAAGTTCACTCCCAAGATCGGCTACCCCGACCGCTGGCGCGACTACTCGAGCGTCGTCATCGCCGCCGACGATCTGCTCGGCAACTACCGCCGCGGTTACGAGGCCGACTATCAGCGTGATCTCGACAAGCTCGGCGGTCCGGTCGATCGCGACGAATGGTTCATGACGCCGCAGACCGTCAACGCGTACTACAACCCCGGGATGAACGAAATCGTCTTTCCCGCAGCCATTCTGCAGCCGCCGTTCTTCGACGCCGAGGCCGACGACGCAGCCAACTACGGCGGGATCGGAGCCGTCATCGGGCACGAGATCGGGCACGGATTCGACGACCAGGGTGCCAAATACGACGGCGACGGCAACATGGTGGATTGGTGGACCGACAGCGACCGTACCGAATTCGGTAAGCGCACCACAGCCCTGATCGAGCAGTACAACGAATTCGAGCCGAAGGCACTGCCCGGCCACAAGGTCAACGGCGAATTCACCATCGGTGAGAACATCGGCGATCTGGGTGGCCTGTCCATCGCCGTCGCCGCCTACGAGATCTCGCTCGAGGGCAAGGACGCACCGGTGCTCGACGGCCTGACCGGGTTGCAGCGCGTGTTCTTCGGCTGGTCGCAGGTATGGCGCACCAAGGCACGAGACGCCGAAGCGATCCGTCGTCTCGCCGTCGATCCGCACTCGCCGCCGGAGTTCCGGTGCAACGGAGTCGTGCGCAATCTGGACAGTTTTCACGAAGCGTTCGACGTTCAGCCCGGTGATGCGCTGTACTTGGACCCGGGGAAGCGCGTCAAGATCTGGTAGCACGTGAGTGGAACTTCGTAGTCTGCTACGAGAAACCACTCACATAGGGCGGGACAACGGGGAGGACAGTCGGATGAGGGAATTCGTACGGTGGATCGCGGCGCACGGGGTCATCAGGTTCGGGGCCAAGCGTGCTGCGGCCGCCGGTGACCGGCAGGCCATGCTGGTCGCCGATCCGGCGACACGGGCAAATCCGACGCCGGTGTACGAGGAACTTCGGGCGACGGCACCGCTGGTGAAGACTCGGATCTCCAACATCACCGTGCATCACCGGGTGGCGTTCGCGCTGCTGCGCTCCGACGATTTTCGGGTCACCCAGCTGGGCGGCACGCTGCCGGCACCGCTGAAGTGGGTGGAACGCCACACCCGCTCCGGTGCCCTGCATCCGATCCTCCCGCCGTCCCTGCTGTCGGTCGAGCCGCCCGATCACACCCGCTACCGCAAGCTGGTGTCCTCGGTCTTCACCGCCCGGGCGGTCGCGCAGATGCGAGATCAGGTGCAGGAAACCGCGGACGCGCTACTCGACGAATTGTCCGACGGCAGCCCTGTCGTCGACATCGTCGACAGGTACTGCGCTCGCCTTCCCGTCGCAGTCATCGGCCGCATCCTCGGCGTTCCGGAGAAGGACAATCAGCGCGTCCTCGAATTCGGCGAAATGGCGGCACCCAGCCTCGACATCGGTATCTCGTGGAGCCAGTTCAAGCAGGTGGAGCGTGGCCTCATCGGTTTCGACGCGTGGCTCTCGCAGCACATCGCCGAACTTCGCCTCAACCCCGGCGACGACCTGATGAGCCAACTGATCGCCGCCGAGGACGAGGGCATCGGCCTGAACGACGAAGAGCTCAGGGCTACAGCAGGATTGGTATTGGCGGCCGGGTTCGAGACAACCGTCAATCTGCTCGGCAGCGGCATCCAACTCCTGCTCGATCATCCGGATCAACTGGCTGTGCTGCAACAGGATCCATCGCACTGGCCCACCGCGATCGACGAGATGTTGCGGATGGAATCTCCCGTTCAGCTGACAGCTCGGGCGGCCAAGCACGACGTCGTCGTCGAGGGTGTGCCGATCACGAAGGACTCACTGGTCGTCCTCGTGCTGGCCGGTGCCAACCGCGATCCGCTGGTGTTCGAGGACCCCGACCGGTTCGACGTCACCCGCGACAACGCGGGTAAGCACCTGTCGTTCTCCGGCGGACGCCACTACTGCCTGGGCGCAGCGCTGGCGAAGGCAGAGTCGGAGGTGGGTCTGAAGACGTTGTTCGACAGGTTCCCCCACCTGCGTTCGGCAGGCGAGGGAACCCGTCGCGACACGCGCGTATTGCATGGGTGGGCAACACTTCCGGTGGATCTGGGTGAACCCGTCAGGACAACCGCAGGCCGGTAGCGGAGTCGAAGAAGAACAGTTCGTCGAGCACCGGCTTCAACCGGACGGTCTCGGCGAGGGCGACCGACAGCTTGCGATCCACCCTCACCGAAATACGTCCCGAGGGCGTCGTCCACTGACCGTCGGCGTTGGGCGCCGAGGCGTACACGAACGACTCCGCACCCAATTCCTCGATCAATTCGACGGTGAGCCGGAGTCCACCCGCATGTTCGCCGACGAGCTCCCACGATTCCGGCCGAACCCCGACGACGACGCGGTTGCCCGCCGACGACGGAACAGGGATCCGAACGTCTCCGAGGACCGCAGCGCCCTCGTGCACGGGAGCGTCGACGAGGTTCATGCCGGGAGACCCGATGAACCCGGCGACGAAGGTGTTGACGGGGTTGTCGTACAGCTCCCGCGGTGCGGCGATCTGCTGTAACTTGCCGTCCCGCAACACCGCAACCCGGTCACCCATTGTCATCGCCTCGACCTGATCATGGGTGACGTACACGGTCGTGGTACCCAATCGCTTCTGCAGTCCGGCGATCTGGGCCCTCGTCGACACTCGCAATTTGGCGTCGAGGTTGGATAGCGGCTCGTCCATGCAGAACACCTTGGGTTGACGAACGATTGCTCGCCCCATGGCCACTCGCTGCCGCTGCCCACCGGAGAGCTTGCCGGGCTTGCGACCCAGCAGTGGCTCGAGTTCGAGCATCCTCGCGGCATCCAGAACGCGAGCCGCTGTGTCGACCTTGCTCATTCCCGCGTTTCGCAGTGCGAAGCCCATGTTGTCGCCGACGGTCATGTTGGGGTACAGCGCGTAGTTCTGGAACACCATCGCGACGTCCCTCGCCCGTGGGGCGAGCGAGGTGACGTCCACTCCGCCGATGTCGATGTGGCCGCTCTCGACGGATTCGAGGCCGGCCAACATCCGTAGACTCGTCGACTTTCCACATCCGGACGGCCCCACCAGCACGATGAACTCGCCGTCCGCTATGTCGAGTTCGAGCGTGTCGACGGCGAGAGAGTCCGCGCCCGGGTATCTGTGCGAGACACCCGCATAGTGAACGGTCGCCATTACTTCGGCAGCTTCGGGGTGATCTGGCGGTCGATGATCTGCTGCAATTGGTCCGAGATGGACGCGAATGTCGTTGCGACATCGGTATTCTGAAGAGCGATCTGCTCGAGACCGCTACCGATGATCTTGTCGCCACCGGGCACGAACACGCGGGCAGCGTCCTGGGATCGGGTACGCGCCAACTGGTCGACGGCTGTCTTCGCGTTCGGGTTGGCCTCGAGGAACGCGATTTCCGACGGGTCCTGCTGCGCCGACTTGCGGACCGGCATGTACCCGGTGTTCTGCGAGAAGTAGGCCGTGTTGGCACCGTTGGTGACGAAATCGATGAACTTGAGTGCGTTCACCTTTCGCTCGTCGGAGATCTTGGCCGGGATGGCCAGACCCGCGCCGCCGGTGGGGCATCCGGGCGCACCGTCGGTGGCCGGCAGGAAGGCCGTACCGAACTCGAACGCGGCACCCTTGGTGATGGTGGACAGGTCTCCGGTGGAGGCGATCGTGGAGGCGAGGATGCCCGCGGCGAAGTCGTTGGCGATGTCGTTGGAGACCGCCGCGTACTTCTTGGTGTGGATCATGTCCTGCAGGAACTTGCCTGCCGCAATGGTATTGGGGTCGTCGAACTTCAGCTCGAACTGATCGGAGTACGATCCGCCGAACGTCCAGATAGGTCCCTCGAACGTCCACCCGAGATAGTCGACGGCGTTGCCCCAGCCGTGGGCGAGCTTGCCGTTTCCGACGACGGCCTGGATGCGCGGACCCCACTCGTCGAATTCCTGCCACGTGGCCGGTCCGCGATCGGGCAGGCCGGCTGCCGACCAGACGGCCTTGTTGTAGTAGAACAGCGGGGTGGAGCGAGCGTACGGCAGAGCCCAGTGGCTCCCGTTCCAGTTGTAATCGGCAAGAAGCGAATCCACGTAATCGGACTGGTCGACCCCGGCCGCGGAGAAGTGCTTGTCGAGGGGCTCGATCGCACCGGTCAGTGCGTAATTGAACCACCAGACATCCGAGAGTACGACTACGTCGGGCACATCGTTGCCCGAGAGCGCCGCGTTGAACTTCTGCGACACCTCCTCGTAGTTCTTGCCGCCGTCGATGAGATTGACCGTCAGACCGGGGTTCTGCGCCTGGAACCGCGAAATCAGCTCCTTCTCGAACTCCTGGGACTTGCCCGGGTGGTTCGACCAGAAGTTGATGGTGTTCGCATCGCCTTCGACACCGCCGCCGCCGGACGAGCCCGATCCGGGACCGCTGCACGCCGCGAGGGCTGCGGCGGCCGCAGCCGCACCGGTGAGCGTGAGGAAGCCACGCCGATTGATGATGTGTGCCATGGTGTTCGACTCCTGATAGTGAGGTGGATCAGCCCTTGACCGCACCGGAGGTGAGGCCCTTGATCATGTGGCGCTGCAGGACGAGGAAGACGAGAAGAATCGGCAGAATGGTGAGCACTGTCGCGGCCATGACCGCTCCCCAGTTGGTGTAGCCCTCACTGTTCTGCAGCAACGTCAGGCCGACCGGGAGCGGAGCAACCGACGAGTCGTCGGACATCAGGAACGGCCAGAGGTATTCGTTCCATTCGGTGACGATGGTGATGATGGCGAACGCCACCATCGTCGGACCCGACAGCGGCAGAATGACGCGGAACATCAACCGCACCGGGCCCGCGCCGTCCATGCGCGCGGCCTCGATGATCTCCGGTGGCAGCGACAGGAAGTGGTTACGCATCAGGAAGGTTCCGAATGCAACGCCTGCCAGCGGAATGATGATGCCCTGAAACGAATTTCGCCAACCGAGCTCGGAGATGAGCGAGTAGTTGGAGATGACGGTGATCTGGTTGGGCACCATCAGTGCGGCAATGATGACGAGGAAGACGATGTTCTTGCCCGGGAATCGCAGAAAGACCAGGCCGTACGCACTGAGCACACCGAGGACGAACTTGATCGACGCGACCGCCGTGGTGATGACGATCGAGTTGCGCAGGTACGTGAAGAACGGCACCTCCGTCGTCGCCTCGTTGTAGTTCTGCGGATGAAAGCTGCTGGGCCACCACGTGACCGGTTGAACATAGATGTCGGGTCGGTCCTTGAACGAGGTGACCAGAATCCAGAACAGCGGTAGGCCGATCATCAGCAGGACGGCCACCATGGCCGCGTAGCCGAGGACGTTCGCGCTGCGACGCGTGCGCTGAGGGTCCCGACTGAGCGAAGGCTTTTCCGGCACTGCGGCATCGGGCTTGCTCACCAAGGTCATCGCTGATCGTCCCGATCCATGATTCGTACCTGTACGAGAGTGACGATCAACAGCACGAGGAACAGGATCGTCGCGACGGTCGCCCCGTAACCGGCCCGGAAGTTACGGAACGTTTCCTCGTAGACCTGGTAGACCATCGTGGTGGTGCCGGTGGCCAGTGGGCCACCGCGCGTCATGACGTTGATGATGTCGAAGACCTGAAGGGAGTTGAGCAACACCGTGATCGAGAGGAAGAACGTCGTCGGACGCAGTTGCGGTAGAAGCACTTTGCGGAACGTGGTCCAGCGGCCGGCCTGGTCGATCTCGGCCGCTTCCATCAATTCCTTGCGCACGCCCTGCAGCGCCGCGAGATAGATGACGAAGGTGTAGCCCAGGTTCTTCCACAGGTAGGTGACGGTGATCATGACCATCGCCCATTTCGGATCCTGATAGAAATCCGGGACCGCACCGAGGCCGAATCTGCGCATCAGGTCCTGCACGAGCCCGAAGTTGGGATCGAAGACGAACTGGAATGCGATACCGATCGCGGCACCGGAGATCACGTACGGCGCGAACACCGCGGAGCGAACGAAGTTGCGGCCCCGCAGTTTACGATCGAGCAGCAGCGCGAGAATCAGGCCGAGCACCAACGAGCCGACGACCGCGGCCACGGTGAACACGACAGTGTTGCCGACGATCTGCCACGTGTCGTCACGGGCGGCCCATTCGCGGTAGTTCTCGAATCCGACGAACGTGGACGTGGGCGAGGACAGGTTCCAGTCGAAGAACGAGAACTGGAAGTTCTCGACCAACGGGCGGTACGTGAAGACCGCCAACAGAACCAGGTTGGGGCCCACGAGAATCAGGAACAGTGCGTAATCGGTCCACGGCCGCGAGAAGAAGCTCTTCTTGCCTGCCGTGGGCAGCACTCGTTCGGTTGTTGCACTCACCGCGAGGACTGTGCTCAGTCGCGGCTAACGAATGGTGAACGCGGCCCCAACTGGTGCCGTCACGTAGACCAACCTATGTGAGTGGAACTTCGTAGCAGGGGTCGAAGTTCCACTCACATGCGGCGAAGCCGCTCTAGCGGTTCCAGTCTCCGAGGCCGTCGGATCCGCTGAGGGTGCCGCCGTCGGTGTTGACGACGATGACGGGGTCACCCTTCTGGGCGTTCTCGAAGAACCACTTGCCGTCTTCGGTGCTGACGTTGAGGCAGCCGTGCGAGGAGTTGGAGTAGCCCTGCTGCGACTCGGACCACGGTGCCGCGTGGACGAAGATGCCGCTGTAGGAGATGCGCGTGGCGTACTCGACGTACGTGCGGTAGCCCTCTTCGGAATCCACCGGCACCCCGTAGGTGGAGGAGTCCATGTACATGTCGCGGAAGCGCTCGCCGACGATGTAGGTGCCGTTCGGGGTTTCGTGGCCGACCTTGCCCATGGAGGTGGGCATCGTGCGAACGACCTCGCCGTTGCGGGTGACGGTGATCTGCTTGGTGTTGTCGTCGGCCGTGGTGATGATCGAGTCGCCGGTGGAGAACTCGGCTTTCGCTCCGCCTGCTTCGACCGTCACCTGGGTGTGCGCCGGGTAGAACTCGTTGGGCAGCCACCGCACCTGCGTGTCGTTGATCCAGTAGAAGTGGCCGTCCACGGACGGGTTCGTGGTAACGCGGATGGCGCGCAGTGCGGCGTCGCGATCTCCGATGGCCTCGTCGAAGCGGATCGCGATGGGCTGCGCCACTCCGACGACCTCGCCGCCGGACGGGCTGATGCTGGGGTCGGCGAAGTTCGCCGGGGCCAGCGGTGCCACCCGTTGCTGTGGGGCGGGTGCGGGTGCCGCCGGGTCCGAGGATCCGGGCAGGCCGGGGATCGACACGTCGGGGCCACCCGGCCACAGCGGAGCCGCCTGGGCAGATCCGAATGCTGCAGAGGCGGCGAGCGCCGTACCTGCGAAAATTGCCCCGATGCGGGCGAACCTGCGAGTGCGAACCTGAGTTGCCATGTGACCCGACCATCCTTCGTACTGCGTCGTGATGCCCAGTAGCAGTGCTGCCGCGGGGCAACGCCCATTAACACATACCACCCGGACTTTTGCTAATCGGATATTGCCGAAAACGACGACGGAATCCACGACGACGAGTAGCTTCCCGCCACCCGAGCCCCTTCTTCGAGCCGTAGGTGTCGATCGTCTGCGAACGGGTATGTCGCATGCAACGTACTCCGTCCAGCCACCGGCGGTTTCCACAACGGGCTCGAGGTCCGGTGTCCGAAAGGGTGGCTCGTGACTGTCGATACCAGCACTCCAGTCCGTCGCATCGTCGTCGTCGTGCCCGCACACGACGAACAGGATCTGCTCGACGCCTGCTTGAATGCCCTGGCGAAGGCCGCACGTCGCGTCGCCGACGTCGCCCCGGTGACGGTATCCACGACGGTCGTTCTCGACTCGTGCACCGACGGTTCGGCGAGTATCGCGGCGCGTCACCCGTCCGTGTCGGTCGTGACGGTGGCCCATCGCAACGTGGGAGCCGCGCGGGCGGCCGGATTCGCAGCGGACCTGAACGGCGGTCTGGGCCGCGCCGACACGTGGTACGCCACCACCGACGCCGACTCGACGGTGGGCGAGCAGTGGCTGGTGGGGCATCTGCGGCACGCCGCCGAGGGTGCCCGGGCCGTGGTCGGGACGGTGTCGGTGCGATTCGAGGACCGCATCGTCGACGACGAAGCACTCCGCTCCTCCTATGACGCTCAGTACGTGAACGAGGCGGGCCATCCCCACGTCCACGGTGCCAACCTGGGTGTTCGGGCGACGGACTACTGGGCGGTCGGCGGGTTCGCGCCGCTCGCCACCGGCGAGGATCACGACCTGGTCCGTCGTCTGGAGCTCGGCGGCACCGTGTGCCGCCGAGTGTGTGACATTCCGGTCGATACTTCGGGCCGCCTGCGTGGCAGAGCACCCGACGGTATGGCCGGCTTCCTTCGTTCTCTGGAGCCTTCTGCATGACCGACACCGGATTCGTCGACACCACCGATCGGACCACCGATCTCGAGTCGGCGTTGCGCGCGCAGTTTCTCGCGTTCGAGGCGGACGGACGGTTGGATCTGGCTCTCCCCGGCTCGGGGAACACAGATCACCGGTGGCAGTCGCTGGCTGCGCTCGGCCGACACGACACCGTTCTGGGCCGCTGGGCCGAGGCACATACCGACGCGATCGCGATTCTGCACGAGCTCGACGGCCCGACGCCCGAGCGTGGTCACGTCTGGGGCGTGTGGGCTGCGGAACCCCCGGCTCCGATTCTCGAAGCGGTGCGCGGCGATTCGGGGTGGCTCCTGTCCGGGACCAAGCCGTGGTGTTCGGGGGCGTCCGTCTGCACCCACGCACTCGTGACCGCTCGCGTCGACGGCGAGCCGCGATTGTTCGCAGTGGATCTGACTCATCCGGGTGCTGCCCCGGTGCCGAACACGTGGCATGCCGTCGGAATGCGCGAGAGCGACTCGGGCTCGGTCGAATTCGATCGTGTCCCCGCGGTCGTGGTCGGTGGACCGACGGACTACCTGACCAGGCCGGGCTTCTGGCATGGGGCGATCGGAGTGTCGGCCGTCTGGTTCGGTAGCGCCTGCGCAGTGGCCGACACCCTGCATGCGGCCGTGCGCTCGCGTCCCGACCCACATCGCGCTGCTCACCTCGGTGCCATCGCATCGGCTCTCGGAGCCGCGTCGAGTGCCCTGACCACTGCGGCGGCCGAGGTCGACGCAGATCCGTTCGACCGCTCCGGCCGCGCTCGGATCCGTGCTCGCATCGTGCGCGCCGTCGTCGAGGATGCCGCCACGCAGTGCATCGACCGCGTCGGGCGAGCGCTCGGTGCCGGCCCGCTGTGCGCAGATGCGGAGCATGCTCGACGCGTCGCCGACCTCACCGTCTATCTGCGACAGAGCCACGCCGAACGCGACCTCGAAGCCCTCGGACACGACATCGCACAGGAAGACAACCCTTGGTAGAGAACGCATTCGACGCCGACGTCGACCTCGGTACCGCCGAATCGGACTGGCTGTCCGCAGATTGGTCCATTCCCGGTCTGCACTGGAGCGACGTCATCACCATGGTCGTCGTGGCACCCCATCCCGACGACGAAGTACTGGGCGTCGGTGGGTTGCTGTCGATGGCCGCAGCCGCAGGCGTCGACGTACGGGTCGTCGCGGTCACCGACGGTGACGGTTCGCATCCGGGATCTCCGACGGTGTCGGCCGAGGACCTCCGCGCCCTGCGGCCCGTCGAGTCCGAGCGTGCCCTCGCCGAACTGGGCATCGTTCAGCCGCCGACGCGGCTGCAGTTCACCGACGGCGAGGTCGAGCGGCACGAGGACGCTCTGGCCCGCGCGCTGGTACCGCTGCTCGACGCCACTCCGGGTACCTGGTGCCTGACACCGTGGCGCGGGGACGGCCACCCCGATCACGAAGCCACGGCGCGTGCCTGCCTCACCGCGGCCGCCGTCGTGGGGATACCGGTGGTGGAATATCCGATCTGGATGTGGCACTGGGCAACTCCCGAACACCGGGCGGTGCCGTGGTCACGCAGTCGACGCATCGACCTGCCCGCGCACGCCGTCGAGGCGAAACGGGCGTCGATCGAGCGTTTCGAATCTCAGATTCGACCGCTGTCCGATCACCCGGCGGATCGCGCAGTGTTGCCACCGCACATCCTGACGCGGTTCCGACGTCCGTTCGAAGTCGTCTTCGCATGAGTAGGCTGTCCGCATGAGCTTGAGTCCGGAATACTTCCGCGATGTGTATGCCGCGCACGAGGATCCGTTCATGCTCGACAGCAAGTGGTACGAGCGTCGCAAGTATGCCCTCACCCTGGCATCGCTGCCCAAGCCGCACTATCGACTCGGCCTCGAACCCGGTTGCTCGATCGGTGTGCTCACCGAACAGCTCGCTGCCCGCTGTGAGCATCTGGTGTCGACCGACGTGGTGCAGAGCGCACTCGATACGGCTCGCGCGCGCGTAGGCGAGAGTGCTGCAGTCGATTTCGCACTGTGGTCCCTCTCCGACGACGTATCTGCGTTACCGAATCCCCACGAGAAGTTCGATCTGATCGTCGTCAGCGAGGTGGGCTATTACCTCGACGACGACGACCTGGCGGCCGCCATGAGCCGCATCGTCGGGCGGCTGGAGGCCGGAGGCACACTGGTGGCCGCGCATTGGCGTCACGACGTGGACGACTATCCCATCTCGGGCGACCGGGTTCACGAGATCATCGCTGCCACAACCGGACTGGCTGCACTGAGCCGCTATCTGGACGAGGACGTGCGGATCGAGGTGTTCATCGCCACCGATGTTCCCGCCGTATCGGTCGCCAGCACCGACGGACTCGACGTGCGATGAGGCCCGAGGCCCCGGTCGCTATTCGGTGGACTTCGCCGCGTCGTCGACCAACTGCACGGCGAGATCGGCCAGCTTGACGTTGGTGTCCTGAGAGAGCTTGGCCAGCAACGCGAACGCCGCCTGCGAATTGAGGTTGTAGCGTTCCATCAGCATGCCCTTGGCCTGCCCGATCAGATCCCGGCTGGTCAGCGCGGCCCTGATCTGCTGTTCTTCCCGGGCGCTGGAAAACGCGATGGCCGCGTGCGCAGCGAACAACGAACCGATGGATTCGGCCTCGGCCGAGAACGCGCCGGTTCGCGTCGAATGCAGGTTGAGTGCGCCGAAGTTGAACCCCTCGACGTAGAGCTGAAAGCAGATCATGCTCTTGACCCCGAGCGCAGACGCTGCATCGGTGAACTGTGGCCAGCGGGTCTCGCTGTCCATGTCGTCGATACGGATGGTCGTCTGTTCGATCGCCGACTCGAGGCAGGGCCCCTCGCCCAGCTGCTCCTGAATCTTGTCGCAGTGCCCGGCAACTTCTCCTGAAAGGGCTGCGCTGTGCACGAACTTGCCCTGCATGACCGTCGTGATGGATGCGTACTCGGCATTGGGGACCTGAGCGACCGCGGCCTCGGTGATCGTGGCCAGGACGCGATCGGGATCGGAATGCTGACGCCGCAGCTTCTCGGCCACCTCGGCCAGCCGGCGACTCAGCTGGAAGTCGCTAACCCGCGGGAGGGCGCCCGACGCGTTCAGTGTCTGCTCGCTGATGGTGGTCACCTCGTCCTACTGCTGCACTCTGCCCGCGACTGCACTCTGCCCACTAATGCACAGGGGGCGTACCCGGTATCGGCGGATGCCGACAACACAGGATACGCCCCTGGGCGCTGAGCTCAACGACCGTGAGCGAGGCTCACAGAGCGCTGGGTGCCACCAGAGAGTGCACGAAGCCGATCTTCTTCACGACGGTCGCCGGCAGCACGAACGGGTACAGGTCCTGGTGACCCATCGATCGGTTGATCTGGTTGAGTGCCCACGACAACGGCAGCCACCAGTCGATGATCTGATCGAAGCCGACCTCGCCGGGCAGCGGGCTCTTGAGGGTGGATCCGGCCGGTGCCATCCCGAAGGCCGCGGCCGTGTCGAGGGTGTCGCGGATGTGCAGGTAGTGGGCGAAGGTCTCGGCCCAGTCCTCGGCGGGGTGCATGGTGGCGTAGGACGAGACGTAGGTGTCCTCCCAGCCCTCCGGTGCACCTTCGCTGTAGTGGCGATCGAGCGCATCCTGGTAGCTCGAATCCGGATCGCCGAACAGTTCCTCGAACGCCGCGCGGTGTTCACCGTCTCCGACCAGCACCATCTGGTAGTAATGGCCGATCTCGTGACGGAAGTGCCCGACCAGCGTGCGGTAGGGCTCCGACATCTCCACGCGGAGCTGCTCGCGGTGCACGTCGTCGCCCTCGGCGAGGTCCAGGGTGATCAGACCGTTGTTGTGACCGGTCATCACCTGCTGGTTGGCGCTGGAGAGCAGATCGAACATCAGACCCGTGGACGCGTCCTCGTCCCGGCCGACGATCGGCAGACCCAGCTCGGTGAGCTCGAGGATGACGCGACGCTTGTTGGTCTCCGCGTCCGCGTAGGCGGCCATGGCGTCCAGGTCGTCGTCGGCCGGGCGAGTCCGCGTCAGCCGGCAGGACAGGCAGAGGTCGTCGGAATCGGATGCGTCGACCAGCCAGTTGCAGCGTGCGGTGTTGAGATTGGCGCACGTCTTCCAGATGGCACCGTCCACCTCGGCCTCGGAGATGCCGTCTTCCTTGTCCGGGAGCACCAGGAGGGCTCTGCTCGGCAGATGGAAGCCGAGTGCGCTCGAGCAGCTCAGACACAGTGAGTTCTCGAACGACAGCTTCTGTCCGCACTTGCGGCAGATGAAATCACGCATGGATGTTCCTTAGTGGCAGGGGTGAGTCGGGCTCGTATTCCCGATTCTCGGCGGACTAATGCCGTTCGCCGAATATGTCGTGCACATCTCTTCGACAACGCTTCCCGGCAAGAGAACCATCCAGGGTACTGACCTGCGTGGAAGTAAAGCGTCGACCGCCGTGTTGGTACAGACTGCTTCACAACACCTCCGAGGAAGGACCCGGGCTGCAGATGGCAGATCAGATCACGCCGACGGACCGGCCGATGGCACGATTCGTCGAACGGATCTCGCGGGCTCGCGGCGAGAAGAACAGTGAAACCTTGGCCGCGGGCTTCCTGCTGGCGGCCACCTTGATCGCCCTGATCTGGGCGAACTCACCACTCGGTGACACCTATCAGTCGTTCTGGCACACCGAACTGTCGATCACCGTGGGTGAGCACGGCATCTCCCTCGACCTCGCCCACTGGGTCAACGACGGGCTGATGGCGCTGTTCTTCTTCGTCGTCGGCCTCGAGGTCAAACGCGAGTTCGCGATGGGTGAGCTCACCGACAGATCGCGCGCAGCGATTCCCATCGTGGCTGCACTCGCCGGTCTGGCCGCACCCGCGCTGCTGTTCCTCGCCTTCAACCCCTCCGGCCCGGCCGCCCAGGCCTGGGGCGTGGTCATCTCCACCGACACCGCGTTCCTGCTCGGTGCCCTTGCGGTACTCGGCCCGAAGAAGGCCGCGCGGCTGCGGATCTTCTTGTTGACGCTGGCCGTGGCCGACGACGTGGGCGCGCTGGCGATCATCGCGTTCTTCTACACCGACGATCTCGACGTGGTTCCGTTGGTGTTGGCGTTCATCGGGCTCGGACTGATCTTCCTGTTGCGTCGGCTCGAAGTGTGGCGCGGTGTCGGGTACTTCGTCGTCGCACTGTTCACGTGGGTCGCGATGTACGAGTCGGGAGTTCACCCCACGCTCGCCGGCGTGATGATCGCACTGATTCTTCCGGTGTACCCGCCGCGTCGCTCCGAGGTGGAACGAGCCTCGGACCTCACCCGCGCCTTCCGTCAATCGCCGAATCCCGAATACGCCCGAGCCGCGAGACTCGGCCTGGATCAAGCCGTCTCGGTCAACGAGAGACTGATGCGCCTGTATCAGCCGTACACCGCGTTCATCATCGTGCCGATCTTCGCGCTCGCCAATGCCGGGGTGGTGCTCAGCTCGGACACCCTGAAGGCTGCCTCCACGTCGACTCTCACCTGGGGCATCATCGCCGGCCTGGTGCTCGGCAAGCTCATCGGAATCACCGGGGCCTCGGCCATTTTCGCGAAGTTGCGACCCTCGGCTCTGGCTCCGGGGCTGACCATGTCGCACATCGCGGGCGGTGCGGCGATGTCCGGAATCGGATTCACGATCTCACTGTTCATCATCGACCTCGCGCTCGACGATCCGCTGCTGGCCGACGAGGCCCGCGTCGGCGTGCTGGCGGCCTCGGTCATCGCTGCCCTGCTCGGCTGGATTCTGTTCCGCATCGATGCGAAGATCCACCCGCCGAAAGCCGAAGCGTCGCTGCGTATTCTGCGTCCGGTCAGCGCCAAGCGCGATCACATCCGCGGGCCCGTCGACGCTCCGCTGACGATCGTCGAATACGCCGATTTCGAATGCCCGTTCTGCAGCAAAGCAACCGGCAGTGTCGCCGAGGTACGCAAGCACTTCGGTGACGACCTCCGGTACGTCTACCGACACCTGCCGCTGGACGACTACCACCCCCATGCCCGCTACGCGGCATACGCCAGCGAAGCCGCCGCGGCGCAGGGCAAGTTCTGGGAGATGGCCGACGTGTTGTTCCGCAACAGCGACGCCCTCGAACCCGACGACATCGACGGGTACGCACGCGAACTCGGCCTCGACATGGACAGATTCGAGGACGACATCCGCACCGGTGACTACGTGGTGCGCGTCGAGGACGACGAACTCGACGCCACGTCCTCCGATGTGGGCGGCACTCCGACGTTCTACCTGGGTCGCGGCGACAAGAACCTCACCCGCCACGTGGGGCCGTACGACGCGGCGACGTTGATCCGGGAACTCGAATCCATGTGAGGGTGGGCCGGGTTGCACAGAACACGGCTCGATCGACCGGATCCCGTCGACAACGCTACGTAGTGTGCAACCCTGCCCAGGCCGAGCGGAACTAGCTGTCGGTGCGGTTTCCTTCCGCATCCCAGTGCTCGGCGACTTTCTTCGACGGCTGCACTCGGGGCGGTTCGCCCGGCATCTTGGGGTAGTCGGGCGGGAAGTTCAGCTCACCACCCGGCAGTGTTTCCCACAGGTGCAGAAGCGGTTCCAGTGAGTAGGCCTTCGTGTCCATGTCGGCCCACGGGTCGCCGTCCTGCACCAGGTCCGGCACGGTGACGAGGTTGAAGTCACGCGGATCGGTGACGTCCGCCAACTGCGACCACGTCATCGGCGTACTCACCGTCGCTCCGGGACGGGCTCGCAGACTCCACGCGCTGGCTATGGTGCGGTCACGGTTGTTCTGGTTGTAATCGATGAAGATGCGTTCTCCGCGTTCTTCTTTCCACCAGTTGGTGGTCACCCCGTCGTCGCGACGTTCGAGTTCTCGGCCCAGGCCGATGGCCGCATGGCGCACCTGCTCGAAGGTGTACTCGGGCTCGATGCGCACGTAGATGTGAATGCCACGATTGCCGCTCGTCTTGGGGTAGCCGCGTAAGCCCAACTCCTCCAACAGCTCCCGCGTCACGTCGGCAACTCTCAGTGCGTCCGCGAACGTAGTGCCCGGCTGCGGATCGAGATCGAGACGTAGCTCGTCGGGATGATCCACTTCCGGTCTCCGCACCGGCCACGGATGGAACGTCAGCGTGCCCATCTGAGCCGCCCACACCAGCGCAGCCGGCTCCGAGGGACACAGTTCCTCGGCAGTGCGCTTGCTCGGGAACGCGATCTTCACGGTCTCGATCCACTCGGGCGCACCCTTGGGCAACCGCTTCTGATAGAAACCGTCGCCCTCCTTGTCCTGCGGGCCGAGCGCCAATCGCATGCCCTCGCGGTAGCCGTCGGGCCACCGCTCCATCGCGGTCGGGCGGTCGCCGATCGCCCGCATCAGCGGTTCGCCCACCGCGGCGAAGTATTCGCACACCTGGAGTTTGGTGATGTCCGGGGTGCGTTCGGTCGCTTCGTAGATCACGCGGTCGGGACTCGACACTCGCACTTCGCGCTCGCCCGCCTGCACGAACGCCGGTGGTGTTTTCGCGGCCATGCCTATCGCCCTCCAGCAATCACATCGGCGACGTCGTAGCGCACCGGCACCTCGAGCTGGTCGTAAGCGCACGAGCGCGGATCGCGATCCGGTCGCCAGCGCAGGAACCTGGCCACGTGCCGCAGCCGCGCGCCTTCCATCTGGTCGTAGGCCACTTCGATGACTCGCTCGATGCGCACCGGAATCCAATTGCGATCGTTGGACGAATTCCAACGGGTCGCCTCGCCGTCGTAGGTGACGTCGTCACCGAGCCGGAGCGGTTCGAGCTCTTCGAGCAACTCCAGCCGCCGCTTGTCGGTGAACGCCGACGCTCCGCCGATCATGCGCAGATCCTCGCCGTCGTACAAGCCGAGCAGCAGTGATCCGATACCGTTGCCGGACTTGTGAATTCGATAACCGATCAACACGCAGTCGGCAGTGCGAGCATGCTTGATCTTGATCATCTCGCGCTTGTTGGGCAGATACGGCCCGTCGAGCTTCTTCGCTACGACGCCGTCGAGGCCTGCTCCCTCGAACCGCTCGAACCAGTCCTCGGCCACGGCCGCATCGTCGGTGGCCGAGGTGACGAAGCAACTCGGCCCGCCCGTGCCCACCGCGTCGAGCAATCGCGCCCGCCGCGTCGAGAACGGCTCACCCGTCAGATCCTCGTCGCCGACGGCCAACAGATCGAAGCCGATGAACTGCGCCGGTGTCTTCTCCGCCAGCATCGTCACTCGGCTCGCCGCGGGATGGATGCGCTCGGACAACGACTCCCAGTCCAGGCGCGTGGAACCGTTCTTCTCGCGCGGCACCACGATCTCTCCGTCGATGACGATCTTCTCGGGTAGTTCGGCCTTGACGGCCTCGACGAGCTCGGGAAAATAGCGAGCGAGGTCCTTGCCGCCGCGCGATCCCAGCACCACCTCGTCGCCGTCGCGAAACACGATGGCACGAAAACCGTCCCATTTGGGCTCGTACGACCACACCGGCGGCCCGTCCTCGGGCTGAGGAGGCACCTCTTTCGCGGCTTTGGCGAGCATCGGCGCAACCGGAACGGCGAGAGGAAGATCCACGCACTTCATCCTGCCTCATGCGGCCGACAACCGAGTCCGATATTTTCTACACACATACGGTCGATGCACCCAGCACGCTTCTTTCGTCGAGAGCAGGACTCACCATGGCGTCACCCACTCGTTCGGTCCGCGCTTTCGTCGTCGCTCTGTCCGCCTGCGCGGCGGTGCTACTGAGCGGATGCGCCTCGGAGGTATCCGGGACCGCCGTCGCCATCTCCGGTGCCAGCATTCCCACCACCACCACGACGCCGCCTCGCACCACCACCGGTTCCCCGCCCCCCGACATCGACGAGGGCGGCAGCGTCGACATCGACGTCGAGATCGGCCAGTGCGTCGAACTCGGTGGGACGGTCGAGAACGCCACCGTCGCCAATGCGACCTGCGGATCCCCACAGTCCAACTACGTCGTGTTCGCCAAGACTCCGACCTCGGCCGAATGCCCGCCCGACGCCGATCAGTACTACTACGAGACGTACTTCGACATCGAGCAAGGGGCCCTGTGCCTCGACATCGACTGGATCGTCGGTGGCTGCATGGACCTGGTGGGCGAGTTCGCGCAACGCGTCGACTGCGCCACCCCGGGTGCCGACACCCGCCGGGTGGTGACCATCCTGCAGGGCACCACGTCGGTCGACGACTGCCCCGACCCCGCGTTGTACGGATTCGAGAAGGACTCCCGCAACTTCGTCGTCTGCGTCGAGAAGTTGTGATCGAGCAGCCTGCAGAGCGGCCCGATGTAACCATTTCGCTGTCCAGTGCGCGGGGCCGATGGATCGTCGCGGCCACCGTGCTCGGGTCGTCTCTGGCGATGCTCGACGCCACCGTGGTCAACATCGCGCTGCCGGCGATCGGTCGGGATCTGGGATCGGGTGTCACCGGGCTGCAGTGGACGCTCAGCGGTTACACGTTGGCGCTGGCGTCGCTGATCCTGCTCGGCGGCTCGCTCGGTGACCGGCTCGGACGCAGGCGGGTGTTCGTCTGGGGCACCGTCTGGTTCACGGCGGCCTCGGTTCTGTGCGGTCTTGCCCCCAACATCGAGGTGTTGATCGCGGCGCGGCTGCTCCAAGGCATCGGCGCGGCATTGCTGACCCCCGGTTCACTTGCGCTCATCTCGGCGTCCATCAGATCCGACGATCGCGGAGCCGCGATCGGGCTGTGGTCGGGGTTGGGCGGAGTGGCGTCGGCGATCGGTCCACTGCTCGGCGGCTGGCTCGTCGACGCCGTCGGCTGGCGCGCGGTGTTCTTGATCAATGTTCCGCTGGCCGTGGTGGTCGTGTGGGTGGCCATGAAACATGTTCCGGAGAGCCGTGATCCGCACGCTGCCGGTCGCCTCGACGTCCCCGGCGCGGTCACGGTCGCCGCTGCCCTCGGGCTGCTGACGTACGGCCTGATCGAGTCCCACGTTCTTGCGCTCGCGTTGGGGATCGTCGCGGTCGGAATGTTCGTGGTGATCGAGCGCCGCACCCACGATCCGCTGGTACCGCCGTCACTGTTCGCCTCGCGCGTGTTCCTGGCAGCCAATCTCGTGACCTTCGCCGTGTACGCGGCGCTCGGCGGGGTGTTCTTCCTGCTGGTGTTGCAGCTGCAGTTCGCGGTCGGATTCTCCCCTGTCGCAGCCGGATTGGCCACCATTCCGATCACCGTGCTGATGCTCGTACTGTCGGCCCGCGCGGGCCGGCTCGCGTGGCGCATCGGCCCGCGCATTCCGATGACGGTCGGGCCGCTGCTGTCGGCGGCGGGGCTGCTGCTGATGCTGCGCATCGGGCCCGGATCCACCTACGTCGCCGATGTTCTCCCCGCCGTCGTCGTGTTCGGCCTCGGCCTCTCCGCTCTGGTGGCCCCGTTGACCGGAGCCGTTCTGAGCGCGGCACCGGACGACCGCGCCGGAATCGCATCGGGCGTCAACAATGCTGTCGCCAGAACCAGTCAACTGCTCGCCGTTGCCGCGCTGCCCGCATTGGCAGGCATTGCCGGGTCCGATTACTCCGCGCCACAGGTTTTCTCGTCCGGGTTCCACTCGGCGATGCTGATGTGCGCCGGGCTCTTGGTACTCGGCGCTGTCATCGCGGCGGCGCTGATCAGGAGCGCTGGTAACCCCTCCGACTGCCCACCGCACTGCGATCTGGGTGCCCCGCCGGTCGACAGACGCAGCGTCGACTGACTGCTCACCGCACGATCAACACCGAGCATTCGGCATGGTGTACGAGGTTCTGACTGACCGACCCCAGGATCGCACCGCGGAGGGCACCTCTACCTCGGCACCCGACAACGAGCATCGATGCCGACGCAGACAGCGCTCGCAAGCCTCGTGTCGGGCTCGATTGGGCACTGACGGTCGTGAGCTGCACAGCCGGATACTTCTCGTGCATCTTCTCCACATGCGTTTCCAGCCAACGCTTCTCGTCTTCCTGCACCGCCTGCCAGTCGATGTAGCCGGCGCTCATCCCGATGCCGGCCTGAGCCGCGAACCCCCAGTAGTTGACCGCGATCACGGGTGCGCCCAGGTTGTCGGCCATCTCGAGCGCGGCACCCAGCGCTCGATCGGACTGTTCGCTGCCGTCGATCCCGACCACGATCGGGCGGCCCACGTCGGCCTTGTCGTTTTCGTTGCGGAGCAACAACACCGGACACTGCGCGTGCGTCATGACGCGCAGCGTGTTGCTCCCGAGGGTGAGGTCGCGGATCGCGCTCGACTTCCTGGATCCCAGCACCACCATGTCTGCTCCCACGTCGGCCACGTACGACGCTATGGTGCCGTCCACACTGACGGTGTCCACGGATACCCCAGGTGCGGCGGCGTGTACCTCGCCCTCTGCTCGAACGAGGTGTTTGCGGCCCATGGCACGAAGATCCCTCTCCAGCGCGCCACCGTCGACGAATGCTGCCGACCCGTACCAATCCCCCACCGGGACTGCATGAACGAGACGTACGGTCGCGTGGACCTTGTCCGCGTAGGTGCCGGCCCATCGGGCTGCAGCCTCGGCCTCGGCCGATCCGTCGATACCCACGACGATGGGAAGTGTGCGGGCGGTGGAATTACTCATGTGATCTTCCTGTCTCGATGTCGACGGCTCAGTTGCCATGACGTGATGATTTGCAGTGCAGTCGAATTGGCAGTCCGTGTTCGTGTCCGGTCAGCGGCCGAAGAGCGCGGACACCTCGTCGAGATCGATGTCGGTTCGGCAACCGCTCGGCTCCAATTCGACGTAGAAACTCTCGTAGCCGCGCGGGTCTGCACCCCGCTCACCCGTGCTGCGCCGCTCGAACACTCGTGCGTCCGGCCACCGTTCGAGCACGGCTGTTCTGAGGATGTGTCCGTCGGGCGAGACCCCGCTGAGAGGCCCGTACTCGGCGATCACCACCGAATGGACGACACCGTCGATCGATGCAGTGGTCACCGGAAACACCATCGGTACCGATTGCGTCGGAATCTCGACGACCAAGGAGTCGGAATCGACCCGCATCGAGCCCGTCACCTGCGGCCATTCACTGTCGGTCCTCCTCGTCGTTCCTGCTCTCGCGGGCTCACGTCCGCCGGAAGTCGGCGTCACATCGACCCCGCGACAGAATCGGAACCCGAAGGCGCATGCGACCTTTGCGCGGCGTGCTGCCCTGCACGAAGGCTCACTGCGGCCATCACGAACATCGCTGCTGCCGCACCTCCGCAGACCGCAGCCCAGCCGGTCACACCGGACGCGAGCAACGTCAGGAAAAGGCCTACCGCGGCGACGGCACACACCAGTAGCACTTCGGCGAGGACATTTTCGGCCTCGGCCAACACGGCCTGCCCGTCGTGTCCGTCGTGTACTTGCTGCTTCATCTCGAACTCCTCGAAGTCGACGAATCGGTAGAACCGACATTGCCGAATTCTCGATGCCGACGGCAGGGTCGAAAGTCCCGATCCTTCCGCCATGAGGCCCGGCCTCACCCTCGTGAATTCGTCTCGCCCGCAGTCGGTCCACGCATCAGCTCGACCCCCGACACCGACGTCGGGGTCACTTCGACGAGTCGGTGCATCGGCGGGCCGTCCGAATGCGGCCGGGGCAGTAGCTGTTCGAGGACTTCGAGTCGAGCATCCACGACCGCACGGGCGATTCCGTGAATCACGACAGTCGATACGGTCAGGTGAGCGTCGTCCTCGGCGTCCACTTCCAGGACGACCGAGGAATCGAGCGCACTCCACCCCAACCGCGACCGCCCCTCGGCGTAGAAATACACCCGACTACCGCTCCATACGATGGAGACCGGGTCGATGGTGGGCCCGAAGTGGTCGTGGCCGATCAGCCGTGCGACGGTCGCCCGTCGCGCAAGCCGATGAGCGTTGTCGGAGTTCAGAACTCGTCGTCGATCATCACTCCCGCGCACACGATTCGGTACGGTGCGGTTGGTCATCGGTCTCTGCAGATCATCACCGGGCAGTGGGCGTGGCGGGTGAGGTTGCTACTGGTCGATCCGAACAGTGCTCGGGCAACCACTCCTCGCCCGTGACTGCCGACCACCACGAGGCCGGCTCGCTTGGACAGATCGACAAGGAGGTGCGCCGGGTTACCCTGTCGCACGACATGTTCGACACTGACATCCGGATATTTCTCGGCCCACCCGGCCAGACATTCGGAGAGCAGCATCTGCTGCTCACGCTCGATCTCGATGCTGTCATGCGGCCCCGGCGGAGAGAGTGCCGCGCCGTGAGACCACGAGTTCCAGGCGAGCGCTGCGATCATCGGTACACCGAACAACGAGGCCAGATCGAAGGCCTGTTCGACGGCCGCCTCACTCGTTGCACTGCCGTCGATACCGACGAGGACCGGCGCGTCGAAGCCGGCGTCGCCCTCCCGCCACACGATCACCGGGCACAGGGCCGCATTCGAGGTCTCCTGCGCCGTACTGCCGAACAATGCGGACACGATCGGACCGGAACCCGAATTGCCGACGACGAGCATCCGCGCGGTGGAGGAGAGTTCGACCATCATCGTGCACGCCGTCGCCTCCTCCACCAAGGTGGAGACGGCAAGGTCGGGATGACGGGCCAGCACTGCGGCAGCGACGTCGGTCACCATGTGTTCGGACGCTCGGCGCTGCTCGTCCCACACCTCCTTCGGCACGACCGCTGCGGGCTCGCCCATGTAGATCACAGGCTGCTGTACTGCAGTGGCGATGAGCAGGGGAGAGTCCACCCTTTCTGCCAGTGTCGCCGCCCAGAGCGCAGCGCCGATACTGCCGGCCGAACCATCCACCCCCACCACGATTTTCTGATGTGCTGCGAGAATCACGATCGTCTCCTGTTCGTTGCGCGTGCGGGAGCAGACAGCACCGAGGCCACCGCATGTCGTGGCGTTCGAGGCGCCGGGGCGCCGATCATCGGTGTACCGACTCGAATCAGCACCTGTGCCATGCCGATGTGCGGTGCCAACGACTGGACGAGTCGCCTGCTGCCGGCCTGTTCCGTCATGTGAGTCAGCGGGCACGTCGCCAAGCCGTCCGCGGTCGCTGCCAGCAGAAACGTCGACATGGCACGGCCACAGTTCAGCCAATCCAGTCGTTCGTCCGACGGTGTGCCGAGCAGCACCACCGTGGACTCGTCTTCGACCGGCTCGCGCGGAACCACCGTGCCGACGCGGTGCGGTTCGGGGAATGCTCGTCCCACCTGGACCCTCGACGCATCCGCGCGGTTCGTCAGCGCCTCGGGCGGAATTCCGCCGGAACGAAACGAGTGCCCGGCCCACCATCTGATCTCGGCCTGGTACGTCGCGTCGTACTTCCGGATGCCCGCGCTCAGCGTCGAGGCCCTCGCCAACGTCTGTTTCGACTCTGCCGACAAGACGGTCATCTCGGTGCCGTAGTGCTGACGACCGAGATACCGCGTCAGAACACGATCGGTCGGCACCGGTCCGAACGCCCGACGATCCGAGTGCCGACGATTGATCGCACTCAACATGTCGAACTCACGCGACCGAGGATGCGCGTCGTGCACGAGGCGGATACGCGCAAGATGATCCGGCGTGCCCGGGGCGGGCAACAGGTCGATCTCGGTCTTCCACCGAAACGCCGCGGCAGCCTTCTCGAGATGGTCCAACGCGGCCCCGCAGCTCATCACCATCTGCCGTTCGGTCGGGTCGATCACCCCCAGCACGCGGGAGGTGTCGGTGTACAGATCGAGTCCGTGTTCGGAGTAGGTCCACCTCCACGGCTGACTGTTGTGCACCGACGGCGCGCGGCACGCGAGCTCCACCAGCATTTCCACCACGGCCGTATCCGGCTGATCGCTCATCGTCTCTCCTCGACCTCCCACCGCGATGCGGTGGATCCGTCCCCACTGTCGCCCCGAGGTCCCGGTGCTCGACAGGGCCGTTCGTCACTCGATGGAGGGCATTCCGGTGCATGCCGAAAGAGCGCAGCGCCACAGGTTTAGTGTTGACGGTGAATGCGACTCGGGGCGGAACCTGAGGACGCGACCGAGGAGCCACCATCGCCGACCGTTCAGGAGTGTCATGACGACCCCGCACAATCCACCCGAAGTCGACGTCAAGCCACGTAGCCGGGACGTCACCGACGGGCTGGAGAAGACTGCCGCCCGCGGCATGCTCCGCGCCGTCGGGATGGGCGACGACGACTGGGTCAAGTCCCAGATCGGCGTCGCGTCGTCGTGGAACGAGATCACTCCCTGCAACCTCTCGCTCGAACGACTGGCGAAGGAAGTCAAGAAGGGCGTCCACGCGGCCGGCGGGTATCCGTTGGAATTCGGCACCATCTCGGTGTCCGACGGCATCTCGATGGGCCACGAGGGCATGCACTTCTCGTTGGTCTCGCGTGAGGTCATCGCCGACAGCGTCGAAACCGTCATCAGCGCCGAACGTCTCGACGGCTCCGTGCTGCTCGCCGGCTGCGACAAGTCGCTGCCCGGAATGTTGATGGCTGCCGCGCGTCTCGACCTCGCCAGCGTCTTCCTCTACGCCGGATCCACGCTGCCCGGATTCGCCACCCTGTCCGACGGCAGCGAGCACCAGGTGACGATCATCGACGCCTTCGAGGCCGTCGGTGCCTGCTCCCGTGGACTGATGTCGCGCGCCGACGTCGACACCATCGAACGCGCCATCTGCCCCGGCGAAGGTGCCTGCGGCGGCATGTACACCGCGAACACCATGGCCAGCGCCGCCGAGGCCATGGGAATGTCGTTGCCCGGCAGCGCTTCTCCGCCGGCACCGGACCGTCGCCGGGACGGCTTCGCACACGCCAGCGGCGAGGCCGTCGTCGAATTGCTGCGACGCGGCATCCGCACCAGCGACATCCTCACCAAGGAAGCCTTCGAGAACGCGATCGCCGTCGTCATGGCTTTCGGTGGATCCACCAACGCCGTGCTGCACCTGCTGGCCATCGCGCACGAAGCCCAGGTCGAACTGACCCTCGCCGACTTCACCCGCGTCGGAGCGAAAGTTCCACACCTCGCCGACGTCAAGCCCTTCGGCAAGCACGTCATGACCGACGTCGACGCCATCGGCGGTGTCCCCGTGGTCATGAAGGCTCTGCTCGACGCCGGCCTCATGCACGGCGACTGCATGACCGTCACCGGAAAGACCGTGGCGGAGAACCTCGCACACATCGCTCCCCCGGACCCCGACGGCAAAGTGCTGCGCGCACTGGACAAGCCGATCCACCCGACCGGCGGCATCACCATTCTCGAAGGATCACTTGCCCCGGGCGGAGCCGTCGTCAAGTCCGCCGGTTTCGATTCCGACGTATTCGTCGGTACCGCACGAGTTTTCGAGCGTGAACGCGCGGCCATGGATGCTCTCGAAGACGGCACCATCGCGGCAGGCGACGTCGTCGTCATCCGCTACGAGGGACCCAAGGGCGGACCCGGAATGCGCGAAATGCTCGCGATCACCGGAGCCATCAAGGGCGCGGGCCTGGGCAAGGACGTCCTGCTGCTCACCGACGGCCGATTCTCCGGCGGAACCACCGGCCTCTGCGTCGGACACGTGGCACCCGAGGCAGTCGACGGCGGACCCATCGCCTTCGTCCGCGACGGCGACCAGATCCGACTCGACGTCGGCAAGGGCACCCTCGACGTTCTCGTCGACGCAGCCGAAATGCAAGCACGCCAGGAGGGTTGGGCACCGCTTCCTCCGCGCTACACCCGCGGAGTGCTGGCCAAATACTCGAAGCTGGTCGGTTCGGCATCGAACGGTGCGGTGCTGATCTAGCCACCCGCCCTAGCCCTAGCCCTAGCCCTAGCCCCCGGCCCTAGCCCCCCCGGTTGGGATCAATGTGGGTTTCAGTCAGTTGGACTGCAACAAAGGCGCATTGATCCCAACCCGGCGGTAGTGCAGTGGTCCATTCACGCGTTCGGGAGGTCTACAACGGCATCGCCCAGATAGGGCTCGAGCGTTCGTTCAGCTCGGTGCACGTCGCGTGTTGTCGGCTGGCTCGTTGGTAGAACGTCTGCAGGGGTTCGGTCGGCTCCACGTCCGGCGGTGTGGGTACGACGGGCAGTTCGCCGAGTTCGAGCGCCAACTGATAGATGCTGGGGCGTTCGAGTTCGGCGTCGACCAGTGCCGGCGCGGCAGCGTTGTGCGGCTTCGCTGTTCGCGGTACACGCGGCGTACTCGGTTCGGGCTTGGCTGCCGACGGGCGTTCGAGTAGCTGCTCGAGCTCGGCGACCTCACGGACGGCCGCTGCGCGAGTGGCCGGCGGCGCAACGAAGGGCACGATCGGCTCGAACGCGATCATGTCCGACGACGACGCGAGCGCCTTGTTCTTGGCCGGGATGAGGAACGCCACGATCACGGTTCCGGTTCCGAACACCACGGCCGCAACGACACTGGTGTGCACGACGGCACTGCCGAAGGCAGAGATGGCATTCGCTTCGAGATTGTCTGCGAAGCCGCTCAGAAATGCATTCTGCTCGCGAATGATGTCCGAGACGATCACCGCACCGGCCAGCGAATCCTGCGATGCCGCAAGCCCTTCTGCGGCCTGACCGGTGTACTGGCCATTGGGTTGCTTACCGGGGAAGGTCTGCAGAAACCCCTCGATTCCCTGTCGATACGACGCCGCCAGAACCGAACCCAATACAGCGATGCCGAGAGACCCGCCCAGTTCGAGTGCAGTGTCGTTCAGTCCGCCGCCGACACCGAGCTTGTCGTCCGGGAACTCACCCATGATGGCGTCGGTGCAGGGCGAGACGGAGAGTCCGATGGCGAGTCCGAGCAGCGTCAGTACGGGTAGGAAGTCGACATACGTTGCCGTCGAATCGATTCCGACGAGGGAGACGACCGACAGCGTGCCCACGATCATCCCTGCGGTGACGGTGACACGCGGCCCCATCTTGGGGGTCAGCCACATCGTGATTCCGGACCCGACGAACACTGCGCCGGCCAGCGGCAGCAGATGCACTCCGGTGGAGACCGGGCCGTACCCGAGAGCGAACTGGAGGTACTGCGCCACGAGGTAGATCGCCCCGAACGTCACCAGGAAGAACACCAGTACCGCAAGGGTGGCGCCCCCGAGGACACGCGAGGAGAACATCCGCACGTCCAGCAACGGATTGGGGTGTCGTAGTTCCCAGCCCACGAAACCCAACACCGACAGCAGTCCGACGAGGCCGAAGTACAGCGGCCCGACGGTCCAGCCGAAGTGCATGCCCTCGATGATGGAGTAGACGATGGTCGAGACGGCCAGAACCGACAGCAACCCGCCGATCCAATCGATCGCACCGGCATCGACGGCTCGCGACGGCGGGACGAGTACGACGGCTCCGGCTATGGCGGCCAGCGCAATCGGGACGTTGATCAGAAATGTCGAACTCCACGTGAAGCTCTCGAGAAGCCACCCGGCCAGCAACGGCCCGGCGGCGATGGCGAGGCCGGACGTGGCCGCCCACACGGTGACGGCTGTGGCCCGCTCACGCTTGGGGAACGTGGCCACCAGCAGAGACAACGTCGCAGGCATGACGATCGCAGCCGCGACACCCATGACGATTCGGGCCAGGATCACGCCGAGCGTGGCATCGGTCAGCGCCCCCGCCACCGATCCCGCCACGAAGATGATCAGTCCGATGATCAGCGCGCCGCGTCGGCTGTACCGGTCGCCGATCACTCCGCACAACAGCATCAACGACGCGTACGGGACGGTGTATCCGTCGATCACCCATTGAAGATCACTGCTGGTCAAGCCCAGATCCATCGTCATCGACGGCGCGGCGACGAGCAGGGACGTGTTCGCCATGACCACGATCAGCAGGCTCAGGCACAACACCACCAAGGCCGACCATCGTCGGGCATAGGGTTTGTGCATTTCTTGGACAGGTGTCATCGCAAGCAGTGTCATGTGTTCCCCCCGTTGGCAAAGTGCGACACACCTTGCACAGTGCTGTGCAGCTTAAGAAATTCGCGCTAGGATCGGCAATCTTTTGTGGCGGCAACCACACTGCGTCGACGCGATCGTGCTAGAAGTGGACGTGTGCCGAAGACGACGGAGTCGAGACCGAGCGCACGGACAGACCGATCGCCCGTGCAGCGAAGTGACGCCCGCTCGAACAGAGCGCGAATTCTCGATGTCGCCCAGGGGGTACTGGCGAACAACCCGGACGCGACCATCAACGACGTCGCGTCCGCGGCCGGGGTGGTCCGACGAACGGTGTACTCGCACTTCGCCTCTCGCGAAGCCCTGATCGACGGCATCGCACTCGAAGCCGCAGAACGCATCTCGGCCGCGCTCGAACGTGATCCGGCCGTCGACGAATCCGCCGTCACCGTGTTCGTGCGCCAGACGCTGGCACTGGCACGCGTCGGCGATCAGTACCGGCTTCTACTTGCGGTTGCCCGTACGACCTGGGACACAACGGTCTTCACGACCTACTGGGACCGATGCGGGAGTCGGCTGCGGCTGTCATACGACGTGGACAGCGCGAGGGTGTGTTCTCCACCTATCTGCCGGCCGAGGTGCTGATCCTCAACATCGAAGCCATCGCGCTGTCGATCCTCGAGGCCACCAATGCCGGGCTGCTCACCGACCCCACAGGTGCGGCCACCACGTCGAGTCTGGTCCTGCTCGGAATCGCACCGGACGAAGCCGAACGCATCGTGCTCGGTGTCCGTGCCGCGGACGCGCCAGCCGAAGCCCACCCCTGAAACGACGAATGCCCCGCCTGCGCAATGTGATTGCGCCGACGGGACATCGGTCTACGAGTGCGGGTCAGGGAGCGGGGACGAATCCTGCGCCGAGTCCGTTGCCCTGATCGACGTTGCGAAGGATCGCGTCGAAGTTGGTGCCGACCTCGGGGCCGAAGCACGCGACGCCCAGGTACGCGTTGACCATGCCGACGAGGGTGTTGCCGACGACGACCGGGCTACCCGAGTCACCCTCGACGACGCACAGCTGCGCCCAGGTCTCCTGCGACTGCAGAACGTCTCCGTACGCGAGGCCGCAGGTGTTGCCGGTCGTGCGGCCTTCCTTGCAGACGATGTTCGGGAACGCCGTCGGCGGGCCGACCTGAGAGATGGTCACGTTGCCCACGCGGCTGATCGGGGCAACCTTGTCACGCTGAAATTCGATGAGGGCGTAGTCGTACTCCGGGTTGGAGAATGCGATGCGGCCCACCTCACCGAGGGAGGTGTCGTACTCCGGGACGATGGAGGCACCCGCTTGGCCACAGTGACCGGCGGTGAAGCCCACGAGATTTCCGTTGCGGTCGTTGCCGATCGTCGTCAGCGTGCACTCCGCCTGGCCTCCGACGATGATTCCGGACCCACCGCCGAGAGCTGCAGGAGCGGCCGCGGATGCGGTCCCCACGCCGACGCTGGCTACGATTGCAGCCGCCCCCACGACGACGAGCATGAATTTCTTGAACATGTACTCCCTCTCAGCGGTGTCGGCAGAACCCTAGCAACAGAACGTGTCGTAACACGAGCTAGTCGCTCATACGTCCTGCTCGAGGGCCGCAAGAGTCGTCCGAGCTTCGTCGAGTTGACGACTCAGTTCGGCCACGCGGCGTGCCGCCTCTTCACGTGCATGGGAGATAACAGCCTCGACGGCATCGCGGGCGGTGACGTCGCCCAGTTCACGGACGGCCCGACCGACCGCTTCCGGACTCACCGGCTGCGCCTTACTGGGCCTCTTCGCGCCCTGCATGACGGTGACCGACCAATCGTTGTCGGCACCGGCATGAATGGTCACGCTCACTCCGCCCGGCGCCTTCTTCGGACGACGTGGGGCCGAGCCGGTCGACGCAGACCCCGCACCGGCGGGCTTGGCGGCAACGTCGGTCGCCGGTACCGACTTCGGAGCAGCGCTCGATGTCGACGCCGTGACCGATGTAGAAGCCGTGGCCGATGTAGAAGAAGGGCTCGTTTTCGAGACAGCGACCGGCTCGGAGGCAGCGACCGGCTTCGATACCGGCGCAGTCGATGCCGTCTTCTTGGCGGGGATGCGCTTGGCAGGCGCGGGTGGGGTCGCCGGGTTGCGGGTGATGCGCAGTTCCTCGGCCTCGTAGGGCAGTTCGTCGTTGACGCCCTTCGGGCTGATGGTGACGGTGTTGCCGTCGATGGACACCACCTTGGCCGACGTACCGTCGGGCAGGCCGAGGCTCGGATTCGGCTCGCGGAGATACACGGTGGCGCGACGCCCCTCGGCGAGCGCTGCTGCCAGCGTCGTCAGGTTCTCGGGAGTCAGCGAATCGTTCACGGCGCGCCCACGGGGTGGCATCGACTACCGGCCTTTCTCGAAAGTGTTTGCGAATACTGTCGCACAGATTCACGTGCGCAGGCAGCACGGCATCGAGTATCGGTCGCGAGGATGACGTCGATCCCAAGTATGTGTAACCCCGAGTAACTGTAACCGCAAGTAACAGTTACTGCGATTAACACCCGAGAGGCTTGGCCAGAGAAGGCCGACGACACGACTCTAACCGACAGGCCGTTCGAGCGCCCGTCGAGTGCCGTCGACCACCTCGCCGAACCGCCCTCGCGCCGGGATTCTCCCGCGTAGCCTGACGGCGTACCTTCTTGCGCAGGTACGGAACAGGAGCTTCGATGTACCACCTCGACGCGGACCAGCAATCGCTCAGCGACGGTCCGCACGTGTACTTGCTCGATGCCAGAAGCACTCTCGAGGTTCAGGCCCTGAATCAGTGGATCGACGCCACCACCCCGGACGGAGAACGTCGGCCCCCGTCGGTCGTTCTGTCCGGTGAGGCCAGGACATCACTGTTGGACACCGTCCGCGGGTACGCCGACGATCCGCTGCTCATTCCGCTGCGGGTCACGTTGACCGATCGCAGCACCGGCATTCTGCACCGCATCTTCGCCCCGAGAGGCCGCTCGAAGCCGACACGGGTGTGGCAGCGGTGGGTGGCCAACGACGATCCCGATCACTCCGCAGTGTTGGTCGGTGAACCCGCCACCCTGAGCGATCTGCAGGATCGGTTCGAGCGCGGCGGCGGCACGTCGTTGTCGTCGTTCATCCTGCGGCAGGCGAGTCTCGCACTGGACAAGGCCGAACGCGGAGTCATCGGCTCGGAGTACAAGATTCCGCGGTTCGTCGTCGAGGACATGACGGAGCAGAAGAAGTTCAGGGACGGCATCACCGAGCTCGCAGACCACGTCGGCCAGGATCGCGACACCGTCGACAAGAGGGTTCAGGACATCCTCGGCGAGATGGTGGCGACCGAAACCAGGCGCGCCGTCGAGATGTGGGGCACCCTCGGCGCGTACTTCTCGCGGGCGTACAAGGTCGACGTCGATCGCGATCAGCTGCAGAAGGTTCGCGAGCTCAACAAGAACTATCCGTTGGTGTTCCTGCCCAATCACCGTTCCTACCTCGACCCACTCGTGCTGCGTCCCGCGCTTCTCGCCGAGGGACTGCCGCTCAATCACGTCATGGGCGGCATCAATGTCGGCTTCTGGCCGTTGGGCCCGATAGCCAAACGCAGTGGCGTGGTGCTCATTCAGCGCAAGTTCTCGGACGCGATCTACAAATGGACGCTGCGTCAGTACATGAGTTTTCTGCTCAGCAAGCGGTTCAACCTCGAGTGGTACATCGAGGGCGGACGCAGCCGCACCGGAAAGCTCCGCCCGCCGCGGTTCGGTCTGCTGACCTACCTCGTCGACGCCCTCGAGTCGAGCGACGCGGAGGACGTCTATTTGATTCCGACGTCCATCACCTACGACCGACTGCACGAGGTCGGCGCGATGGCCGAAGAATCGCACGGGGCGAAGAAGCAAGCCGAAGGCATTCGCATGGCCATCGGGTACATCCGCGCTCAGGGCACGTTGCGCGGCAACGTCTATCTGAACTTCGGAGAGCCGATGTCGGTGGCGGCGATCGTCGCCGAGAACACCGACAAGCGCGTCGCGGTGCAGAAGATCGCGCTCGGTGTCTCCCATGCGATCAACGATGCGACGCCGGTGACCCCGGCAGCACTGGTCACGATGGCGCTGTTGGGTATCGAGGATCGCGCACTCAACGTCAACGAAATGTGGGCCATCATCTCGCCGTTGGCCGGCTACATCAAACGCAGAAACCTACCCACTGCGGGCGGGGTGGACATCGCCGACGTCGACGTCGTCCGCTCGGCCGTCATCGCACAGGTCAACGCCAACGTCGTCAAGCGTTTCGACGACGGCCCCGAACCGCTGTTCTACCTGGCGCAGGACAAGCATCTGGTGGCAGCGTTCTTCCGCAACAACGCCATTCACTTCTTCGTGATGCGCGCCATCGGCGAACTGGTGGTGCTACCGACCGAGGGTGACTCGACGCCGCTGACTCAGGAATCGTTGTGGACGTCGGCCCTGCAATTGCGAGATCTACTCAAGTTCGAGTTCTTCTTCGGCGACAAGAAGGACTTCGGGGAGCGTCTCGAATCCGAGGTCGATCTCATCGACCCGGACTGGCGCACCAGCATCAGCGACCCCGATTATGCTGCGCGACAGCTCGAATCGCAGGATCTGCACCTGGCGCACCGCGTACTGCAGCCGATCTTCGAGGCCTATCAGGTAGTGGCCGACCAGCTGATGCTGCTCCCGCAGAGCGGAGAATTCGACAAACCGAAGTTCATCTCGGAATGCCTCGGCGCTGCCCAGGCCAGGCGGCTCCGCCAGCAGCTCGATCACAGTGAGTCCATCTCGGGCGAACTGTTCGACACTGCACTGCAACTGGCCGAAAACCGCGACCTGATCGATTCCAGCTCGGACGGCATTGCCCGCCGCCGCAGGGACTTCGCGCTGGAGATCGACGAATGGGCCCGCAAGGTACGTACCATCCGGGATATGGCGCACCGAATGCTCCGTGAGGTGGAACCGATCTCTGCCCCCGAGGAGAACAATCCATGACCGACTTCGACGATCGACTGATAGCGATCGCCGCCGCCCCACCCGGCCGAGACACCATCGCCTTCTTCGATCTCGACGGCACCCTCATCAACGGATTCTCTGCTCGCGCAGTGTTTCTCGAACGCCTCAAGACCCTCGACGTCACGGTCAAGGAACTGTGGGAGATCTCCAGTGCCGTCGTCGAGATGCGGATGCGCAACTCCCCCGTCGACAATCTGATGGGCAAGGCCGTCCGCGGCCTCGAAGGCCGTCGCGAAGAGGACCTGATGGAACAGGCATACACCCTGTTCCGCAACGAGATCGCGCCGATGATCTACCCGCAGGCCCGGGCCCTCGTCGAGGCTCACCGGCACGCAGGGCATCGCCTCGTGATGGCCACCTCGGCCACGCCGTACCAGGCACTGCCGGTGCAACAGGACATGATGTTCGAGGAGTTGCTGTGCACGACTCCGGTGGTCACCGACGGAATTCTCACCGGCGAGCTCGTCGGCGATTCACTCTGGGGACCCCGCAAAGCACAGGCGGCGATCGACTACGCCGAACGTGAAGGCATCGCTCTGGCAGGCTGTTTCGCATACTCGAACGGCGGTGAGGACGTGCCACTGCTCGAAGCCGTTGGCCGTCCCATCGCCCTCAACCCCGATCCTGATCTCGCGCGCTATGCCGCCAAGAAGAACTGGCCGGCCCTGACGCTGGACAGCCCGAAGCGTGGCACGGATATCACGTCGGCCGTACGCAGCACGGCGGCGCTCGGATCGGTGCTCGCGAGTGCGTCGATCGGGCTCGGCCTGGGATTGCTCACCCGCAGTCGCCGCACCGGTGCCAATATCACCAGCACCATCGCCCCGGACATCGCGCTGACCCTCGCCGGAGTCAAGCTCGACGTCACCGGAACCGAAAATGCCTGGTCGGCCAGGCCCGCCGTCTTCATGTTCAACCATCAGAGCACCGCCGACTCGATCATCGTCACTTCCATCCTGCGACGCGACATCACCGCCGTTGCCAAGCGGGAACTCGAACGCGACCCGCGCTTCGCATTGTTGGGCAGGATCTTCGACGTCGCCTATGTCGACCGCGGCGATCCTGCGCAAGCGCGAGAGGCCATGCGACCCGCGATCGAGAAGCTGCACAGTGGCATCTCGGTAGCCATCGCACCCGAGGGCACTCGCATGCCGACGTCCCGTCTCGGCCGATTCAAGAAGGGCGGCTTTCACCTGGCGATGCAGGCCGGCGTGCCGATCGTTCCGATCGTCATTCACAACGCCGGTGACGTGATGTGGAAGAAGGACTTCACCGTTCACTCCGGTACGGTCAAGGTCACCGTCGGCGAGCCCATACCCACCACGGATTGGGATCCCGACAAGATCGACGAGTACGTGGACGCCGTCCGTTCCTATTTCGACAGAACGTTGGGATATGCCTGAGAATCAGATCAACTCGGTAGTACAGACGGAGATCGAGCGGAATCTATTGGGCGGCGAGCCCAAGTACAACCGCGCCGACATCGTCGAGAAGTCCGGGATTCCGCTCGAGCGGGTCATCGCCCTGTGGATCGGCATGGGCTTCCCCGTCCACACCGATACCGACGCGCTCGTCTATACCGACGCCGATCTCGAAGCTCTGAAGCTGATCACCGCACTGACCGCGCAGAAGGTGATCAAGCCCGAGATGGAGGTTGCGATCGCACGCACCCTCGGGCAATCGATGTCCCGGCTCGCGGAATGGCAAGTGGGCGTTGTGAACTCTCACATACTCGAACGCATCATCGACAGCCAAGAAGACACGAACGACATCGACGCGATTCGACGGAACGCCCGTGCCATCGCCGCAGAAACCGTCCCCACCCTCGAAGCACTCCAGGGATACACCTGGCGACGCCACCTGGCAGCTGCGGCCGGTCGATCCATCGCCGCTCCCGACGACGCCGCCGACAGTCCCACTATGGCCGTCGGGTTCGCCGACATGGTCGGCTACACGAGCCTGACGCGTCGACTCGATATCGGCGAGTTGACGACGCTACTCGAGGAATTCGAGTCATTGGCCACCAATATCATTGCGCGAGGGCGCGGTTCGGTGATCAAGAATGTCGGCGACGAGGTGATGTTCAGCGCGCAGACCCCCGAGGATGCCGCCCACATCGCCCTCGACCTCCAGGACGCCTTCGACGAGCAGGAGGACATGCCGGACCTGCGGGTCGGGCTGGCGTGGGGCCCGGTACTGGCCCGGTACGGCGACCTGTACGGGTCGGTGGTCAATATCGCTGCGCGCCTGACCAGTTCGGCCAATCCCGGAACGATCCTGGTCGATACCGTCATGACGGATGAACTGCGCCACGACTCCGAGTTCTACCTCAAATCGGTTCGCTCACTACGGGTCAAAGGGTTCCACAAGCTCAAGCCTCACCGGCTCAAGCGCAACAAGCGAACCGGTCAGCGTAGCGAGGAGTAGAACTCCAGGTGTCGACGCGCAGCCTCGTCCCAGGTGAGGCTGTGCGCCAGCGTCAGCCCCGGTGACGGATCCTGCGGCTCGTGCAACGCACGGTCCAATTCGCTGGTCATGGCCTCCACCGACGATGCGTAGGTGACGCTGTCTCCGAACACCTCTCGCAGTACCGGCAGATCACGCGCCACCACCGGAGTCGATGCGGCGAGCGCCTCCATCGCGGCCAGGCCGAAGCCTTCCTTGGTGGAGAAGAACGGCAGCACCGCAGCCTGCGCCACGAGATGCGGCAGCTCGTCGTCGTCGACGGTTCCGAGTATCACCGGCTCGATGCCCAGTTCTACTGCTCGACGGTCGAATTCGGACCGATAGTCACGGTAGTCGAACAGGGTCTCGCCGCCGGCGAACACCAGTTGCACGTGGCGATCGGACAGCCCGGCGAAGGCGTCGAGTAGATCGAGACTGCCCTTGCGTGGCTCGATGCCGCCGACGGCGAGCACGTACCTGCCGAACTTCCCGCTCCAGTGCGATCGGCCCGATTCGGCTGCTGCCGAGAACCTTCCGGCATCGACTCCATTGGGAATGACGACCGGATCGAACCCCCAGCCGCGTCGGACGTCGTCGGCCACCGCACTGGACACACAGATTCGCGCGTACGGCGCGGTGATCGCTCGTTCGTGACATGCCGCGAGCTCGGGAGTGGTGAACTCGTCGAGATGGTGGATGGTCCTGATGCACCGGCCGACGGCGTTGGCCGAGATGCAGTCCTGAGCATGGACGATGTCGTACTCGTCGGGCGTGAAGGCCTGCCGCAGAACGCCTATCGATCGCAGAATCCGCTCGCCGACGCTCTCGTTCTCGCGGTGGGAAAACGGGACCATCCGCACGGTGACAGCCGGGTCGACCTTGCGGAAGAACTCACTGTCGCCCCCGCGGCCCAGCGACCACACCGACACATCCTGGCCGGCGCGTGCCAGCGCTTCGGCCAGAGCCAACGTATGCACCACGCCTCCGCGCGGTTTGGACGAATAGGTCAACAGCGCGATCTTCATCGATCCGGTTTCTCCCGCAACAAGTTCGGATAGGCATCGACGCGTCGCTCGGCCAGGTGATGCAGACCTCTCCGGGCCCGATCCACCTCGGCATCGACGTCGATCTCGTGCACGGCCAAACCGCCTTTGGACCACGTCTTGGCCAACACGTCTCCGCCGGGCCCGACAATTTTTGCCTGGCCGAGGAACCGCAGGGATCCCATCACCCCGGTCTGGTTGGACGAGACGAGCACCACCTGGTTCTCGGCGGCGCGCGCAGCGTCGTACAGATCGAACAGTCGGGACTGTCGATCGTTGGGTAGCGACGACGCTCGATCGGTGACGCTGGCCGGCCACGCGGACAGCGCCGCAATGATTCTCGCGCCGTCCAATGCAAGCGTCCGGGCCGACTCCGGGAACGTCTTGTCGTAGTCGATCAGCATGCCCATCCGTCCGACCGGAGTATCGAAGGCCTCGAACCGATCTCCGGCGGCGTAGGCCAAGGATTCCCCGAGCGGCTGATGCACCTTACGGTGACTGCCGAGGATCCCGTCGCCCGTCAGGCACGCAGCCGCGTTGTACCGCAGCCCCTTCGACAACTCGGTGTACCCGATACACACCGTCATCGCACCCGCCGCCGCGATGATGGCGGCCAACTCCGGACCGTCCGGATCGAGAGTGGGCGGCAACTCGGACGGATCCGGATTGCTCAGGCTGTTGATGTAACCCCCGAGGGATGCGTCGGGCAGCACCAAGAGATCGATGCCCTCGCGGGCCGCACTGGAGATGATCGTCGTGATCTTCAGTACGGCCCGATCGACATCTCTACCGAAATGTGCTGCCAATGCACCGATCTTGATGGGAGCCACGTCGAGATCAGACCATCTGGCTCTGCGGTTGCGCTGGGTTTCGGGACTGCGTCGAGTTTCGGGACTGCGCAGCACTGATTTCGAGGCCGATTTGATCGGCCAGGAATGCGGCGTCGCGGGCCACCGAGGCGAAGCGTCCGGAACCCCAGGTGTGCTGCCAGGGCAGGCCCAGGAAGTACAGGCCGGGAACCGATGTGACGCCGCGGTTGTGCGTCGGGTGGCCCTCGCCGTCGAACGCCCCGACCTTCAGCCAGCGGTAGTCGGTACGGAAGCCGACCGACCAGACGACCGCGGTGATGTCGGTGGTGGCGAGATCGAGTTCGGTCGTCTCGAATTCCGGACGCCACACCGGCACGTAGCGGTCCTCCGTGGGGGCAGTGATGCCCTCGCGCTCGATGTACGCGTCGATGTTGTCCTTGATGCTCTCGGCCACCCGATCCGCAGCGTCGAGGGACGCTTCGAGGGTCGGAGCGAACTGCAGGACGCCGTCCTCCACGCCCACCAGACGGCCGTACAGCTGCATGCCCTCGGTGGCGAACGCGCGCAGGTCGATGTCTCGACCACCGTCACGGCCGGTGACGTAGTGGTTCGTGTTCTCGCGTTTGCCGACGCCACCGGGTTGATCTTCGATGGAGACATCGTAGACGCCCATGTCGTGCAGCCAGGCGACACAGTCACGCCCCCGATAGAAGCGTGCGACGCGAGGTGCGGTGCCGGCGACGAGATGAACCCGGCGGCCGTCGAGATGTAGATCCTCGGCGATCTGCGCTCCGGACTGGCCGGTGCCGACGACCAGTACCTCGCCGTTCGGGAACTGGTGCGAGCCGCGGTATTCGGACGAGTGAATCTGGACGATGTCGCGGGGCAGCTTCTCGGCGAATCGCGGAATGGTCGGGATGTGGTAGCCGCCGACGGCAACGACGATCTGATCGGCGTGCATGGGGCCGGCGGAGGTCTGTAGATCGAAGCCGCCTGCCGCAGATTGCAAGGCCTGATTCACCGAAACATACTCTCGGACCGGTGCATCGAAGCTCTCGGCGTAGCGTCGGACGAAGGCGTAGACCTCGTCGCGCTGCATGAACCCGTCGGGATCGTCACCGTCGTAGGAGTATCCGGGGAGCGCGCACTGCCAGTTGGGGGTGACGAGGGTGAAGTTGTCCCAGCGCGAGTCCTTCCATTCGTGCGCGATGGTGTCGCGTTCGAGGACGACGTGGTCGATGCCTCGCTGCGTCAGATGCCAGCTGATGGACAGTCCGGCCTGCCCGCCGCCGATGACGATCACCGAGTAGTTTTCTGTTGCACTGTGGCTCTCTGTCATAGCAATTCAGCTCCCGACATACTCAGTACGCGAACGGCACCGGCCTGATACGACGCGCTGACACCGTGAATCTCTTCCATCTGCTGCGCGGCCGACGTGCACCGCATCCCGAATTTGGCGAGAACTCGATCGCTCGCCACGGTCAATGCCTCGGACGTTCGCTGAACGAACTCGGCCACCGGGTATTCCTGCCCGGGGCTCAGATAGTCGTGCATCACCAAAGAGGGCGAGTAGCAGGACTGTTCGCGTCCGTCGGGCCACCGCACCACGAACGACATCTCAGGCATGAACGGTCTCCTTGGTGATGGTGCGATAGACCGAGGGCCGTCGGTCGCGCAGGTTGTACATGCCACCGCCACGTGCCGCGCCGATGAGCGCCTCGACATCGACGGTGGCTGTGGCCAAACCCGGCTCGACGCCTGTGCCCGCGAGGATCTCACCGCCGGGCCCGACGATCTTGGCGCTGCAGACGAACCTCAGAGACCCGAACGTGCCGGCCTGATTCGCTGCGACCCAGATGATCTGATTCTCCAGTGCACGAGCGCGGTCATAGATGTCGAAGCGTTGCTTCCACCGATCTTCTTCCATGTTCGGGGTCGTCGCGGTACGTGCCGTCGGCCACGCGGAGATGGACGCGACGATCTCGGCTCCGTCGAGCGCGAGTTCGCGAGCCGCCTCGGGGAATCCCTTGTCGTAGCAGATCTGCATGCCCATCCGGCCGACCGGAGTGTCGAAGGCGGAGTAGCTCTCTCCCGCTGCGTAGCAGAGGTTTTCGCCGAGTGGCTGGTGCACCTTGCGATACGAACCGAGGATGCCGCTGCCGTCGACCGTCACCGCGGCGTTGTAGCGGGTATCGCCGTCCTTCTCACAGAATCCGAACGTGACGACAGTATCGCCCGCCATGTCGATGACCCGCCTGATCTCGGGGCCTTCGAGTTCCAGAGCCGGCGGTAGTGCCTTCAGTCGACGCTGTCTCGATTCTTCGGTCTCGTCGCCGCCACCGAGGCTGGGCAGGTACCCACCCAGGCACGCTTCCGGTAGCACCAGCAGTTGGCTACCGCGATTACGCGATTCCTCGAGCAGGGCGGCGATGGTGGCGTAACCCTGTTCCATGTCGCGGCCGAACTCGGCTGCGGCCACGGAGATCGTGATGTCGTTCATGCTTCTCCCAATCCGGTCACCGTCGAAGTGACCGCGCGCGTGGTGATTCCGTCGGGCCATCGCAAGGCGACGCCCGGAATGTCGGTGAGCTCTCCGCATTCTGCGGACAGTGCAGGTCCGGACGGTGCAGTCGGTGCACCGGGACGGTCCGCGGTGATCATCGCGAACCCGGGAAAACACGTGATCCATTCGCCCATCGACGCCGAGTCGGGCTTCGGAATCGAGGAGATGTCCAATACGGCACCGGTTCCGCTTGCCTCGGCCAGCATCCCGGTAGTGCCCGCCAGGCCGGCCATCGAGACGTCCTTGGCGGCCTTGGGCGCGGTACGGGCGACGAACGACGCCATGGTCGTCAGTTCGGCCGAGTTGCGCCGAGACGTCGAATCCCATTGCTGGCCCTGATATCCACGACGCCAGCCACCCTCGACGTCCGCCGTCAGCGTCAATCGATCGCCGACGCTTCCCCCGCCGGCCCGTACCGGGTTCGCTGTGCGCCCCAGAGCGGTGACCGACAGCGACGACGGCACCCCGGCCTGGGTGTGGCCACCGAGTACCGGAACCTGCCAGGCCGCAGACGCATTGGCGAGGCCGCGGATGATGCGGGTCAATCGAGATTGCGTCGGTGCTCCGACGGAGTCGAGCATGCCGACTGCATAGGCACCCATCGCCGAAAGGTCGTTGAGGTTGACCAGGGCCGCGCACCAGCCGGCCCACTCCGGGTCGCGGTCGACCATCGAGGGGATGATCGCATCGCAGGCGGCGATCATGTCGCTCCCGGGAACCGGGACACCGTCGTCACCTCGAAATCCTTTGGCACCGAGCCCGAGTGGCTGCGCCTTCAGCGGCGCGAGGACGCCGGCGAGCATCGCCTTGGTCGACGACACCAGCCGTTCGATCCTGTCGATCGGCCAATACATCGCCACGTGTGGAGTATTCGCCACCTCGACGTCGCCACGCCTGATCCAGCCGAGACGGGTGAACAGTGTCTCGTTGCGCTTCTGCACCGTCGCGTCGAAGCGCAGCACGCCGCGACTTTCGGCATGAGCACAGGCCGCACGAACCAGCGCTGGGCCCACACCGGAAGTGCGCGCAGAGGTGGTGACCACCAGGCGACTGCCGGCCCACCACCCCAGATCCGTTGCCGTGCAGGGTGCCAGGCGCACCCCACCGAGCACGGTGCCGTCTCGATCGGTGGCCACGAGAACAACGCAGCGAGGATCGTCGTCGACGTCGTCGTGATCGGTGCCGGCGAACAAGCCCTGTTCGGCGACGAACGTCTCTCTGCGCAGCGCCCGGTACGCATTCAATTCTGCTGTACCGGTGCACGGCTGAACGATGAACTCCGGTTGCACAACAGTGATTGCAGCGCCGGACAATCCGGCGAGATCGTTACCCTCCACGACGCCGTACATGTCACCCTCCCGCGTTCTGCAGAACGCTGCACGCACCGCAGGCCGCGCAGCCTGCTTTCTGATCGGACCCGAGCATCGCCGCTGCCTGAAGTTCCTTGGCGACGCGTCGGGTGACGCTTTCGAGGACGTCGGCAGCGGGAGCCGTCGCCCGGTCGACATCCACCGCCAACGTGCCTGCGAGCGGCCGGAACGGAACGACGAAGGGATACACACCCATCTCGATCAGTTCCGCTGCACCCGAGACCAATTCGTCGGGATCCTCGCCGAGACCGACCAGTATGTACGTCGAAACCTGGTTACGCCCGAAAACCCGGACCGCTTCTTTCCATGCCGCGCGGTACTCGTCCATCGAGACCGATGCCTTGCCCGGCATCCATCTGCGGCGCACGTCGTCGTCGAGCGATTCGACGTGGATACCGATGGACTCGGCTCCGGCGTCGTACAGATCCTGGATGGTCTGCAGGTCACCCGGAGGTTCGCACTGCACCTGGATCGGTAGTTCCGGGACCACGGCCTTGATGGCACGTACGCACCGAGCCAGATGACGGGCACCGCGATCCTTCGCGGCCGAAGTGCCCGTCGTCATGACCATCTGCGTCACCCCGTCCAGTCGGACAGCGGCCTCCGCCACCTCCGCAAGTTGCGCGGGCGTCTTGACAGCGATGGTGTCGCCCGCGTCCAGAGACGCTTCGATGGAACAGAAGCGGCACCGTTGATCGGCGTCGTAGCGAATGCACGTCTGGACCACGGTCGTGGCCAGGACACTGGTGCCGTGCAGCTTGGCGATCTTCTCGTAGGCGACACCGTCGGTGGTGGAGAGGTCGTAGAACTTCGGGCGATCGACGGCCTGAACATCGAGGCCGATGTCGTTGCCGTCGAACAGAACTCGCCCTTCTTCGAGTACGTACGGACTGAGCGGGTTGCGCGGGATTGCTGCGCCGAGACCATCGATGCGGACATGTCCATCGTCACTCGGGCCGGCACCGGCAGTTCTGGACACCGGCGTTGCTCCTCGAATCCCGAGCAACGCCAGATCCACACGTGTAGAGATGGACATAACCGTCCCCTAGACCATGTAGGTCGAATTGATGATGGCACCCTTGCGCGCGTAATGGATCAATGCGTCCTGCACGTCCAGGGGGTGGGCCGGGATGACGCCCTCGATGAGGTCTTCTTCACGACCCCCGTGCAGGGCCAGTCCGAAGCGGCAGCAGAACACGGTGCCGCCCTCGGCGATGAACGTCGCGAGGGAGTCGTTGATGTTCTGTTCACCCGGGAAGCCCGAGTCTCCGGTGGTCGGGAAACCGCGTGTGGCAAGGCAATTGATAGCACCGGGTCCGTAGAAGTACATCGCCGACTCGAAACCCTTGCGCAGAGCGCGGGTGGCCTGCAGCACCGCGACGAACGATACCGACGACTCGTGGGCGATGCCGTGCACCAGCGTGAAGTAGCTTTCGCCGTTCTCCGCCTTGTAGTCGGGGAAGATCTTGGTGGAGCCGTAGATGTTGCTGCCCTTGGGAAGTGAGGGATGCGGAATCTCCTCGAGGGACTTCTTGATGTTCTCGGCGATGGACTGGTCGAGATCTGACACGTGCGTCTCCTGAGGTTCGCAGAGCGGGCTGGATGCGGTGGACACCGATGTCCACCCGAGAAAACCGTCATGTCCGACGAGAGGGCAGATCCTCTGCGGCCATGGAACAAGTACAGGCCTCGTCGATTTCCGATTGGTCACGCTCGGAACAACGTCGTGTTTCAAGGGCCTCACAGTGTTGACGTGGTGTTACGCGGTTACTGTGAAGGGAAGTCCATCCACCCACCGCAGCATGACGAGGAACTCGATGATCGGCGCCGTCACCGGCTTGTTGTACGTGTTGTCCCTGGTAGTGGGGATCTGGGTGCTCGTGAAGCTCGCCACGAACAGGCCCGTTCTTCTGAAGAACAAGGCCGACCGCGCGCTGTTCTGGACGATCGCGGCTACCGAAGGCGTCGTTGCACTGCAGGCCGTGATCGGGTTCGTGATGATGTTCGCCTCCGATCGCGACATTCACCGCCTCACGTTCGGGTCGTACCTCGTCGGACTGCTGTTCCTGCTCCCACTCGGAACGTGGTGGTCTCTGGGCGACCGTTCCCGCGGCGGCACCGCGGTGCTCCTCGTAGCCGTCCTCACCCTCGCAGCCATGGTGTTGCGACTGAGCCAGATTTGGGCCGGATATGCCTGACAAACTTCAGCAAGCCACGCGCACCGGATTCGGACGCTTCCTCATCGCCGTCTACGCCGTGTTCGCCGTTGCCGCGACATCGCGATCGATCGTGCAACTCACCACCCGATTCGACAACGCCCCGGTCGCGTACCTGCTGTCGGCATTTGCAGCCGTGGTCTACATCATCGCGACGGTCGGCCTGGCACGAGCAACCGAGGCATCGCGACGAGTGGTGACGGTCTCCTGCATCATCGAACTCGTCGGAGTCCTCGGCATCGGCACCCTCAGCTACATCCAGCCCCAGGACTTCCCGGAGCCGACGGTGTGGTCGCACTTCGGATCCGGTTACGTCTTCATCCCGGTCGTGCTGCCCATCGCAGGACTGTGGTGGTTGCGAAAGACACGCCAGCAGTAGAGGTCTGCTCTACATCTCGCGCATTGCAGTCCGACCCCTACATCGAAGCCACTGCGCGCCGCCCCGTTCGAGTTCAGCGGTCCCGGGCGATCCTCACTCGACTGACGTTGCGGCCATATCACGGGCCACCGACAGGTTCCGCATCCCGAATCCTTGTGCACAGCAATAGTTTTCGATTGCACCATCATTGCGCATCGAACACCCGTTCGATACACTTGGTCCATGACGACGGAGATCTGGCAACTGAGCGAAAGCGAACTCCTCGCCGACGCTGCTGATGTCTCCCACCGAATCCAACTGCTCGAAGCCCGGCGGATCGCCCTCGTCGCCGACATCGACACCCGCGTGAGCCGAGAGAAGCTCGGCTTCCCCGGCCCCGCAGGCTGGCTGACCTCCACCACCCTCCTCACCCCCAGCAAAGCCACCAAGATCGTGGCCCTCGCTCGCGGGTTGAAGAACTTCCCCGACATCGCCGACGCCGTGAACACCGGCGTCATGTCCGTCGACCACGCCGCCCTGATTCTCACCTTCGCCGAAACACCACCGAAGAACCTCCCGCAAGAGGGTCGCGACATCGCCCGCAAGGCCATGATCACCGCAGCAACCGGACCCGGCGCACGCACCGACAGCATCCGAGAAGCGATCACCAAACTCGAGGACACCTACGGCGGCGACAAGCCACCACCGGAAGACACCGACCGCAACGAACTCTTCGCCTCGAAAACCCTCAACGGACGTCTCGTGGCGAAGATGGATTTCGATGCGATCACCGGAGAAAAGCTGCTCACCGCACTTTCCCCGTTGACCGAACCCCACCCCGCAGCCGACGGCACCCAAGACGACCGCAGCCCCGCCAAGAGACGAGCCGACGCCTTCGGACACATCCTCGACCGCTACCTCGCCACCTCGAATCGCCCCACCGAAGGCGGCGAAAAACCACACGTCAACCTGCACGTCCGGCTACAGGACCTCCAAAGCCAGAGCAGCCAGAACAACAGCGACATCACCGACGACGAAACGACCCGCGCCGCAGCAGAATACGAGACAGATCCAGCCGATCCGGTTGACATCGACACCGGAAACCCGATCCACCCCGACTCGGACGAGTCCGATCGCCGGGGCGAGGCGGATCCCCGGGGCGAGTCCGATAGCCCGACCGCGAACCGGAGCGCGTATCGGGATCTCTTCGGTGACGGCACGTCGGTCGGCTGGCTGCCGTGGATGGGCCCGCTCTCCCGCAACACTTCCCGACAACTGGCCTGCGATTGCCTTCTCACCGCCATCGTCATGGACGAGAACGGCAACCCACTCAACCTCGCCCGCACCGCCCGTACCGTCACCGCGAAACAGAAACGCGCATTGACTGCCCGCGACCACGGGTGCGCGTTCCCGGGATGCGGAAAACCCCCCGCCTGGACCGAAGGTCACCACATCTTCACCACATCTGGCATTGGGCCGACGGTGGCCCCACCGACATGGACAACCTCGTCCTACTCTGCGGATTCCACCACCGACTCATCCACCACTCCGACTGGGACGCGTTCATCGGCACCGATCAGCACCCCTGGTTCGTACCCCCGGCATCCGTCGACCCGTACCGAGAACCCCGACAATCCCACGCACGAGCCGGCCCCCACATCGCATGAGCCCGCGCAAACACGCACCAGCCCCACACAAACACACCAGCCCCGCACCGAGAACACGGTGCGGGGCCGGAAAGGTTGCGTTACAACGATTTCAGAGAGCGGAAGTCCCGTCCCTACTTCTTCGGCTTGTCCGACGAGGACTCCGAGGACAGTGCCGCCACGAAGGCTTCCTGCGGAACTTCGACCCGTCCGATGGTCTTCATTCGCTTCTTGCCTTCCTTCTGCTTCTCGAGCAGCTTGCGCTTACGGCTGATGTCGCCGCCGTAGCACTTGGCAAGCACGTCCTTACGGATGGCGCGGATGTTCTCGCGGGCGATGATGCGAGATCCGATAGCAGCCTGAATCGGCACCTCGAACTGCTGCCGCGGAATCAGTTCCTTCAGCTTGGTCGTCATCTTGTTGCCGTAGGCCGCAGCGGCGTCCTTGTGGACGATCGCGCTGAAGGCGTCGACGGCCTCGCCCTGCAGCAGGATGTCGACCTTCACCAGCGCTCCGCTCTGCTCGCCGATCTCCTCGTAGTCGAGGCTGGCGTATCCACGAGTACGTGACTTCAGGATGTCGAAGAAGTCGAAGATGATCTCGGCCATCGGAATCGTGTAGCGCAGTTCGACACGAGTCTCCGACAGGTAGTCCATACCGCCGAGCTCGCCTCGTCGCCCCTGACACAGCTCCATGATCGAGCCGATGAACTCGCTCGGCGAAATGATGGTGCACTTGACCATGGGCTCGAACACTTCCCGCGCCTTGCCCTCGGGCCAGTACGACGGGTTGGTGACGATGTGCTCGGCACCGTCTTCCATCTCGACGCGGTAGACGACGTTCGGCGAGGTCGAGATCAAGTCGAGGTTGAATTCACGCTCGAGCCGCTCGCGGGTGATCTCCATGTGCAGCAACCCCAGGAAGCCGCAGCGGAAGCCGAATCCGAGAGCCACGGAGGTCTCCGGCTCGTAGGTCAGGGCCGCGTCGTTGAGCTGAAGCTTTTCGAGGGCGTCGCGCAGGTCCGGGTAGTCGGAGCCGTCGAGTGGGTAAAGGCCCGAGTAAACCATCGGCCGTGGCTCGCGGTAACCGGTCAGCGGCTCGGTAGCACCCTTGCGGAACGTGGTGACGGTATCGCCGACCTTGGACTGACGGACGTCCTTGACGCCGGTGATCAGGTACCCCACCTCGCCGACGCCGAGGCCCTTCGTTGCCTTCGGGTCCGGCGACACGATGCCGACTTCGAGCAACTCGTGCGTCGAGCCGGTCGACATCATCGTGACCTTCTCACGGGGATTCAGTGCGCCGTCGACCACTCGGACGTAGGTGACGACGCCTCGGTAGGTGTCGTAGACCGAGTCGAAGATCATCGCGCGGGCAGGCCCGTCCGGGTTGCCGACCGGAGCCGGCACCAGCTTGACGACCTCGTTGAGCAGTTCTTCGACGCCCACTCCGGTCTTGCCGGACACCCGCAGCACGTCGTCGGCCTCGCATCCGATGATGTGCGCGATCTCGGCGGCGTAGCGATCCGGGTCGGCAGCAGGCAGGTCGATCTTGTTGAGCACAGGGATGATGGTGAGCTCTTTGTCGAGAGCCAGGTAGAGGTTCGCCAGTGTCTGCGCCTCGATGCCCTGAGCAGCGTCGACGAGCAAGACAGCACCTTCACACGCTTCGAGCGCGCGGGACACCTCGTACGTGAAGTCGACGTGGCCGGGGGTGTCGATGAGGTGCAGAACGAATTCTTCGCCGTCGACGACCCAGGGCAGACGCACGTTCTGCGCCTTGATGGTGATGCCGCGTTCGCGCTCGATGTCCATCCGGTCCAGATACTGCGCACGCATCGACCGGTCGTCGACGACGCCGGTGAGCTGCAACATCCGGTCTGCCAGCGTCGACTTTCCGTGGTCGATGTGGGCGATGATGCAGAAGTTCCTGATCCTGGACGGATCGGTGAACGTCGTGTCGGCGAAGCTGGGCACTCGTATCCTTCGGCTGGCGTGTTCGAAATGAGCGAACGGGTTTCCCTATCGTCCCACGAGCGGAACGGTGCGCCGTCCCCGGCTGTCCGTCGTGGCTGGTCGCCCGGTGAGTCAGGGCGGTTTGTAGCGCTGCCGCCGTGGCTACACTCGCCGCATGGCTGGCAACTGGAGCAGATTCGGCAAGGAACTAGGCAAGATCGCACTGCGCGAGGGCCCGAGGCTACTGCGTCAACTACAGAACTCCGGTGCGCTGCAGAAGGGCAAGGACGCGATCTCCGGAAGCGCGTCGCGCACGCGGCTCCTGCACCTCGCCCTGGCCGTCCAGTGGCGTCGCAGACCAGACCGACCGCCCAACGGGCGCGGACCGTCGAATACTCCCCCGATCTGGACGGCAAGGCCGATCCGGGTGAGATCGTCTGGACCTGGGTCACCTACGAGGAAGACGCCACTCAGGGCAAGGACCGCCCGGTGCTGGTCATCGGGCGTGAGGGCAACGATCTGCTCGGCCTGATGCTGTCGAGCCAGAGCAGCCGCGACGGCGACCGCGACTGGCAGTCGATCGGATCCGGTGCGTGGGACGCCGAGGGGCGACCGAGTTGGATCCGTTTGGACCGAGTTCTCGACGTGCCCGAGGACGGCATTCGTCGCGAAGGCGCAATCCTCGGTAGAGCTCAGTTCGAGTCCGTGGCAGATCGGTTGCGTCGGGACTACGGCTGGAACTGACCTCGTGCGCGTTTTGCGTATCCCTGGGTACGCAAAACGCGCACGACGCTAGGCCAGTCGCGTGATCTCCACGACCACGTCGAGAGCCGTCGAACCGCCGCCGGAGAAGATGCCCTTGAGCGGCGGGACGTCGGCGTAATCACGGCCGAGTCCGACCGACACGTGCTGCTCGTTGACGGCGATGGCGTTGGTCGGGTCGTAGCCCCACCACGCACCGGTCCAGGCCTCGATCCAGGCGTGAGACTGGCCCTCGACCGTCGCACCGATCGCGGCCTGCTTCTTCGGATGCAGGTAGCCCGAGACGTACCGACTGGGGATGCCGACGCTGCGCAGCATCAACAGCGTCAGGTGGGCGTAGTCCTGACAGACACCCTTCTTCTCCGACCAGGCCTCCACGGCCGAGGTGTGCACACCGGTGGTACCGGGAACGTACGACATCTCCTGGTTGACCCAGTTGGAGATCTCGACGACCGATTCCTGCGGCGGCAGACCCTTCGACAGCTTTTTCGCGACCGACGCGAGTTGCCTGTTCTTCGGCACGTATCCGGTGTTGTCGAGGACCTCGTTGAAGCGGTCGATCACCTGGTCGCTCGCGAGTTCCTCCCAGGAGGCATTCTCATCCGGGTAGACGAAGGGATCGGTCTCGACCACCGACGATCCGGTGACCTCGAGCTCGGTGTGCGGTGCGTGCAGGTCGAACGCCGTCACCGCTGTCCCCCAGTAGTCGGTGTAGCGGTAGGAACGCGTCACCGGGTTGGTCTCGACTCGGTTGAGAATCACGTTCTGCCGATTGTCACTTCGCGGCGTCAGTCGAGCCTCGTTGTACGACGACGTCACCGGTGCGTCGTACTGATAGCCCGTGGTGTGCACGACACGCATACGCCAGCTCACAGTTCACCTTCCAATTGATCTTCGAATGTTCCCGAGCCGGCGTCCGTCCACGCCACCCACGGAGCGGCGTGGAAATACTGCTTGGAGATCGCATCACCGAGCTCACGGCAGGTTTCCTGCAGGGAGAGCAGGCGCTCCTGCAGATCGTCGAGAATTTCACCGGGACGCAGGAATTCGAGTTCGCTGCGAGCGCGACCGAGTAGACGCTGCGCCTCTGCGCGCGCACCGACTCGACTGTTGGGCTGATGGTCGAGCTGATCGAGTGATCGTTCCGCCTCGTTGAGTGCGTAGAACACCGATCGTGGAAAGAGCCTGTCCAACAACATGAATTCCAGTACTCGCTGGGCATCGAGCGCGCCGCGGTAGGTGCGCAGGTAGGTGTCGTGGGCACCGGCCGAGCGAAGCACAGTGACCCACGCCGGCGACGACGGCCGGTCACCGGCTCGCGAGAGCAACAACCGAACGATCATGTCGATGCGCTCGACCGAGCGACCGAGCAGGAGAAAGCGATAGCCGTCGTCGTGGCTGAGGGTGGAGTCCGCGAGACCGGCGAACATCGCGGCGCGCTCCTCGATGTAGCTGAAGAACTCGGCCGGGCCGGTGCGCTTGGACGCCCTGATGCGCTCGTTCAATCCGTTGTACGTGGTGTTCAAGCACTCCCACATCTCACTGGACGTGACTTCACGCGCACCTCGGGCGTTCTCGCGCGCACTCGACAGTGAGTCCACGATCGAACCCAATCCGTCGCGGCTGAAGGCGACGACCTCGGTAAGCGACCACACGTCGAGCGAGACGTCCGGCTCGTGCTGGAAACCGAGCACTCGCAACAACACTCGCGAAGTGTGGTCGGGATCGACTGTGGCGTCTTCGAGAAGTTGGTGGACGGTGACATCGAGAATGCGGGCCGTGTCGTCCGCTCTCTCGACATACCGACCGATCCAGTAGAGCGACTCTGCGTTGCGCGCGAGCATTTACTGTCCACCGCCGTTCGAGTCCGAGTTCGTTGCCTGCTGCTGTTGCTGCTGCTGCTGATTCATTTGTTGGTCCATCGTCAGCTCCGGGCCTTGTTCGGCCATCGGTGACTCCGGCGGAACGCTGACGATCTCGTCGCCGGCGAGCTCCTGCTCCTCCTGCGACGTACGGGTGGCGAGCACCCACGTGTCCTTGCTACCGCCGCCCTGGCTGGAGTTGACCACCAAGGACCCCTCCGGCAACGCCACCCGGGTCAGACCGCCGGGCAACACCCAGACGTCGTCGCCGTCGTTGACCGCGAACGGCCGCAGGTCGACGTGGCGGGGTACCAAGCGATCGCCGATCTTCGTCGGCACCGTCGAGAGCTGTACGACGGGCTGGGCGATCCAGCCGCGCGGATCCGCGCGGACCTTTTTGCTGATGGTGGCGAGTTCCTTCGGCGAGGCGTCGGGTCCGAAGACGATGCCGTAGCCGCCAGAACCTTCCACCGGCTTGATCACCAGTTCGTCGATGCGGTCGAGGACTTCCTCGCACTCGTCGTCGAGCCAGCACCGGAACGTGTCGACGTTGGCCAGCAGCGGCTTCTCGCCCATGTAGTAGTCGATGATGGTGGGAACGTAGGTGTAGACGAGCTTGTCGTCGCCGACGCCGTTTCCGACGGCACTCGAGATGACGACGTTGCCTGCGCGGGCGGCGTTGACCAGACCTGCCACTCCCAGCACCGAGTCGGGACGGAACTGCATGGGGTCGAGATAGTCGTCGTCGATTCGTCGGTAGATGACGTCGACCTGACGCTCGCCCTCGGTGGTGCGCATGTAGACGATGTTGTCTCGGCAGAACAGGTCTCGACCTTCGACGAGCTCGACGCCCATCAGCCGAGCGAGCAGCGAGTGCTCGAAGTACGCCGAGTTCGCCACGCCCGGAGTGAGAACCACCACGGTCGGGTCTGCCTCGTTGAGGGCGGCCGATGCGCGCAGTGCCCGCAGCAGGTGCGAGGCGTAGTCGCCGACGGCACGCACGCGGTGACTGGCGAACAGGTCCGGGAACACCCGGGCCATGGTCCGGCGGTTCTCCATGACGTAGGAGACGCCCGAGGGTGAACGCAGGTTGTCTTCGAGGACACGGAACGTGCCCTGCGCGTCGCGGACGAGGTCGATTCCGGCGACGTGGATACGTACGCCGTTGGGCGGGGTGATGCCGACGGCCTCACGGTGGAAGTGCTCGCACGACGTGATCAGCCGTTTCGGAACGACGCCGTCTCGCAGGATTTCCTGGTCTCCGTAGATGTCGGCGAGAAACATCTCGAGAGCCTTGACGCGTTGCTTGATGCCGCGTTCCAGACGCGACCACTCCCCTGCTGCGATGACGCGGGGCACCTGGTCGAGCGGGAACGGGCGTTCTTGGCCGGACAGTGAGAACGTGATGCCCTGGTCGACGAACGCGCGTCCGAGCGCATCCGATCTGGCGTCCAGGTCCACGGCGTTCGCCGGGGCGAGCGCCGTGTGGATTCCTTTGTACGGCGTTCGAGTACGGCCGTCCGAGTCGAACATCTCGTCGAAGGCGAGGCTGTACTTTCCGACGTCGGAGTACCCCCCGAACACCCCGTCTGCATCGGGTTCGACACGATCCGCTGACTTCGTTCTGGTCGCTTTGGCCTTGGAGGCGGCATGCGTTGCCGATCGCGGACTCATCCTGGCAATGTTGCTACAGAGACAGGAGTTAGGCGCGGTAGAAGCGTTAAATTCTTGAAACGGCTGTGGAGGGCGACTCCGAATTGGGTTCTGCCGTCCTGTGCTGGTATTCTCGATCTTCGGCGCAGGGCTCAACGCTCAGCAGCAGACTTCGGGCATTCCAGCATGGATCGCCCTGACCGGAATACCGACGAAGACGACAAGGATTTTACGCGTGGCCAATATCAAGTCCCAGAAGAAGCGGATTCTCACCAACGAGCGTGCACGCCTGCGCAACCAGTCGGTGAAGTCCTCCCTTCGCACCGTCATCCGCTCGTTCCGCGAGGCACAGGCTGCGGGCGACAAGGACAAGGCTTCCGAGATTCTCCTCGATGCCGGCCGCAAGCTCGACAAGGCCGCCAGCAAGGGCGTCATCCACAAGAACCAGGCCGCCAACAAGAAGTCGGCACTGGCTCTCGCAGTCAACAAGCTCTGATCTCGTACTGAGCTCGACCGAGCCCGCTGCATCCGACGAGGACGCAGCGGGCTTTGTCGTGCGCCGGGCACCCCGCTAGCGGTCACCCAACGAGGCGACCTCGGCGACAGCTCGCTCCACCGCGTAGTCCGCGTCCGCTGCCTGACCTTTGACGTCGGCGTTCAGCTGCGCCACCACGCGCAGGGCCTGCGCTATCGAGCGGCCGTTCCACCCGCGCGCTTGGCCCTGCGCCTTCTTGATCTTCCAGGGCGGCATTCCCAGTTCGCCTGCCATCCGGAACGGGTCACCGCGACCGGCCGAGCCGACGAGCGCGATGGTGCGCACGGCATCGGCGAGCGCATCCGCGAGGAGAACGTGTGCCACTCCCCGGTGCATCGCCCACCGCAAGGCTTCGAGAGCGCCGGCTCGATCACCGATGACGGCCTTGTCCGCGACGTCGAATCCCGATACCTCCGCTTTGCCCGAGTAGTACCGACGCACGGCGGCCAGATCGACTTTGCCTCCGGTATCGGAGACCAACTGCGAACACGCCGAGGCCAATTCGCGGAGTTCGTTACCGACGGACTCGACGACAGCCTCGATCACCTCGCCGCTGACGCGGACGTCCGCCGCGCGAAACTCGCCCCGGACAAAATCGATCCGCTCGGCCGGTTTGGTGAGCTTGACGCATTCGTGGACCTGAGCCCCGCATTTCTGGAGGGCACCGACCATCGCTTTGGCGCGGCCGCCGCCGGAATGCATGACCACCACGACGGCACCCTCGGGTGGATCGGTAGCCGCGTCGAGCACCAGAGTGACTGCATCCTTACCGGCCTCGGCCGCCGCCTCGAGTACGACGACACGGTCTTCGGCGAACAGCGACGGACTCAGCAGTTCGGCGAGCTCGGGAGCACTTGCGTCACCGGTCCGCAGCCGGGTCACCGGGAGGTCCTCCCCCGGGATCGCCGCATTCGCACGCACCTGCGTCACGATCGCGGCCACCGCACGATCCATCAGTAGTTCCTCGTCGCCGAGTACCAGATGCAGAGGAGCCACACTCGAAGTCACGACCATGATCGTGCCATGCGCCGCCGACACCACGGACATCCGCTTCGGACCGGCACTCACCACACGACGTGGGCCGTCCACAGCGCCAGAAGTGCAATCGCGAACGTGGCCGACACCCAGCGGAACAACGCCCATCGCAGCGCGCCCAGGAGCGCGACTGTGCCGACGGTCGCCGCCGCGATTCCTCGGACACCCTCGGGAACGACGACCGATGCTGCCGGCACCGACGCGGCACGCTCGGCCACCGTGATCAACCACCACAACGGTGCCGACGCCAGCTGCGCCGTCACGTCGGCCAACGAGGTGCTGACCACAGCCAACACCGCAGTCACGATGCCCACCACGGTGATGGGGGCGACGACCGGCGAGACCAGTACGTTCGCAACCACACCCACCACGCTGAACGTTCCCGCCATTGCCGCGACGACGGGTGCCGTCACCACGTGGGCCGCCGCGGCGACCGCCACCACCTCCGCAGCTGCCCGGGGCCATCCTCGGGCCCGCAGCCAGTCCACCCAGATCGGTGCCACCAGCACCAGCCCCGCGGTGGCGAACACCGACAACACGAATCCGACGTCCACGGCGAGCCGCGGCCACCACCCGAGTAGTGCCAACACCGCGCCGCACAAGGCCGGGACCGCTTGCTTCCGTCTGCCGGTCACCAAGGCCAGCAAACCGATCGACCCCATCACCGCGGCGCGCAACACGCTCGGAGACGGTCGGGCCACGACGACGAAGGCAATCAGAACGACGAAGGCAATCGTGACGGTCGCGCGAGGCCCGATCCCTATGCCGCGCAACACCAACAGCACGGCACCGATCAGGATCGAGAAGTTCGCACCCGACACCGCGGTCAGATGCGTCAATCCCGCGGCTCGGAAGTTCTCGACTACCTGCTCGTCCAATCGTGAGACATCGCCCACGACGAGGCCCGGCAGTAGACCTGCCCGGTCCGACGGGAGCGAATTCTGCGCCACATCTGCCAGATTCGAGCGAAACGAGCCCGCCGCCGACGAGACCGGTCCGGGCTCACCTACGGCCACCGGCGGACCGGTCGTTCGGATGACGGCCACGGTCATATCGGACCTGGTGGGTACCCCGAGCCGGCCCCGGACCGTGATCTGCTGGCCCGGAAGCAGTGCCGACCATGTCGACTCCGGTGCCACGATCGATACCCGGCCGCCGACGTAGAGCGCCTCGCCACCGACATCGACGCGGGTCATCTCCGCCTGCAACATCACCATCGGCGGCCCGGGCGCGGGCAGACGTCGCGGGTCTTCTTCGATGTCGACCACTGCCGTGATCCATGCCCGATTCTGCGCGGCCGCAGCCACTGGATGCTCCGCCACCGAGCGCATCTGGAGCCAGATCGCACCGCCGAAACACAACGCCACGACGATCACCGCGGCCGCCCCGGACCACACGTGTCTCGCGGTGTCCGCTCGACCCTTCGAGATCCTCTGCAGCACAACGGCTCCCAGCACCACGATCGCGCACGTCACCACCGTGGCCTTCACCGCCGCGCTCGGACCGGCGAGAATACCGGTCGCAGTGATCGACCAGGATGCCGCTGCCGCCGGAATCAGGCGGATGTCGAAAGGAACTGGTTCCTCGGAGTCCGACGACGACGGCACCCCGGTCACGAGACTCGGACCAGGTCGCGAATCTTGGTGAGCCGGCCCGGGCCGATACCGTCGACCTCGGCGAGCTGATCGACCGATACGAAGCGGCCGTTCGTGTCTCGCCAGCTCACGATCGACGTTGCCGTCACCGGTCCCACACCGGGCAGCGCGTCCAATTCTGCGACCGTGGCCGTATTGAGGTCCACCGCCCCGCCGGCGGCCGGGCCCGCCTGGTCCGTCGTCGAACCGGCAACTCCGCCCGGCCCTGCGCCCTGACCCGACGTGGTGCCGCTGACCGGAGGGGCCGCCGGAGCCGGCACGAGCCCCACGACGATCTGATCGCCGTCCGACACCCGAGCTGCCATGTTCAGCGCCAACAGATCGGCGCCCTCCACGGCCCCTCCCGCTGCGGCCAAGGCGTCGGCGATGCGCGAGCCCGGTTGCAGCCGAACGAGACCGGGATGCGCGACGAGTCCGACGACACTGACGACAAGTTCTGTTTCCGCGACCGGTGCCGTGCCGGCCGTCTTGTCCGGCGACCGGCCCGACGATCCGGATTCGGACATCGCCGAGTCCGGCGCGCGGGTATCGGCGGCGTCGGTGGAGACCACCGCCAGTGGTGGTGCGGGCGCAGGCGTCGGCGCATCTCGAAACACCGCGAAGCCGGCGACGAGGACCACGAACACACCCGCCGCCGCCAACGCCTTCACACCGGGTCGGCCGGGATCCACCCGCGCGAATCGCCACCGCTGCGGTAGCAACGACGACCATGGTGATTCGGGACGCTGCACGGCAGGAAGCAGCCACTCCGGATCGGGATGCACGACGCCGTCCTGTGGTTGCCCGATCGGCGGCTCGCCCTGGGGGTCATCGAATTCGTCGACTCGGCGCGGCTCGGCGCGCGCGGAATCACTCTGCCTCCGCACGGAATTCAATCGTGCCACCGTGTGTGCCCGATCGTCGTCGCCGCCCATGTCTCAGGACGCTAGCGCCCTCCGGACGGACCTGACCGGGGCGAACAGTGGTCGCGAACTGCCCTGTGCACAACCGAGATTCTGTGGATGATGCGGCTCGATACGCCCTACCGATGATCAGGAGCGACGACTACGCCGACGGCACCGGGACCGACGTGTGCACCGAGCACCGCACCGAACGGCAGCACGTCGACGCTGGTCAGGTTCGGGATACGCGCCATCAGCATGGCTGAGACGTCCTCGGCTCGCTCGGCGCACTGCATATGGTGCACCGCCACGACAACCCCGGAATCCGTACCGATGTCGGCTGCCGCGGCAGCTGCCGCGTCCACCAGCTTGCTCAGTGCTTTCGAGGAGGTTCGCGTCTTCTCGCGCAACACCAGCGCACCATCGCTGATGTGCAGCACCGGCTTCATCGCCAGGGCCGTACCGAGCAGGGCTGCGGCAGTGCCGATACGACCGCCGCGGCGCAGGTGATCCAATCGATCGACGACGATGAAACATCTCGACGACGCAGACCTGCGAACAGCATCGTCGTAGACCTCGTCGAGTCCGGCTCCACCCGCTGCAACATACGCTGCTGCCAGCGCCGGGTAGCCCAATCCCATTCCGGCAGAACCGGAATCGACCACCTTCACCAACGATCCGATCTGCTCGGCGGCCTGCCGCGCAGCCTCCCAGGTGCTCGACAGGCCCCGGGAGATGTGCAGTGCGACGACGCCCGCCCCGCGACTGCGTTCGAGAGCTGCGGCATAGACCTCGGTCAGCTCGCCCGGAGACGCCCCCGCGGTCGTCACCGGCTTTCCGTCGGTCGATCGTTCGGGAATCTCGTCGATACCCTCACGATGGTCGACGCCGTCCACCAACACATGCAGCGGTGCCACCGCGATACCGCACTCGGCGGCTACGGACGCGGGCAGGCAGGACGACGAGTCGGTGACGACGGCGACGGTCATGGGTGCCGGATCGCTGCCGCCGCTGCCACCGGTCGCAACACCGTCAGCATTGCGTCGGCCACGGCCACGTGTGCGTCCCAACCCCAGTGGATTCCGTCGGGGTTGGCGTTCTCGGACTCGATGTTCGGCCGAACTGCCTCCGCGAGATCGACCATGGGAACACTATTTTCGTCGCTCCAGGCACGCAGCGCTCGTACCGCGGGCTCGCGCCCCAAATGCACCCGCCCGTAGGCGTCGCACCGATGCACCGACGGATAGGTACCGACGACGGGCAATTCCGGCCGCACGTAGGCCAATGCGGCGCGGGTCTGCTCGAGGTAGTCGACACTCAGTCGCGGCGGAAGCGCCACCGGCCAACCGAGATGCGACAGAACCGGCTGCACCGCTTGATAACCCGCGCGAACGACCCGCCGAAGTGCGGGCGGACGGATGTAGCGGATCTGCTCACGCAACGCGGTCGGTAGCGGCGACGGCAACGAGTCCATGCCGCCGATTCCGAGTACGACGGCACCGGCCCGCGGTATCACCGCCCACACTCGCGGATCCTGGGTCAGAGCCCACCACGCATCGCGGCTCGTCCAGCCGATACGGGCTACCAGCTCGACATCCCAATCCAGCTCTGCAGCAACGATATTGGGCCACAATCGAGGATCGTCGACCGGCAGCCCGCCCTCGGGTCCGTAATAGCTCAGCGAGTCCGCCAGCACGAGCAGCACGGGGCGCGCGGTGGCCTCCTCAGAGGACGTCACTGGCCACCCGCGCCGAGGCGTTCCAGACGTCGAGCCGCCAGGACGGGTTGTCGCCGGGTCCGTGCGCACCGAGCTGTACCCAGCTGGTGTTGGCGAGGCCGCCGAGCACCGGCCAGCGATCGGTCGGCAGTGCGAGCAACGCTGCGGTCAGGGCCGCGATCAACCCTCCGTGCGCCACGAGCACCAGTGGTCGCTGGTCGCCGTCGGCACCCCACTCGGGGACGCCGCCGAGGAGCTCACGCACCAGCGGCACGCTGCGGTTCGCAACGTCGATGCGACTTTCCCCACCGGGCGGGGCGACGGTTGCGTCGGCACGCCAGGCCGGACGCGCACCGGGGGCGATGTCGTCCACTTCGGTGTGGGTGAGTCCTTGCCAGTCGCCGAGATGTGTCTCCCGCAGCCGCTCGTCCGTGGACACCGCGACTCCAGCCGCGTCCCCGAGAGCTTCCGCAGTGTCGAGAGCGCGCTTGAGATCGGACGAGACGATGCGGATGGGCGCGCGGACAGCCAGTTCGGCCGCAGCCGTCTTCGCCTGACTGCGGCCCAGCTCGGACAGATCGGTATCGAGCTGGCCCTGCATACGGTCGGTGGCGTTGTAGTCCGTCTGACCGTGGCGAAGCAGGATGAGCCGCCGGATCATTGCTCCGGTTCCGGTGCCGGATGCTGACCGAGGCCCGGAACCTCGATCGTCGGGCAGTCCTTCCACAGCCGCTCGAGCGCGTAGAAGTTGCGCTCCTCGTTGTGCTGGACGTGCACCACGATGTCGGAGTAGTCCAACAGCGCCCAGCGGCCCTCTCTGGTGCCCTCGCGACGCACCGGCTTGTGTCCGGCCTCACGAAGCTGGTCCTCGATGTTCTCCACGATCGAGTTGACCTGACGCTCGTTGGGCGCGGAGGCGATCACGAAGCAATCGGTGATGTAGAGCTGGTCGGAGACGTCGAGGATCACCACGTCGCTGGCCAGTTTGTCGTCGGCTGCGAGCGCGGCGATACGCGCCATCTCGGCGGCTTCGGCTGTTGCAGTCACTTCGGTGTACTCCCACTCGTATGGCTCGGGTTCGCGGTCACTGCGCTGGTGACCGACCCGGCCGGTTGCTTCTTCTGTGGCGCCGGTTCCGACATGGTGACGGATCCGTCGAGGCGCTGCGCGCCCCGTGGTCGATAGAGGTTCCTCTTCGAGATGTATTGCACGACGCCGTCCGGGACGAGGTACCAGACCGGCCGATTTTCACCGGCACGACGTCGGCAGTCCGTCGACGATATCGCGAGTGCCGGGATTTCCATCAATGTGAGAGTGTCGGCGGGCAACGATCGTAGATGGTTGGCCAGATGATCGACGCCGAGCTCGAACCCCGGCCGCGTCACTCCGACGAACTTCGCGAGCTCGAAGAGCTCCTCCCAGTTCTGCCACGTCAAAATGGACTCGAGCGCATCGGCACCGGTGATGAAATACAACTCGGCATCGGGGTGCTGCGCTCGAAGATCCCTCAGGGTGTCGACGGTGTAGGTCGACTTCTCCCGGTCGACGTCGACCCGGCTCACCGAGAACCGAGGATTCGACGCGGTGGCGATGACCGTCATCAAGTAGCGATCCTCGGCCGGGCTGACCGACCTGCCCTCCTTCTGCCACGGGGTCCCGGTGGGAACGAAGATGACCTCGTCCAGACCGAACGTGGCCGCCACCTCGCTGGCAGCCACGAGGTGACCGTGGTGAATGGGATCGAAAGTGCCGCCCATGACCCCCAACCGGAGAGTCGGCGTGGTGTTCGTGTCCTCACCGGGGCCGGATTCGTGCTGCACAACCGACGATTCTACGTCCGTGGCAGCGACGCCGGTTACACGCCTCATACCGGCAACAGACGTGAGACCACCATCGCGAGCTGCTGGGCCGACCGACACTCGTGCATCGCAATCACGTCCGCATACACCTTGGCCGCCGAATCACCGGATCCCCACTGAGATTTGGGCTCGGGGTTGAGCCAGTAGGCGTGCTTGGCCACCGAGACGATTCGGGCCAACGCCGGCAGCTTCGGTTCGCGATAGTTCGTCCGGGCATCGCCCAGAACGAGAACCGAACTGCGGCTGGTGATGACCTGCGCGTACTTCTCGTCGAACGTCGTCAGAGCATGCCCGTAATCCGAATGACCGTCGTAGGTCACCAGGTCCGCTTCCCGCACGATCCGGCTCATGGCGGCCCCGAGGTCTGCCCCGGAATCGAAGAACCGCGTCACCTCGTCGGTGGAGTCGACGAACGCAAAAATTCGCACCCGGGAGAACTGTTCACGAAGAGCATGCACCAGCAGCAGAGTGAAGTTGCTGAATCCGGCCACCGACCCCGAGACATCGCACAGCACAACCAGTTCCGGCCGCGCCCGACGGGGCTTGCGCTCCACCAGATCGATGGGAATACCGCCGGTCGACATGGATTTGCGCAGCGTGCGTCGCAGATCGATGGAGCCGTGCCTGCTTCGACTGCGGCGCACCGCAAGTCGCGAGGCCAGCAACCGCGCCAGCGGTGCGACGTTACGTCGCAACGCAGCCATCTCCGTGTCCGAGGCACGCAGGAAATCGACTTCCTCTGCCAGTTTCGGAACACCGTAGCTCGCTACCCGGTCGCGGCCCAGTTTCTCGGCCGACCGACGCCTCGTCTCGCTCTCGACCATCTTGCGTAGGTCGGTAATACGTTGCGCTGCAGTACGTTTGGCCACCTCCGACTCGTAGTCGTCGGTGGGCCGATCCGGCGCGTCGTCACTTCGGCCCAGCAGGCCGTCGAGGATCTTGCGAAGCAGCGTGTCGGGAGCGACATCACGCAACGCCTGATAGGCCGAGAACGACGGCCCGTTCGAGGACTTGTACTGACCGAGCTCCTCGACCATCTGGGCCGCCAGCATCTGGGTCAGTTCGGCCGCCTCCGCCGAGTCGTCCGAGAGCAGTTCGACGATCAGTTCACGCAACGCATCGATATCGACCTCGCCTGTCTCGGTGCGAGGCAGCGCGGTGTCGATCTGCCCCGAATCCCTGGTACCCGATGCCACCGGAAACCACAGGTCGAACAACGCGTCGAACACCCCGCGGTGCGTCGGACGTCGCAGCAGCGCGCAGGCCAGCCCCTCGCGGACCGCTTCTCGGTCCAACAGATCCAACACCGCCAGCACGCGTCCGGCATCGACGGTCTCCGACGGCCCCACCGAGATCCCACGCTTACGCAACGCCTCGACGAAGCCGACGAGATGACCGGGAATTCCGTGTGGGGCGAGCATGTCAGTTCAGCCGCAGTTCGGCGGCGGCGCGCACCTGATCCGACTGATGCTTGAGCACGACTCCGAGCGTCGACCGGACCGCGTCGTCGTCGAGGGTGTCCATGCCGAGGGCCAGGAGTGTGCGACCCCAGTCGATCGTCTCGGCCACCGACGGCAACTTCTTGAGCTGCATCCCTCGGAGCACGCGGACGGTCTTGATCATCTGCTCCGCGATCGCCTCGGGCAGTTCGGGAACGCGGCTGGCCAGGATTCGACGCTCGAGGTCCGCGTCGGGGAAGTCGAGGTGCAGGAACAGGCAGCGGCGCTTGAGAGCTTCCGACAGTTCGCGCGTGGCATTGGAGGTCAACACGACGAACGGGGTGCGCTCCGCAGTGATCGTGCCCAGCTCGGGAATGGTGATCGCGAAGTCGCTGAGCACCTCGAGAAGCAAGCCCTCGATCTCGACATCTGCCTTGTCGGTCTCGTCGATCAGGAGCACGGTCGGCTCGGTTCGGCGAATGGCCTGCAGCAGCGGCCGAGCCAGCAGAAACTCCTCGGAGAACACGTCGAGCTTCGTCGAGTCCCAGTCGGCACTCGAGCCGGATTGGATACGCAGGATCTGTTTGGCGTGGTTCCACTCGTATAGTGCCCTCGCCTCGTCGACACCCTCGTAGCACTGCAGTCGCACCAGTTCGGCTCCGGTCGACTGCGCGACCGCGCGCGCCAATTCGGTCTTGCCGACTCCGGCGGGACCCTCGATCAACAGCGGCTTGCCGAGGCGATCGGCGAGAAAGACCGATGTGGCCGTGGCCTTGTCGGCCAGATACCCCGTCTCGGCCAGACGGGCCTGAACATCGTTCACGCTCGCGAACAACGGTGGTGTCGTCGGTAGGGCACGGTCCACGTCACAACTCCTGGAAGATCGGGTCTGGCGGGTCGAGTGGCTGCAGGCCGGTCAGACGGGTCTGACGTGCCCGTCGCCCCACACCGTCCATTTGGTCGAGGTCAGCTCGGGCAGGCCCATGGGGCCGCGGGCGTGCAGCTTCTGGGTGGAGATGCCGATCTCGGCACCGAAGCCGAACTGCTCGCCGTCGGTGAACGCGGTGGAGGCGTTGACCATCACGGCAGCCGCGTCGACTCGTCGGGTGAATTCGCGCGCAGCACCGATGTCCGACGCGACGATCGCCTCGGTATGGCCGGTGCCGTATCGGTCGATGTGGTCGATTGCCTCGTCGATGCCGTCGACCACCTTCAGCGCGATGTCGAGCGAGAGGTATTCCTGCGACCAATCGTCGTCGCCTGCAGGAACCAACCCCGGCAGATCACCGTGCACCGTGACACTGTGCATCTGGAACGCCTGCAACAACCTCGGCACCATGGTCTCGGCGATCGCGGCATCGACCAGCACCGTTTCGGCGGCGTTGCACACGCTCACCCGGCGGGTCTTGGCGTTGAGCACGATCTTCTCGGCCGTCTCCGCGTCGGCGGAGGAATGCAGATAGACGTGGCAGTTACCCACCCCGGTCTCGATGGTGGGAACCGTGGCATCACGCACGACCGCGGCGATCAAACCCGCTCCCCCACGCGGGATCACGACATCCACCAGCCCGCGGGCCTGAATGAGGTGGGTGACCGTCGACCGATCAGCACTGCCGAGCAGTTGTACGGCCGATTCCGGCAGCCCGTGGCTCGTGAGCGCACCCTGCAGCGCCTCGACCAGGGCTGCGTTCGACTGCGCCGCGGACGAGGACCCCCGCAGCAGCACTGCGTTCCCGGATTTGAACGCCAGACCGAACGCGTCGACGGTCACGTTGGGGCGCGCCTCGTAGACCATGCCCACGACGCCCAGCGGAACCCGCATCTGCCTGATCTCGAGCCCGTTGGGGAGCGTCGATCCGCGGATGACCTCGCCGATCGGATCGGGTAGGCCCGCCACCTGCCGCAGCCCGGCGGCAATACCGTCGATGCGCGGTGCCGTCAGCCGCAGCCGATCGAGCAGACCCTCGTCCGTTCCCGCAGCGCGGGCGATCTCGATGTCGGCGGCGTTGGCTGCGAGCACCGGCTCCGCTGCGGCCAGCACGGCGTCGGCCGCGGCATGCAGCAGCGAATCCTTCTCCGCAGTGGTCAGCAACGCCAATGCACGTGAAGCGACGCGGGCTCGGCGAGCAGCCGAGTGCACGTTCTCGCGCAAGTCGGCAGAGGACGGCACCGAAGCGGCCGAGACGGAAGCAGTCATGCACTACACACTAATAGGGCCGGGGAATGAAGCTGCATCTCCACGTCGTTGCAGCACAGCGTGGACATCGCCGACGTCACCGACGTCGAGACCGACAGACCGGAGGAACCACCTGTGAGTGCCCTGTTCGAGCCCCTGACATTGCGCGAGCTCACCTTTCCCAACCGGGTATGGATGGCACCGATGTGCCAGTACTCGGCCGACGAGACGGGCGAGAACGTCGGCGTCGCGGGTGCCTGGCATCGCACCCACCTGGTGAGCCGCGCGATCGGCGGAGCCGGCCTGATCATCACCGAGGCCACCGCGGTCAGCCCCGAGGGCCGAATCAGCCCGTCGGACCTGGGCATCTGGAACGACACACAGGCCGACGCACTGGCCGAGATCGTCACCGAGATCTCGTCCTTCGGTACCGTCCCGGGCATCCAGCTGGCGCATGCGGGCCGGAAGGGCTCGACGGCGGCTCCCTGGCTCGGTGGCACATCACTGCCCGCCGAGGATCCCCGGAGCTGGGAGACCGTGGGCCCGAGCGCCGTACCGTTCGGTCGTTACGCGACACCACGGGAAGCGACAGCCGACGACATCGCGAAGATCGTCGACGATTTTCGTAACGCTGCGCGGCGCGCACTGAAGGCCGGGTTCCAGGTAGCCGAGATACACGGCGCACACGGATACCTCCTGCACCAATTCCTCTCGCCAGCCAGCAACACCCGCACCGACGCCTACGGCGGCGACTTCGCGGGGCGGACTCGCCTGCTGATCGAGGTGGTCGACGCGGTCCGTGAGGTGTGGCCGGCCGAGCTTCCGGTGTTCGTCCGTCTGTCGGCAACGGACTGGCTCGACGAACCCGAGAAGTCCGATGCTGCAGCCGACTTGGAAGCTCCGAGTTGGACCTCTGATCAGACTGTCGCGCTGGCGCAGATACTCACCGAGCACGGCGTGGATCTCGTCGATACGTCCACCGGCGGGAACGTACGCGCCGAGATTCCGGTCGAACCCGGTTACCAGGTGCCGTTCGCACGGCGTATCCAGAACGAGACCACGATGCCGGCCGCAGCGGTGGGGATGATCACCGAACCGAAACAGGCCGAGGACATCGTTTCGCTCGGCGAGGCAACTGCGGTGCTTCTCGCCCGTGAGCTGCTGCGCGATCCGTACTGGCCACGGCGCGCGGCCCGCGAACTCGGAGTGGAGATGACACCGGCAGTGGCACCGCAGTACGAGCGGGCCTACTGACAGTCACATCACGAGACCGGTCACACCACGAAACCGAGCTTCTTGTCGACGACGTTGCGCAGCTGTTCGCCGCGGAAGTATCGCTGCGCGTTGTCGACGAAGACGTCGGCGAGACGACTCTTCCACCCCGACGCGTCCCCGCTCATGTGCGGAGTGACGACCACGTTCTCGGCCGCCCACAGCGGGTGGTCGGCCGGGAGCGGCTCGGTCTCGAAGACGTCGAGCGCAGCCCCGGCGAGGTGTCCCGAATCGAGATGTTTGAGCAGGGCATCGGTGTCGAGTAGCTCGCCGCGACCGACGTTGATCACCCTGGATCCGGGCTTCATCGCGGCCAACACGGAATCGTCGACCAGGCCCCTCGTCTGTTCGGTCAGCGGGGCAACCAGAACCAGGTAGTCGGCCCGCCCTACTTCGTCCACCAGATCATCACTGGCGTACACGGTGCCGAAGTCTCCGTCGCCGCCTCGCGCTGTTCGACCCACGCCGGAGACCGACATTCCCACAGCACTCAGCAGAGTCGCGATGGCACGACCGATTGCTCCGGTGCCCACGATCATCACGTGTGCGCCATCGATGCGTTCGGTCTCGCGATGCTGCCACATCTTCGAATGCTGCAGTGTGCGCGAACGTTCGGAGTCCTTGGCGAACGCGAGGATCTGAGCCAGCACGAACTCCGCGATAGGTCGGTCGAACACTCCACGCGAATTGGTCACGACCACATCGGATTCCACCAGTTCGTCGAACAACAACGAGTCCACGCCGGCAGCGGCGATATGGATCCACTTCAGCGAACCGCACCGCGGCCATGCGGATTCGACTGCGGGCGAGAAGAAATCCCACAGCAGCAGGGCTTCGGCACCGTCGACGGCCTCGGCGAGCGTGTCGGCGGTGGCATATCTGATGTCGGCGACCTCCGCGACGGACTCGAGTCCGTCGGGAAGGTCGCCGGCATGCAGAACGGCCAGAACCGGACGCACTACTTCGACTTGTATCCGACGAGCTCGACGCCGGACGCAGCGACCTCGTCGTCGTTGTCACCGGGGCACTGGGTGCCGCGCAACGACCGGCCCGCGGTCTCTGGCATCAACAGGATCGGAACGAACGCGATGGCAGCTGCGATCATCATGTACCAACCCGGGATCAAGTTGGAACCCGTTCGGTCGATCAGGAACGTCAGAATCAGCGGTGCCGTGCCGCCGAAGAGCGCCGTCGAGACGTTGTATCCGATGGCGAACGCTCCGTAGCGCACCTGGGTGGGAAACAGTGCGGGCAGCGTCGACGACACGCAAGAGCACATGATGACCAGCAACACGCCGAGACCGAGCAGGCCGATGCTCTGGCCGATCAGGCCGGTGTTGATGATCAGCAGAAACAGCGGGACGCTGAAGACGAAGTACCCCACACAGGCGACCAGCAGCAACGGCTTTCGGCCCACCCGGTCGGACAGAGCGCCGATGGGGTTGATGATCAACATCATGATGATCATGATGGCCACGAGAGTGAAGTTCGACTGAGTCGTGCTGTGCCCCAACGTGTCGCTGAGGTACGAGGGCAAGAACGTGAGCACCGTGTAGTACGCGATGTTGAGCAGCAACACGAATCCCATCAGAATCAGGATTCGCTGCCAGTACGTCAGGGTGGCCTTGAGGGAGGTGACTGCTCCACCTGCACCTTCTTCGACCGTGCCGCCGTCTTCCTTGGCCTCGGCGAACACAGGAGAATCCTCGAGCCGGGTCCGCAGCCACAACGCGACGATGCCCAGCGGGAGCGTCACCAGGAACGGAATTCGCCAGCCCCAGGCCTCCATGGTCTCGTCTCCGAGCCCGACGTTGAGCAGGGTGCACAGGGTGGCACCGCCCACCGTGCCTGCGAGGGTGCCGAATTCGAGGAACGACCCGAAGAATCCGCGGCGCTTGTCGGGCGCGTACTCGGCCATGAACACTGCTGCGCCGCCGTACTCACCGCCGGTGGAGAAGCCCTGCACCAGTCGGCAGACGAGCAACAGCAACGGCGCTGCGATACCGATGGTGTCGAACGTCGGCAGCACACCGATCGCCGCCGTGGCCAACGTCATCATCGAGACGGTCAGGACGAGGACCTTCTGACGACCGATGCGGTCGCCGAGCGGGCCGAGCACGATGCCGCCGATGGGGCGAATGATGAACGACGCGGCCAGCACGGCGAACGTGGAGAGCAGGCTCGCTCCACCGTCGTCCGACGGAAAGAAGTTGGCGGCGATGTAGACGGCGAGGTAGCCGTACACCGCGTAGTCGAACCACTCCACGGCGTTGCCCAGTGCGGACCCGCCGATCGCGCGATGCAGAATTTTCGTTTCGTTCGCGCTGAGTGTGTCGGTACTCGGCGGATATCCGGTCGGCGAAGCTGCCGACCCTGAAGTTTCGGTCACGGTCCAATACCTCTCGCTTTATGACAACGTGGAGCGTCGGTTTGGTACTTCGCAGCGTCCGACTTTACGTCGACGCCGGACGCACGTCTCGAACAACCCCCTCTTGGAAAACTAAAGACCAGGTGGCGCAGCGATTCTGGTGGCGATCAACGCGTACGCCTTTGCGCTGTCGGTCAATTGCTGCACGGCGACGGACTCGTCCGGCCGGTGCGCCTGGTTTTCGATCTCCCCGGGACCGAGCACGACGGTGCGGATACCCATCTGCTGTGCCACGAAACCACCATCGCACGAAGCCGTCCAGATGTCAGTGAAACCGGCAGATCCGATGTCGCGAACCGATTGCATTGCAGTGGTGACCAATCCGTCATCCGCAGCGGTCAGAAAGCCCGGCATTTCCATCGACACCTCGAGTTGCACCTGGATTCCCGAACCAGTGATACCTGCCGCGTCGATCCGCGAACGCAGGTCGTCCACCACCTCCGCAGCGCTCTCACCGGGTAGCAGCCGACGGTCGACCGTGAGCACGCACCGGTCGGCAACCATCGACGTACCGGTGCCTCCTGTCACGGTGCCCACGTTCCAGGTAGCGGGACCGAGTTCGGCGTGTGGATCCTCGTCCAATTCGATCTGCCAGTCCTCGATGACGGCGACGATGCGGGCGGCAGCGGATATCGCATTGGCACCGTTTCGCGGACGACCTGCATGAGCCGAACGCCCGCGCACGTCGATCTCGATATTCGCGGCTCCTCGGCAACCGACGATGGTCACCAGGTCCGTCGGCTCGGCCACCACGCAACACTGGAAACGACGGGGTCCCGGGTCGGCCACGAATGCTCGAATACCCAAGCCCGTGTCTTCCTCGTCCACCAGACACGCCAACGTCATCGGGAAGCGATCTGCAAGACCGGCACGGTTCACCGCATCCATAGCGGCCACCACTGCGGCCACTCCGCCCTTCATGTCGCATGCTCCCCGTCCGACCATGCGCCCCTCTCGTACGACCGCGGTGAACGGATCCGTCGTCCAGCCCGTGCCCGCCGGAACGACGTCGGAGTGGCCGACGAACAGGACCCCGGGGGTGTCATCGGGTCCGATCGAGGCGATCACGTTCGGTCTGCCGGGAGCGACCTCGATCGTGCGAACGTCGAATCCCAGTGCGCGACATCGCTCCGCGAGTATTTTCGCGCACTTTTCTTCGGTGTCGCCCGGATTTTCACCGCCCGCCTCGATCAACGAGGCTGTGAGAGAGACGATCTCGTTCTCGTCGACGGCGTCGAGCAGAGACTGCTGGACACTAGGAACGGTCATCGCGTGGGGTCGGAGGCGAGCAGATGCTTCGATTTTTCCACCGCGACGGCCAACCGCCTGATGCCTTCCTCGATGCGCTCGGGTGCCGACGAGGCGAAGCACAGCCGTAGCGAATCGTGAAACTTGCCGCCCACCGACAACGCCGGTCCTGGAATGTAGGCAACTCCTTCGGCCAGTGCGGTTTCGAACAGATCCTGCGTCGAGAAATCGTGATCGTTTCCGCGCAACGTCGCCCACAGAAAGAAGCCCCCGTCGGGATCCGTGGTGGACATCGCGTCACCGAAGTGTGTCGCAATGCTGTTCTGCATTGCCATCTTTCGCGGTAAGTACACCGCAGCCAGCGACCGCAGGTGCTCCTCGAGCAGCCCGCGCCGGATGTACTCGGCCACCATCCTCTGGGCCGGAAGATTCGTACAGGTGTCCATCGCCTGCTTGGCGTTGACGATCAACCGACGCGCTTCGGGGGCCGCATCCACCCACCCCACGCGCAGACCGGGAGCGATCATCTTCGAGAAGGTCCGCACCGAGAAGATCAGCGGATCGTTCGGACTCAGCGCCCCGAAACTCGGGATCGGGTCCCCCGAGAAACGCAGCAGGCCATAAGGATCGTCGTCGAGAATCACCGAACCCCATCGGTGTGCCAACTCGATCAACAACAGTCGACGCTCGAGCGAGAGCGTGACCCCGGACGGATTCTGAAAGTTGGGAATCACGTAGATCATCTTCGGTAGACGCCCGGTTCGCTCGACGAGTTCGGGTAACGCCTCGACGATGAGACCGTCACTGTCCATCGGTGCCTCGAGAATATCGCCGCCGTAGCTCAGCACGGTGGCAGTTCCGTTGGTGTACGTGGGACTTTCGACGATGACCAGATCACCGGGATCGACGAACAGCTTGCAGGCGATGTCGAGACCCTGCATGCCGCCCGAGGTGATGACGACCCGATCCTCGGACGTGGGTTCGCCGACGGACTCGAGATACGCCAACAACGCGTCGAGCAGACCCGGATCACCCTCGGTGGCACCGTAATCGAAGGCGTCCGCTGTGAGCACACTGCCGGCGATCTCGGTGAACGCGGCAGCCGGAACCGTCTCGGCTGCAGGAGATCCCATCGCGAACCTGACGATGTCGTGTTTCTGGGCGGCGAGAAGCGATGTCGACGAGTCGATCACCGATCCCACCAGTTGGTCGGTGCGCAGGGCCCAGGGAATGGCAGGAGTGGAGCCTGCGGAACGACCCGAAATGGCAGGAGTGGAGCCTGCGGAACGACCCGAAATTGCAGGAGTGGAGCCTGCGGTGGAGGTGGTCATGTCTCACTCCTTCGTCAGTAGTTCTCGGGGGTATGCGGTGAATGTTTCGACGCCGGTGTCGGTGACTCGGACTGCTTCGGACACCTCGTATCCGTAGTCGTCCATCCACATTCCGCCGATGATGTGAAAGGTCATGTTCTCGGCCAGAACGGTCTCGTCGTCGGTGCGGAGGCTCACCGTGCGCTCGCCCCAGTCGGGGGCGTACGCGACGCCGATCGAGTAGCCGATGCGCGAGGGTTTGTGGAGGCCGTGCTTGGCCAGGCTGGTGTTCCATACCTGAGCCAGCTCGGTTGCGGTGACCCCGGGGCGGACCGTTGCCAGTACCTCGTTCAGCGCTTCACCGGTGGATTCCGCGAGGTATTTCAGACGCGGACTCGGCTTGCCGAGCACGATCGTCCGAGCCATCGGAATGTGGTACCGCCGGAACACCCCGGCCAGTTCGACGACGGTGGTCTCGCCGCGGACGAACCGTTGGTCCGACCACGTCAGATGCGGAGTGTCCGCTCCTGCCCCGGTCGGCAGCATCGGCACGATGGCTGGGTGATCGCCGCCGAAGTCGGCTGTGCCGCGTACCTGTGCGCTCATGATGGCGGCAGCGGCATCGCACTGCCGTTCCCCTACCGAAATCGCGTGGTGCGCAGCAGACATCGCGGCCTCGCACACCGTCGCCGCGCCGCGCATCAACGCGATCTCGGCCGGCGACTTGACCACGCGGATCCAATTGACCAACTCGTACGAGTCGGTGAATCGGTACTCGGGTAGCGATTTGACGAGCGCTTCGAAGGCCTTGGGGCTGAAGTAGTACGAGTCCATCTCCAGTCCCACTTGACCGTGCTCGAAGTTGTTGACCAGCCCCAACTCTCGTAGCTTGGCGGCTACCCAGACGAACGGGTGGGTGTCTCTGCGCTGAACGAACGTCTCCGGGTATCCGAAGGTGTGATCCTGCGGCAACCACGACGTACGGAACGCACCGTTGGCATCCATCTCGCGAGCGAAGAAGTACAGCTCGCCGTCCAGCGGCACGTACAACATCTGCGGGGTATAGAACGAGAGTGCGTTGTAGCCCAGCAGATAGTAGAGATTCGCGGGGTCGGTGACGATCAGCGCAGTCAGGTTCTGCGACGCCATGCGCTGACGGACGGCTGCGAGCCGGTCGGAGTATTCCTCGTCGGTGAACGTGATGGGCGTGCTGTTCGGTACGTCCGGGTAGCGAGCCAGGCCGGGAGCAGCCCGTCCTGGAGTCTGCGCGGGTCCGATTGCGGTGACGCAGGCATCGTCGGATGAGGCGTTCACGGGCACCCCCTTCGGGAGGTCTTTTAGTAGATTGTTGACAATCAGGCTATCCGCCGGTGCCGGAGGGGTGCAAGGGCTGCCGTGTTAAAGCTGTGTTGCGCCCGAAGGCTCTACCCGGGTGATGCGAGTACGGATTGCTCGGCCTGTTCGTCGACCATGGCTCGCGTCAGATCGTGCACGGCGGTGTCCATGTGTTCGTGCACGCCCTTCTCGAGCGCATCCCAATCCGATCCCAGCAGCAGATCGACGATCAGCTGATGTTCCTCGACCAGAGCCTCGGGACGGTAGTAAGCAGTTTCGAGATTTGCCATGCAAATGCGTGCCTCGGCCGCCAGCGTGGCGTACATACGCGACATCCGACTGTTCCTCGTGGCCGCTACCAGGGCAGTGTGAAAGGCAAGGTCGCGTTCGGCGAGGCCACGCCAATCCGCCCGATCGATGAACGGCTGCATCTGCATCACGATGGCCGAGAGTTCGTCTGCGGTCTTGATCAGCTGCGCACGATCTCCATGTACCAGAGTCCATGCCGCACCGACCTCGATCGCTGCACGCGACTGGTAGATCTCGGCGACGTCCCCGCTGCTGAGCTCGACGACGAACACACCGCGGTTGCGGTAGCTGACGAGCAGTCCCTCCTGATTCAGACGCTGCAACGCCTCTCGCACGGGGCCACGTGAAATCTCCAGCTCCGCCGCGACATTCGCCTCGTTGATCTGTTCTCCGGGCGCGTAGGACCCGTCGATGATGCGATCGCGAATCTGATCCGCGATCACCATCGACGTGTTGCGTGCGTCGATCGGTGTCAGGCGTCTCGAACCGGGCATGATCAGAACCTTCCTCAGCTGCGGGGAATCGCGAAGTATTTGTACTCCAGAAACTCGTCTATTCCGACTTTCCCGCCCTCGCGGCCGAGTCCCGATTGTTTGACACCACCGAACGGGGCTGCCGGATTCGACACCAGCCCGGTGTTGAGCCCCACCATGCCCACCTCGAGGCGCTCCCCCATTCGCAGAGCCCGATCGATGTCCTGGGTGAACACGTATCCGACCAGTCCCCATTCGGTGTCGTTGGCCAGCGCGACGACCTCGTCCTCGGTGTCGAAGGGAACGATGGCGGCCACCGGTCCGAATATTTCCTGGGACATCAGATCCGATTCGGTATCGACATCGGTCAGGACGGTCGGTGGGTAGAAGTAGCCCGGCCCGTCCGGGGCCGCACCACCGACGACGGCGCGGGCACCGCGCGCGAGAGCATCGTCGACCAGAGCCTGGACCTTGCCCCGGCCTGCGTCGTCGATCAGCGGCCCCACCTCGGTCCCGTGAGAAGCGCCCGCGCCCACCCTCAGCGCGCCCATTCGGTCGGCCAAAGCATCCGAAAAGCGTTGTGCCACACTGCGGTGAACGAAGAACCGGTTCGCTGCGGTACATGCTTCGCCCATGTTGCGCATCTTGGCAACCATGGCTCCGTCGACGGCGCGGTCGAGATCTGCATCGTCCATGACCACGAAGGGTGCATTCCCGCCCAGCTCCATCGACGTCCGCATCACCGTCGCCGCCGCTTGTTCGAGCAGAATCTTGCCCACTGCCGTGGATCCGGTGAAGCTGATCTTGCGGGCAGCGCCGCTGCTCATCCACGACCCCACGACACCCGACGCATCGGTGGTCGGCACGATGTTGACGACGCCCGCAGGCACCCCCGCCTCGTGCAGAATCTGTACCAGCGCAAGTGCGGTCAGCGGCGTCTGCTCGGCGGGCTTGAACACGACGGTGCAGCCTGCCGCAAGGGCAGGCCCGATCTTGCGAGTTCCCATGGCCAGCGGGAAGTTCCACGGCGTGACGAGAATGCAGGGCCCGACCGGCGCGCGGGTGACCACGATGCGGTTCTTCCCGTCTCCGGTCAGGGTGTGATCACCCGAGATGCGTACCGCTTCCTCCGAGAACCAGCGAAAGAACTCGGCTCCATACGCCACCTCGCCGCGCGCGTCGGCGAGCGGTTTACCCATCTCGGCGGTGATGATCGCAGCGAGCTCCTCCGAGCGGGCCATGATCATCTCGTATGCCGTCCGCAGTATGTCGCTTCGCACTCGCGGTGCGGTGGCCGCCCACTCCGCCGCGGAGTCGACGGCTGCAGCGAGCGCTTTCTCTGCGTCCGCGATACCGCCGTCCGCAACCGTGGCGATGACCTCGCCCGTGGCCGGGTCCACGACATCGAATCGGGCGTCCGATACCGACGGCACCCACTCACCACCGATGAAACAGTCTGTGGGAGAGGTGATGCGCGGACGCGTGAGGCTGGTGGTCGAGCTGGCGGTCATGGCCGCGGTCCTTTCGTCGAACGTGGATCGAGTATCTGTGCCAGGTGTACGGATGCATCGTCGCCCGAGTCACCGGTCAGTTGGCGCACCTGCATGTGACAGCTGAATCCGTCGGTCAGAACAGGAGTGTCGGGTTCGGTGGCCCGCAACGCGGGCGCGAGAGCCTGCTCGGCGACATCCATGCTGAGCTCGTAATGCCGACTCTCGAAACCGAAATTACCTGCTACACCGCAACATCCGGTGGCCTCACGTACCGACTCGACGCCCACGGCGGCGAGGGCTCGGCGCTGCGTTGCGTCGCCGAAGACGGCGTACTCGTGGCAGTGAGTCTGCACCGTGACCGCAGCCGGCATGTCGCCCGAGGGCTGCCAGCCCGCGCTTGCTTGATCGATCACCGCTCCGGCGAAGCTCTGGACGCGTGCCGCGACCCTCCTCGCCGCGTCCGTGGGGACCAGTTCGGGCATGTCCTTACGGAACGCGGCCGCACAGCTCGGTTCGGTCACGACGATCGGCCTGTCGGTACCGTCGTCCAGCGCCGCAACGGCTTTCGTCAGCTGCTTGCGAGCGGACTTCAGCTGACCCGTGGAAATCCACGTCAAACCGCAACACACATCCGTTCGGCATTCGGTGGTGCGTCCGGAGTCTTCGAGAACGCGTTGTGCCGCACCCGCGACCTCGGGGCGAAAACCTTGTGTGAACGTGTCGACGACGAGCACCACATCGGCGTCGCGGCCATCGCCGATTCGGACGGCATCGGCCAGTTCCTTCGACGACGCGAACCGAGGCAGTGCGCGTTCGGTGGTCAGCCCACCCAGACGTGCCGCCACTGCCGACACCCGGGGTGTCAGCAGACGATTGAGCAGCGGTGCCGTTCGCCTCGTCACCGCGAGCCATCGAGGCAACCACCCGAGCGAGTAGTGCGACAGTGGCCGCAGCCGCCTCGCGTAGTGATGGTCGAGGAACTCCGATTTGTACGTGGCCATGTCGACGCCGACGGGACAGTCCGAGGAGCAGGCCTTGCACGACAGGCAGAGATCGAGCGACTCCGCAACGTCTTTCGATGCCCATCCGTCGGCCACCGTCGGAGAACTGCGCACCATCTCCTGCAGCACCCGCGCCCGGCCCCGCGTCGAATCCTTCTCGTCACCCGTCGCACGGTAGCTCGGGCACATGACGCCACCGGTTGTCGTTCGACATTTCCCCACGCCCACACAGGATTGGGTGGCATGGACGAACGGGTCCAGATCGGGTCGCGACCCTATCTGGTGCAGATCGAAGCTGGTCTTCCACTCCCGGGCCGGAATGCCTTGAAGCATCAGGTTGTCCATCAGGGGTTCGGGGTCGGTGATCGATCCTGGGTTCAGGATTCCCGCGGGGTCCCAGATGCGCTTGAACCGGGAGAAGGCGTCGAGCATGCGAGGGGAATACATGACCGGCAACAACTCCGAGCGCGCGCGGCCGTCACCGTGCTCGCCCGAAAGACTGCCGCCGTGCTTGACGACGACGCGTGCGGCAGCGCGCAGGAAGTCGTACATCACTCGTCGTCCGGCGTCGGTGCGTTGGTCGAAGGTGATCCGTACGTGCATGCAGCCGGCACCGAAGTGGCCGTACATCACTCCGGTCAGATTGTGTTCGGCCAGTAGCGAATTCAGGTCCGCGAGATACGCCGACAGGTTTTCCGGTGCCACGGCGGCGTCTTCCCAACCGCCCCAGGACTCGACTCCACTCGCCAGGCGCGTCGCCAGCCCAGCACCGTCCTCGCGCACCCGCCACAACGCTGCGCGATCGGCCGCATCGGTCACGATACGACCCTCTTTGACGCGCCCGAGCCGACCGAGCGCCTCGAGCAACCGAGATGCCTTGTCCTGCACCTCTGTCGCGTCGGCCCCGTCGAGGTCGACGTACAACCAGGCATTGCCTGCAGGGAGCCCTCGTACCGAGTCCGGTCCGCGGCGATACTCCATCGTGCCGGCGATGTTGTCGTCGATTCCTTCGACGGCGGCGGGTGAGAACTCGAGAATGGTCGTCACGTCCGCCGCGGCGGCCACCACGTCGTCGTATCCGAGACACAGCAGCAGTGCGGCTGGGGGTACGGGCACGACGGCGACGGTCACCGACACGATCACCGCGCAGGCACCTTCGCTTCCGACGAGGGCCCGGGCAACGTCGAAACCGTTCTCCGGCAACAGATGCGAGAGGTGGAATCCCGATACCTGACGCGGGATGCGACCCAACTCGACCCGTAGAAGGGCCAGATTGTCCGACACCAGCGAGCGCAGCTCATTCGAGATACGTTCGGCTGCAGCGACAGCCGCCGAGTCCTGGGTTCGCAGCGCCTGCACACCGGTGCGGGTGACTCGCAGCAGGTATCCGTCGGCGGTCACCACGTCCATGGCCACCGTGTGATCGGCGGTGCGTCCGTACCGCACGGAGTGGTTACCGCACGCGTCGTTGCCGACGGCTCCGCCCACTGTCGCGCGGGTCTTGCTGGACGGATCGGGCGCGAAGGTGAACGCACCGTCGGTCCGCGTCACCAGCTGACGTTGCAAGTCCGAGATGACGATTCCGGGCTCGACGACGGCAGTCCTGGACTCGGTGTCGACCGAGAGCACCCGGTTCATGTGGCGCGAGAAGTCGAGGACGATTCCACGGCCGATTGCGTTGCCCGCCATGGAGGTACCGCCGCCACGCCCGATGACGACAACGTCGGCGGCGGCACACAGCGACACGACCGTAGCCACTTCGTCGGCGCTGCGCGGAAAGACGACAGCGGCCGGCGGGACTCGGTAGTTCGACGCGTCGTAGGAGTATTCGGCCAACCGTCGGGACGAATCGTCGACGTCGATGCCCAGTCTTCGTACTCGCTGTACGAGTGCGGGCACCTCGGAACGAACAGGGGCTGCTGTCACAGGACGTTCTTCAATGTCCGCGACAACGCGTCGAGTCCGAACGTCATCTCGTCGTCGTTCACGATCAGTGCGGGGATGATACGAACCACGTTGCCGAGCGCACCGCAGGTGAGCAACAGCAGCCCTTCGTCGATGGCACCCTGTTGCACCCGCAGAGCAGCGGCGGCGTCGGGATTGCCCGAGCTGTCGACGAATTCGAGCGCCTGCATCAATCCGAGTCCCCGAGCATCACCGATGGCCGGGTGCTGTTCCTTCAGCGCGAGAAGGCCGTCGAGGAGAACTCGGCCCTGCGCTGCCGCGTTGTCGACCAGACCTTCCTCGCGCACGACGTCGAGGGTAGCGACTCCCGCCGCGGCAGCGACGGCGTTGCCGCCGTAGGTTCCGCCTTGCGACCCCGGCCATGCCTTCCCCATCAGCTCTGCCGATGCGGCGATCGCCGAGATCGGGAACCCGCTGGCGAGTCCTTTTGCGGTGATGAGGATGTCGGGAGTGATCGACGAGTGCTGATGGCCCCAGAACGTTCCGGTGCGTCCGACTCCGGCCTGCACCTCGTCGACGATCAGGACGATGCCGTGGGTGTCGGCGCGTTCGCGCAAGCCCTCGAGGAATGCAGGGGGTGTGGGCAGGTACCCGCCGTCGCCCAGCACCGGCTCGATGATGAACGCAGCCGTGTCGGCGGGGCTGGACATCGTCATCAACAGGTAGTCGAGTTCCTTCAGCGCGAAGGCGACTGCGGTGTCCATGTCCCATCCGTACCGAAATGCATACGGAAACGGTGCGATGTGCACCCCACCCATGATCGGCGAGAATCCCGATCGGAACTTGGTTCCCGCCGTGGTGAGCGATGCAGCCGCCACCGTTCGCCCGTGGAAGCCGCCGTGGAATGCAACGATGTTCGGTCGACCGGTTGCCATGCGCGCCAATCGGATCGACGCCTCGACTGCCTCGGATCCCGAGTTCGCGTAGAACACACTGTCCAACCCGGCAGGCAACACTTCTCCGAGCTTGTCGGTCAGCGCGAGCAGAGGCTGATGCATGACGGTCGTGTACTGGGCGTGGATGATCTTGCCCACCTGTTCGCGAGCTGCCTCGACCACGCGGGGATGGCAGTGACCGGTGCTGGTGACGCCGATGCCGGTGGTGAAGTCGAGGTACTTGCGCCCGTCGGTCCCGATGATCCAGCTGCCCTTTCCGTGGTCGACGACGATCGGGGTCGCCTGCTTGAGTGCGGGGCTGAGGTGGGTGCGAGTCGACGCTGTCATGGACGCCATCGTCACCCACCGATTCCGGATTGTCAACAATCTGCAATTGTGAATTCCGGGCGGGATCGACCCGTTCGGTCGAGCCGAGAGCGATAGGGTTCGGTCGTGTCCGCATCGAACCCCCGCTCGAGCAGCCCGCGCATCGTCGTACTGGGCAGCATCAACATGGACCTGATCACTCGGACCCCCGCCCTGCCCGAACCGGGCGAAACCGTGTTGGGGACCTCGTTCGACACCGCACCCGGCGGCAAAGGTGCCAACCAGGCGATCGCGGCGTCGAAGTCGGGAGCTCGCGTGAGCTTCGTCGGGGCGGTCGGGGACGACGAATTCGGGCCGACACTGCGGCACACCCTCACCAGCGCAGGCGTCGACGACCATGCTCTGCGAACCGCAGCAGGAGCGTCCGGTATCGCCGCCATCACCGTCGACGACCGAGCCGAGAACAGCATCGTGGTCGTGGCCGGAGCCAACGGCGGTGTACACGAGCTCACCGACGACGACCTGGCAATCATCGACGAGGCCGATATCCTGCTGTGTCAGTTGGAGATTCCCCTCGAGACCGTACTCGCCGCGTTCGAGTACGCACACTCCCGCGCCGTCGTGACGATGCTCAACCCGTCCCCCGTCCAGGATCTGCCCGACGCTCTCGTTGCGGCCACCGACGTCCTGGTGGTCAACGAGGCCGAGGAAGCGCGCATCGGGAGTCGAGTGAAGAACATAGAACATGTGGTCACCACGCTGGGCGCACGAGGCGCGAGATATCGCGGCTCGGAATCGTTCGAGGTACCCGCGCCGAAGGTCGAGGCGGTCGACACCACCGGAGCGGGTGACGCATTCGCCGGAGCACTCGCGGCATCCTGGTCGAGCGGACCCCGCGCTGCCATCCAATGGGCCGTCGCCGCAGGTGCTTTCGCTGCGACGGGAGCCGGCGCGAGCGCGTCCTCGGGAACGAGGGCCCAGATCGAATCCCTCCGCGGTGCGGACGCGCGATGAGTGCGTACGACCCGACCGAGCTCCGCCTGCTGCGCCGCGCACGCGATCGAATGGATCGCGATTTCGCGAAACCGCTCGACGTCCCGTCACTCGCCAGAACCGCGCTGATGTCCACTGCACATTTCAGTCGCCGGTTTCGGGAGGCCTACGGCGAGACGCCGTACGCGCATCTGATGACACGACGGATCGAGCGCGCCAAAGCGCTGCTGCGACGCGGAGACGTCACGGTCACCGAGGCGTGCTTCGCCGTCGGCTGTACCAGTCTCGGGTCGTTCAGCTCGAGATTCACCGAGATCGTGGGCGAGACACCGAGCGCCTACCGCGCCCGCGATCATCGTGGCAGCCACGCCGTACCCAGCTGCACCGCGATGGTTCTCGGACGCCCGATGCGAGGGCCCACATCCCCGACGGCGGCGGTGACCGAGCCGAGCAGAATCGAAGAAGCATCTGCGGCCGGGGCGTCCTAGCCTTCATCAATGACACTTTCACTGAGCCACGTTCACGTCTACACCGACGACCCCGATGCCTCGGTTGCGTTCTACCGGGACGCTCTCGGACTCGAGGTCAAGAGCGAGGTGGCCAACGACGGCTACCGCTGGATCACGCTGTCCACCAGCGAACAACCCGAGATCGAGGTCGTGTTGTCGCAGCCGCACGCGGGCCGTTCTCGGGAACTGGGCGATCAGCTCGCCGCGCTGCTGGCCAAGGGCGAGTTGCCGGGACTACTGTTCCGCGCCGACGACCTCGACGCCGCGTTCGAGCGGATCCGCGCGGCGGGTACGGGCGAGATACTGCAGGAGCCGACGAGTCAGCCCTGGGGTGCCCGCGATGCCGCGTTCCGTGACCCGGCCGGAAACATGGTGCGCGTCAGCCAAGCCTGAAGTGTGGCGCCCGCCTCGACTACAGAGCCGAGGCGAGCGCCAGACCGCCACCGCACGCGAGTACGGACGCCACCAGTGTGCCGATCGCGTTGACGGCGGCGTCGACCCGACGGCGCTGCTGCAGTAACCGCACGGTGTCCACGGTTGAGGTACTGAAGGTGGTGTAGCCCCCACAGAACCCGGTTCCGAGAACTGCCTGCGCATCGGTGGAGCCGGCGCGCAGCATCACCCAGCCGGCCAGCAACCCGAGCAGGAACGAGCCCGAGATGTTGATACCGACGGTTGCCCACGGGAAGCTCGTGCGCGAGCTCAGCCGTGACTTCACCTCGGCATCGACGAAGAATCGCGCGACCGACCCGAGCGCGCCGGCCAGGATCACCAGGGCCGCGATCATCGGATCACTCTGTTGGCGAACATGATTCCGGCTCCGGCCGCCACAACTCCCAACACCACACTGACGACGGCATATGCCGACGCCAGTCCGATGAATCCGCCCCGGACACCCTCGACCGTTTCGAGGGCGAAGGTGCTGTACGTGGTGAACGCGCCACAGAACCCCGAACCGCCGAGCAACCGGAGCCGACGCCGTCCACCCGTATCGGGACCACTGCGCAGCAGCGACTCGAGCAGCAACCCCAGCACGAACGCACCGACGATGTTGATTCCGAAGGTGGCGAGAGGCCACTGCGACGTCGTGTGCGGGAGACGTTCCTCGATCGCATAGCGAGCAGCAGTGCCTGCCGCGCCGCCGACGAATACCGTTGCCAAGGCCGCGAGGTTGCGATGCGATGCCGGGTCGCTCACCGCCGGCTCTGCTCTCTGTCGTACCGATGCTGCACGATGAACAGTATGACGACAGCGACGCACGCGACCGTAGGCAACTTGCGCGAAGACGCCGAAAGGCTGCTGCGTGAGCTCGCCGGCCCCGATGCGGTGTTGCGCGAGGACCAGTGGACGGCAATAGAGGCGCTGGTCGTGCACCGTCGGCGGGCGTTGGTGGTCCAGCGGACCGGTTGGGGTAAGTCGGCTGTCTACTTCATCGCCGCGAAACTACTGCGCGCCCAGGGTCTGGGACCGACGGTCATCGTGTCGCCGCTGCTGGCGTTGATGCGAAACCAGGTCGCCTCTGCGCAGCGCGCCGGGGTGCGGGCGGCGACCATCAACTCGGGCAACATGACCGAGTGGGACGAGATCCATGAACAGGTGAACTCGGGTGAGCTCGACGTGCTGTTGGTCAGCCCGGAGCGCCTGAACAATCCCGACTTCCGCGACCAGGTGCTGCCGTCGTTGGCCGGTGACGCCGGCCTGGTCGTGGTCGACGAGGCCCACTGTGTCTCCGATTGGGGACATGATTTCCGGCCCGACTACCGGCGGATCCGAACCCTCATCGCCGAACTGCGCGACGGCATACCCGTGCTGGCCACCACGGCGACCGCGAACGACCGGGTGGTCGACGACGTCGCCGCCCAACTCGGGGTCGGCGGCGGAGACACCCTGGTCCTACGCGGCGGACTCGCACGAGACTCACTACGGATGTCGGTGGTGCGGATCGAGAACGCCACCGAGCGCGCAGCGTGGCTCGGCGATCACCTGAAGACCCTGCCGGGCTCCGGAATCATCTACACGCTGACGGTCTCGGCCGCCAAGGATCTCGCCGCGCTGCTCACCGACCAGGGCCACGTCGTGGCGTCGTACACCGGTCAGACCGACCCCACCGAACGCGAATCACTCGAAGCCGACCTACTCGCAAACCGGGTCAAGGCGCTCGTCGCGACCTCCGCACTCGGCATGGGGTTCGACAAACCCGACCTCGGCTTCGTCGTGCACATGGGGGCACCGTCCTCGCCGATCTCCTACTACCAGCAGGTCGGTCGCGCCGGCCGCGCCACCGAACGCGCCGACGTCGTACTACTCCCCGGCCACGAGGACCGGCAGATCTGGAGCTATTTCGCCTCCGTCGCATTCCCGCGGGAACATCTCGTGCGACAGGTCATCGAGGCACTCGATACCGACAAGGCTCAGTCGACCCAAGCTCTCGAGCCACTGGTCGAGCTCAATCGCAGCAGGCTCGAGATGGTGCTCAAGGTCCTGGACGTCGACGGGGCCGTCAGACGCGTCCGTGGCGGTTGGATGGCCACCGGTGAGTCGTGGACGTACGACGCGAGCCGCTACGAACGCCTCGAGCAAGCCAGGGACCGTGAGCAGCAGGCGATGCTCGACTACCAGAGCACCGATGGGTGCCGGATGGAATTTCTTCGTCGGCAGCTCGACGACCCCGATCTCGGCGCACCCGGCACCGAGTCCGACCGTTGCGGCCGATGCGACAACTGCACGGGCGAGCATCTCTCGTCCGCGGTCGATGCCACGTCGGTCGACTCTGCGAGGGCCCGGCTCGATCGCCCCGGACTCGATCTCCAGCCCCGAAAGCAGTGGCCCAGTGGGATGAAAAAGCTCGGTGTATCGCTCTCGGGCAAGATCGGCAACCCGCACCGACCGGGTCGCGTTCTCGGCCGCCTCACCGACCTCGGGTGGGGTGGACGCTTGCGAGCCCTGCTGGATGCACCCGACGCTCCCGTCACCGAGGCGCTGGAGAAGGCCTGCATCTCGGTGCTGGCCAACTGGGACTGGGCCGACCGCCCGACCGCCGTGCTGGCCCTCGACTCCCCCACCCACCCGCTGCTGGTGCGCTCGGTAGCCGAGCGCCTGGCAACCGTCGGGAAGCTGGAGAACCTGGGAGTGATGCAGGTCAGACCCGGACATCCCCCGGTATCGGCCGCGAATTCGGCCTTCCGAGTTGCCGGCCTGGTGGACTCGTGGGAGGTTCCGGACGTATCGTCCGTAGACGGGCCGATTCTGCTCGTCGATCTGCTCACCGACACCGGTTGGACGTTCACGTGTGCCACCGCCGCGCTGCAGGCTGCGGGAGCGGATGCGATCCTTCCCTTCGCATTGGCAACGCCCAAGTAGGGCTCCGGCACAACGTGCGGGTTTGAAAACGCGCCAGGTGGGTACCGCCAGCCGATCCTGAAATATGTGAGCACCATCACAATCGGCGGTTAACCAGGCAAAGCATGTCCGATTCGGGCGTCGATTCTCCGACGCACTCGATATGCTCCCGCCTCCTTGTTACGGTCGTATTTCCTATGAAGCCTGCATTGCTGAGAGGTACCCCGCTCACTGCGCCGGACGCAGTGAAGTTTCGTAAGCCACAGATCTCCGACGGAGTCCGGCTCTGGGAGATCGCAAGAGATTCACGAGTTCTGGATCTGAACTCCAGCTACTCGTACGTGTTGTGGTGCCGAGATTTCGCGGCCACCACTGTCGTATCCGACATCGACGGCCGCGCAGTCGGTTTCGTCACCGGATACATCCGCCAGGACGCCCCTCGAACGCTGTTCGTGTGGCAGGTCGCCGTGGATGCGGACCAGCGCGGCAAGGGACTTGCCGGTCGCATGCTCATGGAGCTGCTCGACCGCCTCGAGCCACAGGGCATCACGCACCTCGAAACCACGATCAGCCCGGACAACGAAGCGTCCATCGCAACCTTCACCAGCCTCGCACGCAAGCGAGGTACCGACATCGTCAAGTCGGATTTGTTCGCGCCCAACGATTTCCCTGATAGCCACGAAGCAGAAGAGCTCTACACCGTAGGCCCGGACGCATCGCGGAATTACGAAAGGAACAAGCAGAACATGACCGAAAAGAACACAGTGACAACAGAGAAGCCCGACGTATTCGAGACCGTCGAGTCCGGCGTGCGTAGCTACAGTCGCCAGTGGCCCGCCGTATTCACCACAGCGAAGAACTCGGTCATCACCGACGAGAACGGCAACGACTACCTCGATTTCTTCGGTGGCGCAGGCGCACTCAACTACGGCCACAACAACGACATGATCAAGAGCGCGTTGGTGGACTACATCACCAGCGATGGCATCACCCACGGACTCGACATGTCCACCGTCGCCAAGCGTGAGTTCCTCGAGTCGTTCAAGAAGAACATCCTCGACCCCCGCGGCTTGGACTACAAGGTTCAGTTCCCCGGTCCGACGGGCACCAACACCGTCGAGGCAGCGCTCAAACTCGCTCGCAAGGTCACCGGGCGCGAAGCGATCATCAACTTCACCAACGCATTCCACGGCATGACACTCGGCGCGTTGTCGGTCACCGGCAACTCGATGAAGCGAGCTGGCGCCGGAATTCCATTGGTGCACACCACCCCGATGCCGTACGACAACTACTTCGGCGGCGTCACCGAGGATTTCCAGTGGTTCGAGCGCGTTCTCGACGACTCGGGCAGTGGATTCAACCGACCGGCCGCGGTGATCGTAGAGACCATTCAGGGCGAGGGCGGAATCAACGTCGCACGACCGGAGTGGTTGCGCGCGTTGGCCGAACTGTGCTCGCGACGCGAAATTCTGCTGATCGTCGACGACGTGCAGATGGGCTGCGGCCGCACCGGCCAGTTCTTCTCGTTCGAGGAAGCCGGCATCACCCCGGACATCGTCACCCTGTCGAAGTCCATCGGCGGCTACGGCATGCCGCTGGCGCTGACACTGTTCAAGCCCGAGCTGGACGTCTGGGCACCGGGTGAGCACAACGGCACCTTCCGCGGCTTCAACCCGTCGTTCGTCACGGCAAAGGCAGCCATCGACCACTACTGGTCCGACGACAAGTTCGAGAAGGAAACCCTCGCCAAGGGCGAGCACATCCAGGATCGGTTCATGAAGTTGTGCGCCAAGTTCGACGGCATCTCGACTCGCGGTCGAGGCATGGTCCAAGCCTTGGTGTTCGACGACGCGGAGTTGGCCGGCAAGGTGTCTCAGCTGTGCTACGACGAGCGTCTGCTCGTCGAGACCGCGGGCCCCAAGGACGAGGTCGTCAAGCTTCTTCCCCCGTTGACCACAACGATCGACGAGCTCGACCGCGGCCTGGACATCATCGAAAGTGCAGTGGCGAAGGTTCTGTCCTAGCCGCGCCCAGCACACACGGACATCGAAGGAGACATCGCATGATCGTTCGCACCACCGAAGAAATCACCGGAACCGACCGCGACATCTCGAGCGAGGACGGCAACTGGCGCAGCAAGAGAATCATTCTGGGCGGTGACAAGGTCGGCTTCTCGTTCCACGAGACCACCATCCAGCCCGGAACGGTGAACAACTTCCACTACGCGAATCACGTCGAAGCGGTGTGGCTCATCGAGGGTGAGGGAACGCTGACCGATCGCGAGACCGGACAGACGTACGAGCTCGGACCGGGGTCGATGTACCTGCTCAACGGGCACGAGCGTCACACCGTGGAGCCGCGCACGACAATGCGCATGCTGTGTGTGTTCAACCCGCCGGTCGTCGGCAACGAGACGCACGACGAAAACGGCGTGTACCCCCTCGTCGAGGTACCTGCGTAACGCATCTCTTCACAACACCGGGCCCGTATCGACGCATTGTCGGTGCGGGCCCGGTGTCGTCGTTGTCGGTCGATGCGTGACACGACTCTTCGCTATCCTGGACGAGGTGAATGCTCCGACCGCGCCCGCGGAAACGTATCGGCAATTGCTTTCGATGCTGGACGGAAGAACTGTTGCAGTGCTCACCGGTGCCGGCATGTCGACCGACTCCGGAATTCCGGACTATCGGGGTCCGAAGTCACCACCGCGCAATCCGATGACTTTTCAGCAGTTCATCGGTGATGCCGAGTTCAGAAGGCACTACTGGGCGCGTAATCACGTGGGTTGGCGACACATGGACGCGGCAGTGCCCAACGACGGCCACCGAGCCCTGACCCGTCTCGAACGCGCAGGAGTCGTCACCGGCATCATCACCCAGAACGTCGACATGCTGCACACCAAAGCCGCCAGCCGCAACGTCATCGATCTCCACGGTGTCTACGCCCGCGTGCGCTGCCTGAACTGCGAGCGGTTGGTATCGAGGTTCGAGTTGGCCGGACGCTTGGATCGAGCCAACCCGGGCTTCGTCGAATCCGTTGCTCCGGCCGAGGGCGTCGAGATCGCACCCGATGCCGACGCGATCATCTCGTCCACCGCGCATTTTCGGATGGTCGATTGCGAATACTGTTCCGGCATACTCAAACCCGACATCGTCTATTTCGGAGAGAGTGTCCCCAAACCGCGCGTGGCCGAGGCCTTCGACCTCGTCGACCGCAGCGACGCACTGCTGGTGCTGGGGTCCTCGCTGACCGTGATGTCGGGCCTGCGATTCGTCAGACACGCGTTCAAGACCGGCACGCCCGTTGTCATCGTCAATCGGGGTTTTACCCGTGGCGACGAATTTGCCTCTCTCACACTGCACACCGGCTGTTCGGAAACAGCGACTGCGCTGGCCGACGCGTCCGATCAGGCGCGGACGAGATCGTCCGCGTGAACCACCGGACGCTGTAGCTCCGCGGCCAACTCCCCCGTGGACCGCCCGAGCATTCCGGACAACTCCCCGGAGTCGTAGGCGACGACCCCACGGGCCACCAGTACACCGTCGGTATCGACGAGAGAGACGACGTCTCCGCCGTGAAAAGAACCGGACACGGCCGTGATCCCCGCAGACAACAACGACCTGCGCCGCTCGACGACTGCTCGCACGGCGCCGGCATCGAGGTGTAGCTCACCTGCCGCGTCGGCCGCATGCCGCACCCAGAACTTTCGTGCCGACAACCGCGTCGGGCGCGCCGCGAAGGCGGTGCCCACTGCGGACGTCGTCAGAGCGTGAGCAGCATCGGATGCCGCGGCCAGCAGCACCGGAACCCCGGCGTCGGCCGCCAGGCGCGCAGCAGAGAGTTTGGAGGCCATACCGCCGGTACCGAGCGCTCCCCCGGACCCGGCGACGACGCCGTCCAGATCCTCCGGGCTGGTCACCTCGGGGATCAACGTGGCCGAACCCTTACGCGGGTCACCGTCGTACAGCCCATCCACATCCGAGAGCAGGAACAGCGCGTCGGCACCGACGAGGTGTGCCACGAGTGCCGCCAACCGATCGTTGTCACCGAACCGAATCTCGGCGGTGGCCACGGTGTCGTTCTCGTTGACGATCGCTACTGCGCCGAGCGACCGTAGCCGATCCAAGGTGCGCTGCGCATTACGGTGATTGGTTCGCCGCGCGATGTCCTCGGCGGTCAGCAACACCTGCCCGACCGTGCGGCCGTACCGGTGGAACGACGAACTCCAGGCGTTGACCAGAGCAAGCTGCCCTACGCTCGCCGCAGCCTGCTTCGTTGCGAGGTCACGCGGGCGTCTGGTGAGACCGAGTGGTGCCATGCCTGCACCGATCGCGCCCGACGAGACGACGACCACGTCGGTGCCGCTACGCATCCGCGACTCGATGGCGTCGGCCAACAGGTCCAGTCGAGCCAGATCGAGACCGGCATCGAGGCTGGTGAGCGCCGAGGATCCGATCTTGACCACGATGCGCTTGGCGTCGGCGATCGTACGACGGGTATCGGTGAGAGCCTCTGCGGGCGAATCGGATTCACGCACCGACACCTCGTCTACTCCTGTTCGGTATCGAGCCCGCGGCGAACCTGACGGGCATGCTTGCGCTCGGAGGCACCGATGCGCTCGACCTGATCGAGTCGAGCATCGGTGCCGCGACCGGTCATCGTGATCTCGACACCGGCCGGGGTCTGCGGTTCCCAATCGAAGGACACGTCGCCGATGGTGACCGACGCGCCCGGCTGAGCGCCCGCCTTGATCAGTGCATCCTCCACGCCGAGCCGCGCGAGGCGGTCCGCGAGGTAGCCGACAGCCTCGTCATTGGTGAACTGCGTCTGGCGCACCCACCGTTCCGGACGGGTACCGCGCACGATGAAGCCGTCCGGGATGTCCGGATCCTTGACGACCTTGAAGCTGTCGTCGTTTCGTGCGACGGGACGCAGCACCTGACGCCGCGGCTCCGGTGCCGGGTGAGCTGTGCGGTAATCCTCGACGAGCTTCGCCAACGCGAACGTCAGAGGCTTGAGACCGGCGCGCGTCACTGCGGAGATGGTGAACACCGGCCAGCCGCGAGACTCGAATTCCGCGGTGACCATCTCGGCGAGCTCGGCACCCTCGGGAATGTCTGCCTTGTTCAGTACGACGATGCGGGGCCGGTCGGCGAGATCACCGAGGCTGGCATCACCGGACAGGGCCGGCTTGTAGGCCGCCAGCTCCGCTTCGAGAGCGTCGACGTCGGAGATCGGGTCACGGCCCGGATCCAGTGTCGCGCAATCGACTACGTGTGCGAGCACAGCGCATCGCTCGAGGTGACGCAGAAAGTCCAGTCCGAGACCGCGGCCCTGACTCGCGCCGGGGATCAGTCCGGGGACGTCGGCGACGGTGAACGTGGTGTCTCCACTGGAGACGACACCGAGGTTGGGCACCAGTGTGGTGAACGGGTAGTCGGCGATCTTCGGCTTCGCTGCGGAAAGAACCGAAACCAACGAGGACTTACCGGCCGACGGGAATCCGACGAGGCCGACGTCGGCGACGGACTTGAGTTCGAGGACGAGTTCGCGTTCGATGCCCTCTTCGCCGAGCAGAGCGAAACCGGGCGCTCGACGAGCCTTGGACGCCAGTGCTGCGTTGCCGAGCCCGCCGCGCCCGCCGGGAGCGGCGTCGAAACGCGTTCCCTCACCGATCATGTCGGCGAGGACGTTGCCCTTCTTGTCGAGCACGACGGTGCCGTCGGGGACCTTGAGAATCAGGTCCTCTCCGTTGGCCCCTTCACGGTTTCCGCCCATGCCCTGAGTTCCGTTGCCGGCCTTCGCATGACTGGAGAAGTGGAAGTCGAGCAATGTGTGGACGTTGCTGTCGACGACGAAGATGACTCCGCCACCCTGACCGCCGTTGCCGCCGTCCGGGCCGCCGAGAGGCTTGAACTTCTCGCGGTGAACCGAAGAGCAGCCGTTGCCACCTTTGCCGGCGCTGACGTGCAGCACCACGCGGTCGATGAATCGTGACATAGCTGTCTTCGATCCTTTCTGGAAGAAAAACGGGGTGAAAAAAGCGATAGGGGCGGACCGGTCTCGTGACCCTGGTCCGCCCCTATCGGGAGCTGTGAACGTGCGCGGTGGACGTCCGACCCGGGCAGTTGCCTGCCGTGCCGGTCATCGTGAGCGCGAGCTGCAGAAGGACTAGGCCTCTACAGTGACCGGAACGATGTTCACGGTCTTGCGTCCGCGCTTGGCACCGAATTCGACTGCGCCGGGAGCGAGTGCGAACAAGGTGTCGTCGCCGCCACGGCCGACGTTGACGCCGGGGTGGAAGTGCGTGCCGCGCTGGCGGACCAGGATCTCGCCTGCGCCGACGGTCTGGCCGCCGAAACGCTTGACGCCGAGGCGCTGTGCGTTCGAGTCGCGACCGTTACGGGAGCTTGATGCACCCTTCTTATGTGCCATGTTGCATACCCTCCTCGGGGTGAATCAGCTGAAAAGAACTCGGGTCCGGTAAGACCTGGTTACTTGATGCCGGTGACCTTGAGGACAGTCAGCTTCTGCCTGTGTCCCTGACGCTTGTGGTATCCGGTCTTGTTCTTGAACTTGTGGATGCGGATCTTCGGGCCCTTGGTGTGCTCGACGATCTCACTGGCGACCGAGATCTTTGCCAGCTTGTCTGCATCTGTGGTCAGGTCGGATCCGTCTACGACGAGGACCGGAGCAAGCGAGACAGCAGTGCCGGGCGCTCCCTCGATCTTCTCGACCTTGACGAGGTCACCAACAGCGACCTTGTACTGCTTTCCGCCGGTCTTGACGATCGCGTACGTTGCCATCGGAGGGCTACCCCTTGCTTCTTCGAACTTGCTCGCGTTGCGCATGGCACCGCGACTGGTCTGATAAAACGTGTTTGCTTGCTCCCATTCGGCCGATCCGGACCGAACTGCATCCGAACCACTCGAGAACTGTTTCCACTTGCAGGACCGCTAGGCACAACAAGACAGTGTCACCGGGAGCGACTTATCAAGGTTACGGCAGAGAGACGGCCAGGGTCAAACCGCCTCGACCCCTACACATCGATGTCCACCGGCGGGCCTGCCGGACGTGCCGCTGCCCGTCTCCTGCGCGGACGCGCGGTCGGCACGTCCACCTGCTCGACAGGCTGCTCCGCCGCCGCTGTCAGCGGCGCTGAATCGGCCACCGTGTCACCGCCGGCCGAACCTGCGTCGGCACCATCGTCGGCGTCTGCCGTGGCCGAAACCACCATCAGCACACCGGCATCCGGCGCAGCACTGGTCGGCGCGGCGGCCTTCCGAGCCACCCGTCGACCCCGTCGTGGAGTGGCCACCACCGGCTCCGGCTGGGCGGGGGTGTCGTCGGACGACTGCGTCGCCCCGGTATCCGCGGAACCGCCGTCGCCGACGGATTCTGCAGCCGGCACCGGCTCGTGAGCCTGCGCGCTGTCCACGGTTGCCTGCGCGACGTCCGCGTCCTCGTTCGCCGCTGCCGCGACAGCCACGTCCTCCGCCGAGACCACGGTGACCGACTCGTCCTTGTCACCGGCGGAGCCGGACGATGCCTGCGAGACCTCCGCGGGGCTGACATCGGCCACCACGTCGTCGTGATGCGCTGCCATCGCCAGGGCCACGGGGTGTGCCCGCTTGATCGACGGGTCGACCACCGGGTGGTCGGTCCCGTCCGTCGTGCCCGACTGTCCGTTCGGCGCCGACCGCTCGGTGTTGTCGGACCGATCGTTTCCATCGGACTTGGCGTCCTTGCCGCGTCGACGCCTGCTGCCGTTGCCCGAACCGTTCGAGTCCGAACGTGACGAGCTCGGGCGTCCACCGTCGGAGTCCGGCTTGGCGTCGATCGGGAACGGATGCACGATGATTCCGCGACCCTGGCAGTGCTCGCACGTGGTGGAGAAGGCCTCGACCAACCCCGTGCCGAGCTTCTTGCGCGTCATCTGCACCAGACCGAGCGAGGTCACCTCCGACACCTGATGACGGGTCCGATCACGGCCCAACGCCTCGGTCAGGCGGCGGAGCACCAGATCACGGTTAGATTCCAGCACCATGTCGATGAAGTCGACGACGATCATGCCGCCGATGTCGCGTAGACGCATCTGCCGAACGACTTCCTCGGCCGCCTCGATGTTGTTGCGGGTGACGGTCTCTTCCAGGTTGCCGCCGGAGCCGGTGAACTTTCCGGTGTTGACGTCGACGACCGTCATCGCCTCGGTGCGATCGATCACCAGCGTGCCGCCCGAGGGCAACCACACCTTGCGATCGAGGGCCTTGGCCAGCTGTTCGTCGATGCGGTGAGCTGCGAACACGTCCACGGAGCTGCCGTTGGCCTCGTAGCGCTGCAAGCGCTCCATCATGTCCGGAGCCACGGTCTCCACGTAGTTCGACGTGGTCGTCCACGCCTTGTCACCCTCGATGACGAGCTTCGAGAAGTCCTCGTTGAAGAGGTCGCGAATGACCTTCACCAGCATGTCGGGCTCTTCGTACAACGTCTGCGGCTGCACGCCCTTGCCTGTTTCGGCGTTCGCGGACCGCTCTTCGATGCTGGCCCACTGGGCCTGCAGCCGCGTCACGTCACGCGCTAGTTCTTCCTCGCTGACCCCCTCGGCCGCGGTCCTGATGATGACGCCGGCCTCGGGGGGAACGATGTCGCGCAGAATCTCCTTGAGTCGCTTGCGCTCGGTGTCGGGCAGCTTGCGGCTGATGCCGGTGGAACTGCCACCGGGAACGTAGACGAGGAAGCGTCCGGCCAACGACAGCTGAGTCGTCAAGCGAGCGCCCTTGTGGCCCACCGGGTCCTTGCTGACCTGCACCAGAACCTGATCGCCCGGCTTGAGGGCCTGCTCGATCTTGCGCGCACTTCCGCCGAGACCGGCAGCGTCCCAATTGACCTCGCCTGCGTACAGCACACCGTTACGACCACGGCCGATGTCGATGAACGCTGCTTCCATACTGGGCAGCACGTTCTGCACGCGGCCGAGATAGACGTTGCCGACCATCGACGCGGTGGCGCTACTGGTCACGAAGTGCTCCACCAGAACGCCGTCTTCGAGCACGGCAACCTGCGTGGTCAACGGATGGTCCGGGGTGGCCTTCTCGCGAACGACCATCACGCGGTCCACCGACTCGCGGCGCGCCAGGAATTCCGATTCGGTCAGAATCGGCGGCCGACGTCGCCCGGCATCGCGGCCGTCACGGCGACGCTGCCGCTTGGCCTCGAGCCGAGTCGAACCGGAGATGCCCTGCACCTCGTCGCGCGGTGCGCGGCTCTTGTTGCGCGGCTCGCGTTCGTGCACGACGGTGTTGGGCGGGTCGTCCTCGGACGAGGCAGCTGCTTCCGCCGCGGCCTCGGCTCCGGTCTTACGACGGCGGCGGCGCCGACGACGACGGCTCGAGCCGTCTCCGTCCGAATCACCGTTGTCGGAATCACCGTTGTCGGAGTCGCCGAAGTTGTCCTGAGCGCCGGACTCGGACTCGTCGTCACTGTCCTCGCCCTGCTTGTCCGACCCGTCGGTGGTGGCGTCGGTCGTGGCGTTCTGCCGATCGGACCCGCGGCCGCGTGACCGCGAGCGACGCGAACGCCGTCCCGAACTCGAGGGCTGGTCGTCGCCGGAGGTCTCGTCGGCATCGGAATCGTCGGACTCGTCCGCTCCGGTGGACTCGCCGTCTGCCGAAGAGGCGGACGTGCTGCTGTCCGTCTCGGAGTCGGTGTCGTCCGAATCCTCGTCGGTCGAGTTGTCGTCGGACGAGTTGTCGTCGGACGACTGCTCTCCGCGTCCACGCCCACGACCGCGGCGACCGCGGCGACGGCGACGGGGCTGAGACTGGTCGTCGTCGTCTCCCGAGCCGTCCGCTGCCGAGGAAGCCCCGGACTCGTCGGACGACGCATCCGATGCACCCGACTCGGCAGCACCGGACACAGCGGTGTCCTGCGCGGCGGTGTCGGAGGTGACCGTCGAGACGTTCTCCGCGACGGTCGACTCGCCGGTGGCGGGCTCGTCCGTGGCCTTGTCGGACGCAGCGTTGTTGTCGGACGGTGCCTCGTCCTTGGGTGCGGCCTTGCGGCTACGTCGACGCCGTGCGGGGGCCTCGGACGGAGCATCCGCCGATTCTGCTGCGGGCTCTGCCGCTGCCGGCTGCAGGAACACCGGCGTCGCGAAGGTCGTGGCCGTGGGTTGGGCGGCCTCGGGCTCGGCCGTGGGCGCGCTGGTGAACAGCGTTGCCTCGGCAGCGGGGACCTCTACCGAGGGTGCCGTCTCGGCCGGGACCTCTACCGATGCGGGCTCGGGCTGCTGGTCTGTCGACGCATCCGGTGCCGGCGACTCCGCTGCGGAGGCATCGGGGGCGGGTGCGGTCGGCCCGTTCACCGAATCGCGCACCGACTCGGCAACGTCTCGGCTCAGACTCGACTGCGCGCTGCGGGCTTCGATGCCGAGCTCACCGAGAGTGACGAGCAACTGCTTGCTGGTCACGCCCAGAATTTTCGCCAGTGCATGCACACGCAGCCTGGTCGGCAATTCGATGGTGTCGGGTTGCACGGAAACCGCGTCGGATTTCGCGGACGACACCGCGTCGGTGTCCTCCGGATTTCCTGCGTTCGTGCTCTGTACATCTTCGGGCGGGCTTTGATCGGCCACGTAGTCTCCTCGGGCCCCCGGGCGCGTTCATCCGAAATCGGGTGTGACGCGGCCACGCGAGGGCAATCCTTGTGTACTCACGTCGGGTTGGACGTCAGCTGTTCGGTCTCGCTCTCCACAAATCGTTTGAGCCACCTCGTGAATCTCGGTGGCCGACGACGGCGTGTGCAGTGCCTGGCTGGATGGTGGTGTCTCGGCGATCCGAGCGCCTGATCATCAAGCATGAACGCGAACGAGCCTGTCTCTCGTTCGCGACTCTGCGATGACGGGCAGCGGGTCGACGACAGTCATCCGATCGATCCCACGAGCACTTTTTCTCTAGCGAACTTCGGTGGAGCTGAACAGAGGTGGAGCGTGTGAACGTACAAGTGCTGTGGGGTCGATCTCCGTCGAGTATCCCACACGCGATGATCCGTACGAGCCACGCCGCACCGATCGGACTTCGAGCGGGTGCGGCGTGACTGCGGAAGTGCTCTGCGACGGGCTTCTAGGAGGCGGTCAGGTCGGGGAACCACAGGGCGATCTCGCGCTCTGCGGATTCCACCGAATCGGATCCGTGTACCAGGTTCTGTTGACCGTCGAGGGCCAGGTCACCTCGGATGGTGCCGGGAACTGCTTTGGCAACCGGATCCGTGCCGCCTGCGATCTGACGGAAGGCTTCGATGGCACGGGGGCCTTCGAGAACCGCGGCCACCACGGGCCCGGAGGTGATGAACTCGAGAAGGTCGGGGAAGAACGGCTTGCTCTCGTGCTCCGCGTAGTGAGCCGAGGCCACGTCGCGAGAGACGGTCTTGAGCTCGAGGGCGACGATGCTCAGACCCTTCTTCTCCACGCGGCCGAGGATCTCTCCTACGTAACGCCGGGCAACTCCGTCTGGCTTGATCAGTACTAGGGTGCGATCGGTCACGTCGACGACAGTAATGGACACCGGCACCCGGTCGCGCGGCGCATGGCCCCCAACCGACCGGTCCGGTGTCAGTCGCGTTGCCCGGGCAGCATGCCGCGTCGAATGCGTTCGGTGATGTCCCGGCGCAGATAGAGCAGATACAGCCACACGGCAAGGAAGATCAGACCCACGGCGCCGATGGACAGATGGAACACGGCCCCGGCCATCACGAAGAACTGCAACGCGAGGTTGAGCTTCATCGCCCAGGGTTCGCCCTGTTTCCCCGCGGCCAGAATCATCACCACGGCGAGCGCCACGATATAGGTGGTCGAGAACCACGTTGCGCCGCCGCCGAGAGTCGCCACGACCGGAAGAGCGAGCAGAGTCACGATCGCTTCCAGTACCAGTGTGCCCGCCGACACACCGCGAAATCCCTTCCACGGGTCGGTTGTCGGTGGTCGAAACTCTGCTTCGCTCACGCGGGATCCTTTCCGAACAACGTGCGCGCTGCGCCCACGGTCACCACCGAGCCGGTGACGACGACCCCGGCACCGGACACGGCTTCGCCGGGCTCGGCCACTTCTTCGGCCAACCCGATCGCCGTTTCGAGCGCATCGGGCAGCGTCGACGCCACCACGACCCGCTCGTCGCCGAACTTGGCCACGGCTATGTCGGCCAACGCGTCGACATCCATCGCTCGACCGGACCCGTTGTGGGTGACGACGATGTCGTCGAACACCGGTTCCAATGCTTCGAGGATCGCGCCGACGTCCTTGTCCGCCATGACACTGACGACTCCGACGAGTTTGCGGAAGTCGAATTCGTCGGTCAGGGCGGCCGCCAGTGCAGCGGCCCCGTGCGGGTTGTGCGCGGCATCGAGAAACACCGTGGGCGCGTTGCGTACTCGCTCGAGACGACCGGGATTGACCACGGTCGCAAAGGCTTCGCGCACGGTGTCCTGGTCGAGTTGACGGTCCGGGCCCGCCCCGAAGAATGCCTCGACTGCTGCGAGAGCGAGAGAGGCGTTGTGCGCCTGGTGCTCTCCGTGCAACGGCAGGAAGATGTCGGTGTAGACACCGCCCAGCCCCTGCAACTCCAGCTGTTGTCCGCCCACGGCTATCTGCCGACCGAGAACGGTGAACTCCGATCCGGCCCGTGCCACGGCAGCGTCTGCCTGCACCGCCGCACGAAGCAGGACCTCGGACACCTCGGGCTCCTGCTTGGCGAGGATGGCCACCGTGTCCCGTGGCACGAGTAGTTCCGGTGCCTTCTTGATGATGCCGGCCTTCTCCCCCGCGATCGTGGACAGATCGTCCCCGAGGAATTCGACGTGGTCGAGACCGATCGGGGTGATGACGGCGATCTCACCGTCGACCACGTTGGTCGCGTCCCAGCGGCCGCCCAGCCCGGTTTCGATGACGGCGACCTCGACCGGTGCCTCGGCGAAGGCCGCGAACGCCATGGCGGTGACGACCTCGAACTTGCTCATCCGCGGTCCACCGGCGGCCTCGGACTGTGCATCGATCATCTCGACGAACGGTGCGATCTCGTTGTAGGTGTCCACGTAGGTGCGCGGGGACACCGGACGGCCGTCGATACTGATCCGCTCGGTGGCCATCTGCAGATGCGGGCTGGTGGTGCGGCCGGTACGCCGATGGAAAGCGGTCAGCAACGCATCGATCATGCGGGTGACGGACGTCTTGCCGTTGGTTCCGGCCACGTGGATCGACGGATACGCCTTCTGCGGAGAACCGAGCAGGTCCATCAGCGCCGAGATTCGGGCGGTAGACGGCTCGATCTTCGTTTCGGGCCAACGCTTGTCGAGCTCGGCCTCGACGAGTGCGAGCTCGGCCAGGTCGACCGGGGTCGGTGGTGGTGACGGCAGGGCGTCGTCCGGCTCGGTCACTTAGCTTCCCATCGATTCGAGGCGCGCGCCGATGCGCGCGATCTCTTCGCGAGCGATCGTCTGACGAGTTCTGATCTTGTCCACCACCGCATCCGGGGCTTTGGCCAGAAATGCCTCGTTGCCCAGTTTGCCGGTCGTCTGGGCCAACTCCTTCTCCGCAGCGGCGAGATCCTTCACCAGTCGCGCGCGTTCGGCGACCAGATCGACCGTGCCCGAGGTGTCGAGCTCGACGACGACGGTGGCCTTGCTCGTACGCACCTCCACCGATGCCGTCGCCGCGAAGTCCGCACCCGGCTCGGTCAACCGGGCCAGCGAGGTCACTGCCGAGATCTGGCCCTCCAGGTCGGCGTCGCCCACTCCCACGATGCGAGCGGCGACCTTCTGCGAGGGCTTGAGCCCCTGATCGCTGCGGAACCGACGAATTTCAGTGATGAGGCGCTGCATGTCCTCGATACGTTGCGCAGCAACAGGATCGACCGGATCGGCGGCAGGGGTCGGCCACGTGGCGACCACCAGGGACTCTCCCCCGGTCAGCACCTTCCACAGGGTCTCGGTCACGAACGGGACGACCGGGTGCAGCAGGCGCAGCACCGCGTCGAGAACGTTGCCCAGGACTCCACGGGTGGATTCGGCGATGCTCTCGTCGGCGAACTGCACCTTCGCAATTTCGAGGTACCAGTCGCAGACCTCGTCCCACGTGAAGTGGTAGAGCGCCTCGCACGCCTTGCTGAACTCGTAGCGATCGAACGCCGAATCCACCTCTGCTCGAACCTGATCGAGTCGGTCGAGGATCCAACGGTCGGCGTCGGTGAGTGCGGCGCGCGACGGCAGCTCGGCCGGCGCTGCGCCGTTCATCAGGGCGAACTTGGTGGCGTTGAACAGTTTGTTGGCGAAGTTGCGCGAGGATTGCGCATGGTCCTCGCCGACGGACATGTCGGCACCCGGGTTGGCACCGCGGGCCAGCGTGAACCGCAGTGCATCCGCACCGAAGCGGTCGACCCAGTCGAGCGGATCGATACCGTTGCCCCGAGACTTGGACATCTTCTTACCGAACTGATCGCGAATCAGTCCGTGCAGGAAGACATCTCGGAACGGAACCTGTGGGCCCTGCTTTCCTGCGGTGATGGCGTCGTCGGCTCCGACGTAGGTGCCGAACATCATCATCCGGGCGACCCAGAAGAACAGAATGTCGTAGCCGGTGACGAGTACGCCGGTCGGATAGAACTTCTCCAGTTCGGGAGTGGCCTCCGGCCAGCCCATCGTCGAGAAGGGCCACAGGCCGGAAGAGAACCAGGTGTCGAGGACGTCGGGGTCCTGCTCCCACCCCTCGGGTGGGGTCTCCCCCGGTCCCAGGCACACCGTCTCGCCGTCGGGGCCGTACCAGATCGGAATTCGGTGGCCCCACCACAGCTGACGCGAGATGCACCAATCGTGCATGTTGTCGACCCAGGCGAACCAGCGCGGCTCTTGACTCTTGGGATGAATGACGGTGTCGCCGTTACGAACTGCGTCACCAGCCGCCTTGGCCAGGGTGTCGACCTTGACCCACCACTGCAGCGACAGACGCGGCTCGATCGGCTCACCGCTGCGCTCGGAGTGTCCGACGCTGTGCAGGTACGGGCGCTTCTCGGCGACCACTCGGCCTTGCTCGGCCAGGGCCTCACGGACCTTGACACGCGCCTCGAATCGGTCCATCCCGTCGAACTGCGTTCCGGTATCGGCGATGCGGCCGGCCTTGTCCATGATCGACGGCATCGGCAGTGAGTGCCGAACGCCCATCTCGAAGTCGTTGGGGTCGTGCGCCGGAGTGATTTTCACTGCGCCGGTGCCGAATTCGGGATCGACGTAGTCGTCGGCGATGATCGGTATTCGTCGTCCGGTGAACGGATGCTCGAGGGTGGTGCCCACCAGAGCCCGGTAGCGCTCGTCGTCGGGGTGCACCGCCACAGCAGTGTCGCCGAGCATCGTCTCCACTCGAGTGGTGGCCACGATGACGTGCGGTTCGGAGTCGTCCAGCGACCCGTATCGAAGCGAGACGAGTTCACCCTCGACGTCCTCGAACTTCACCTCGATGTCGGAGATTGCCGTCTGCAACACCGGCGACCAGTTGACCAGCCGCTCGGCGCGGTAGATCAGACCGTCGTCGAACATGCGCTTGAACATGGTCTGCACGGCCTCGGACAGGCCGTCGTCCATGGTGAATCGCTCACGGCTCCAGTCGACACCGTCGCCGATACGACGCATCTGGCCGCCGATCGTGCCGCCCGACTCGCGCTTCCAGTCCCACACCTTGTCGATGAACAGTTCGCGACCGAACTCTTCCTTGGTCTTTCCGTCGGCGGCGAGCTGCTTCTCCACCACCGACTGCGTGGCGATGCCCGCGTGGTCCATTCCCGGGAGCCACAGCACCTCGTACCCGAGCATGCGCTTGCGCCGACTCAGCGCGTCCATCAACGTGTGGTCGAGGGCGTGGCCCATGTGCAGGCTGCCCGTGACGTTGGGCGGCGGCAGCACGATGGAGTACGGCGGCTTGTCGCTGGTGGCATCGGCCTCGAAATAACCGGCATCCACCCAACCCCGGTACAGCTCGGCCTCTACCTCGCTGGGGTCCCAGCTCTTGGGCAAACGGTCGGCTGGGTTGTCTGGGGTCTCTGGCGCTGAACTGGTCACCGGTCGATTCTAGTGGCCCAGTATTCGCGGCATCGACGCGCTCTCGCCCAGGACATGCCCCGCCAGAAATGCCAGTACCACCTCGTACCAGACCTTGGCGTGTTGAGGCGTCAGAATCCAGTGGTTCTCGCCGGGGAAGTAAAGGAATCGGTGCTCGGTCTGACCGTCGTCGTCGGCGGGCAGTCCCGATTCGCTGAGCAGTTCGTACCACAACCGTAGGCCCTCGCCGATCGGCACGCGATAGTCCTTGTCACCGTGGATGACCAGCATCGGCGTCGAGATGTCCGCGACGAACAGGTGCGGAGAGTTCTCCACCGCCATCTCGGGGGACATCTCCCGCGCCCAGTACCACGGTGCGTCGGTCGTCGGTCCGAACTGATCGAGTGCCCACAGACTGGCGTGGGTGACGATGGCGTCGAATCGGTCGGTGTGCCCGGCGATCCAGTTGGCCATGTACCCGCCGAACGAGCCACCCATTGCGGCGGTGCGCGTGTCGTCGATATCGGTTCGGGCAACCGCCACATCGGTCAACGCCATCAGATCGGTGAACGGGGCACTGCCCCACGCGCCCCAACCACGCTGCACGAAATTCTGGCCGTAGCCCGTGGACAACGCCGGATCCGGGAGCAGCACCGCGTACCCTCGCGCCACCATCAGCCATGGATTCCACCGCCAGGACCACGTGTTCCACGAACCCAGTGGGCCGCCGTGCACCCACAGCAGCAGCGGCGCGGGCGAATCGTCCGACACACCGTGCGGCAACGCCAGCCATCCTCGGACTCGACTGCCGTCCTCGACGGCGGTCTCGATCTCGGTCAACGTGCCGGGCAGCGGGCCGTTGTCGATTCCGGCGTCGAGGTCGACCACGGTGCCGTCGGACAGGTCGATCGAGACCGGGTGCGGGGCGGCCAGATACGAGGCGGCCACAGCGACTACGCGCTTTCCGTCCGACGACACATGGATGTGGGTGTACGCGTCGTCGGTATGCGTCAGACGACGCGGCTCCGCACCCGCCTCGATCACGAAGATCGGCGACCGGCCGTCGTCGTCCGCGGTGACCAACACGCCGGACCCGTCCGGCAGCCAGACCGGACCGATCGGCCATCGATCCCAGCCCGGAGCGAGATCGGTGACGGAGTCCGTACCGAACTCGTACTGCTGCAACGTCATTCGTGGCGCTTGTTCGGGAGTCGAGATCGATTCACGGACGAACGCGACGGCACGGCCGTCGGGCGAGATGGCCGGTGCACCCAGATCGGCATCCGCGTCGTCGACGATCGTGGTCCGTTCTCCGGTCCCGGTGTCGATGCGCACCAGTATCGTGCGGACGGTTGCCAGCGGGCCGGGCACCGACCACGTGGAGACGACGAAAGTGCCGTCGGCGCTGATGTCGAAGGCCGCTTCCTGCAGAGCGCCTGCCGCGTCACGCGTCAGATCACGCAGTGGTGCCGACTCGAGGTCGGTTTCCGTCTCGCCTGCGAACAGATGCGGGGTTGCGGGACCGAGATCGTGATCCCAGAAACGCACCGGCACACCGGTGTGCAGAATTGCATCCACCTTGTTCGTCTTGCGCTCGGTACGCAGGCCGTCGTCGTCCTCGTCTGTCGTGGACGAGCCGAACACCGGCGAGAAGCCGGCGAACCGATCGACGGACCGAGCCGCTCGCACGTCACCGATTCCCGCCGACCGGGTCTCGACCACGTGGGCCTCCCCGCCGGCGGCGGGCAGTATCCACAACTGTGCCGGATCATCCTCGCTGGAGCGGCGCGAGAACATCAGATTCCCGGACGCGGTGAACACCGGCGCGCTCTCGCCCAGCTCGCCGTGGGTGATTCGCCGCGCCGGAGACCGTCCGTCCACGTCGATCTCCCACAGCGACGTTCGGTACTCGGTGCGCGAATCACTCAGAGCAGCAACGACAACGACCGCACGAGAACCACTGCGATCCACCGCCAACCCCGTGACACGTCGGGCCGCGATGTACTCGTCGATGTTGTCGTAGACACTCATGCGAACGACAGTAGTGGCAACAGATCGTTCCGCGTCGGCTGTGTCCGGTTCAGTCCTCGCCGAGATCCTCACGCAACTGAGCGAGCGTGCGCGCCAGAATGCGCGACACGTGCATCTGCGAAATTCCGACCTTTTCGGCGATCTGCGTCTGAGTCATGGACCCGAAGAACCGGAGCACCACGATGCGACGCTCGCGCTCGGGCAGCTTCTCCAGTGCGGGCCGCACAGCGAGGTAGCTTTCCATCTTCTCGAGTTCCGGGTCGTCGGCACCGAGCGTGTCCATCAGCGGGAGGCGATCCTCGCTCACCACCGAATCGACCGACACGGTCTGATACGCGCTGCGGGCAAGCAGTGCCTGCGATGCTTCCTTGACGTCGATCCCGAGTTCGGCGGCGATTTCGCTCGCGGTCGGGGCGCGACCGAGCTTCTGCGACAACGATCCCACCGCCTGCGAGATCATCGAGTTCAGCTCTTTCATGCGTCGCGGTACCCGTACCGACCAGCCGGCGTCGCGGAAGTAGCGACGTGCTTCGCCCATGATGGTGGGGACGGCGAACGAGACGAAATCCGACCCACGCTCGATGTCGAACCGGTCGACTGCATTGACCAGACCCAGCCTGGACACCTGCAAGAGGTCCTCGTGCGCTTCACCGCGCCCACCGAATCGGCGCGCGATGTGTTCGGCAAGGGGAAGGCAGCGCGTGATGATGCGGTCACGCAGCACGGAACGCTGCGGTGAATTCTCGTCCAGCGCCTGCATCTGCTGGATCAGCGCGACCACGTCGCTGTAATCGTCGGACTCTCGCCGTGTGCTTCGTTCCTGCGGCACCGGCACTAGACCTTGCTCCTCCGCTTGACCACGTCGATCGCGACGGTGCGGCCGGCAACGTCGTCGATCGCGTCGTCGGCGCGGAGTTCGATGGAGTCTGCGAGAGTTTGCAATACGTGCCAACCGAAGCTGTCCTGCTTCGGGACCGACGTCGGAGTCAGCGTGGACGTCACGACGATTCGGATCCCGGCATCGTTGACGGAGAACCTGCACGAGAGTTCCGCGTCGGCGACCGAACCTTTGATGAGCTGGGAGCACACCTCGTCTACGACGAGTTTCACGTCGGCGATGTCGTCGAGAGTGAAGTCACTGAGCACCACGAGAGTCTCCGCGACGGCCCGCACAACCGGCAATTGGTCGGCTTCGGCGCGCACCCTCAGCTCGACCGGTGCACCGGAACCTCGCTCCAGTTCTTCGATCTTGCTGACCCCAGCCATCCGCACTTCCCATCGTCGCCAAGCAGTTCGTTTCTCGTGTGCCGAGCAAGACTACCCAGCGGGGAAGCTTTCAACCCTCGCAGTACACGAGTGTCGCCCCCCGAACACACCGCGGAACGAACCTGCGGTGAACGGCCGACCGGTGCGGGTGACGTGCGCCCGTCGAACTGGCACGATCGACACCGTGGCACATTCGGATGAGGATTACTCGCAGGCCCTACGGACTCTCGCCCAGCGGCTCGGTACGTCGACGTCGTACCGAGGCTGGGACGACACCGAGCACGACGTGAGCGACGCGACCCTGCGGCAGGTATTGGCCGCACGCGGTTACGCAACCGAGACCACCGAGGATGTCGATCGGGCACTGGAGGACATCGAGAACGCACCGTGGCGTCGCCTGCTTCCTCCTGTGGTCGTCACGACCCAGGGCACCGAGGCGACGGTGTGGGTGCATGTGCCACACGGCAATCCGGTGGAAGTGTCGATGGTGTCCGAGGACGGCGACGCCATCGAGGTACCGCAGGCCGACGTCTGGGTCGATCCGCGCGAGGTGGACGGACGGCTGATCGGACGTGCCACGTTCGTGGTGCCCGGCGATGCCCCGCTGGGATGGCACAGCCTCACAGCGACGACGATCGGTGAGGACAACACCGTCCGAACCTCGGACACGGTCGTCGTGGTCACACCGAAGTCGTTGTCGCCCAATGCCGAACTTGCCGACAGGCAACGTACCGGTCTGCTGGCACAGCTGTATTCGGTGCGCTCGACGCGTTCGTGGGGCATCGGTGATCTCGCCGACCTGGAGGACATGGTCGACATCGCCGGCCGCGTGCATGGATTCGACTATCTGCTGGTCAATCCGCTGCACGCCGACCGGCCGACGACGCCCGTGGAGGCCTCTCCGTATCTACCGACCACGCGACGCTTCTTCAATCCGCTGTACATCCGTGTCGAGAACATTCGGGAGACGGCGCTGCTCTCGCCCAAGCAGTTCGGCAAGATCCAGGATGCCGCGGCTCGATTCGACAAGGCGAACGTTCGCACCAAGAAGCTGAACCGGGACGCGACGTTCAAGGCCAAGCTCCGCGCCCTCGAACGCGTCCACAAGGTCGAGCGCAGTCCGGCCCGCGAGTCCGCGTTCCGGGCGTTCGTCGAACGTGAGGGCACCGGGCTCCGGGATTTTGCGGTGTGGAGCGCGCTGGCGGAGAAGTTCGGCCCGAACGATCCCGCATGGACCGATCGCGCAGCGCACCCACGCACCGATTTCGTCCTCGAACAACGCGCAAAGCTGGCCGGGCGCATCGACTTTCACATGTGGCTGCAGTGGATCTGTGACGAGCAACTGGCCGCTGCCCAGCGGGCCGCGCTCGACGCCGGGATGGATATCGGCGTCATGCACGACCTCGCGGTGGGAGTCGCCCGCGGCGGCGCCGATGCGTGGACGCTCGGCGACGTACTGGTGTCCGGAGTCACCGTGGGAGCGCCGCCGGACAACTTCAACCAGCAGGGCCAGAACTGGAATCAACCGCCATGGGATCCGGATCGACTGCGCGAGATGGCCTACGTCCCGTACCGAGACATGCTGCGCACGATTCTGCGTCACGCCGGGGGCATCCGCGTCGACCACATCCTGGGCCTGTTCCGGTTGTGGTGGATTCCGCAGGAGGCCGAGAACGCCGGCGGCGGAACGTATGTCGAATACGACCACGAGGCGCTGATCGGCATCCTCGCCCTCGAAGCCGAGCGCGCGGGCGCGGTAGTGGTCGGCGAGGACCTCGGGGTGTTCGAGCCGATGGTGCAGGAATACCTCACCGAGCGCGGAATCTTCGGCACCTCCATCCTGTGGTTCGAGGCCGATGATTCCGGGCCCATCCCGCCCGAGGACTACCGGACTCTGTGCCTGACGTCGGTGACGACGCACGACCTGCCTCCGACAGCCGGATACCTCGAGGGCGAGCACATCGAACTGCGATCTCGACTCGGCCTGCTCGAGCGCGACATCGATGCCGAAAAGGAAGTGGATTCCCGTGCGCGAGAGGCGGTCCTGGACCTGGCCCGCACCCGTGGATTACTCGCTGCCGATGCCGACAACCACGAGACCGTCGAGGCGTTGCACCGGCTGGTCCAGCGCAGCCCGTCACTGCTGATCGGCGTCGCTCTCGTCGACGCGGTCGGTGAACATCGCATTCAGAACCAACCGGGTACGGACGAGACCCAGTACGGCAACTGGAAGGTCCCGCTCGCCGACTCCGACGGCTCGGCAGTGCTGGTCGACGACCTCGCCGAACACCCGCGATTGGTGTCGCTCGTGCGGGCAATGGCAACCGAGTCGTCGGACCGATGACACGAGGGTCCACAATCGAGGTATGAGCTTTCGACGTCGCCGCGTATCGAGTCGGCACTGATGGGCCGGATCACCGCTCGCAGACCCGTCGTCCGAATACGCGGCGAACACCGAGTCGACCGTCCCGACACCTTGGTGGTGGAGGAACCGATGGAACTGCGCGTCGACGGCAGAGCCCTTGCCGTCACGATGCGTACGCCGGGACACGACGTCGAACTGGCCCACGGTTTTCTGCTGACCGAGGGCGTCATTGCATCGCGTGCCGATATCGCTGCGGCACGGTACTGCGACGGCGTCGACGACGAGGGCGCGAACACCTACAACGTCCTGGACGTCACGCTGGCACCGGGCGTGGCAGCCCCCGAGACCGGGGTGGAACGCAATTTCTACACGACCTCGTCGTGCGGGGTCTGCGGCAAGGGGTCACTCGACGCAATTCGGTTGCGCACCAAGCATTCTCCTGCTGACGACGACGTCGTTGTGACGTCCGATACCCTTGCCGGGCTACCGGACACCCTGCGCGCAGCGCAGAAGGTCTTCGACACCACGGGCGGCTTGCACGCTGCGGCGCTGTTCACTGCGGACGGCGACATGCTCGTCCTCCGCGAGGACGTCGGACGCCACAATGCGGTGGACAAGGTCGTCGGCTGGGCCACCGAGCACGATCGAGTTCCGCTGCGCGGCACGATATTGATGGTCAGTGGCCGCGCCTCGTTCGAGCTGGCGCAGAAAGCGGTGATGGCCGGGATCCCCGTACTTGCTGCGGTGTCCGCACCGTCGTCTCTCGCGGTCGATCTCGCGACCGAATCAGGACTGACGGTGATCGGCTTTCTCCGCGGCCGGTCGATGAACATCTACTCCCGCGCCGACCGCGTCCTTGTGTCAGACGGTATCTCCTGAGTCGTTCCGCAGGCTCCACTCCCTAGCAACATCGACGAGTAGCTCGGCTGCGGTGGCGTTCCTCACCTCGTCCACCGAGATTCCCGGCGCGGTCTCGACGAGGCGCAGTCCGTCGTCGGTGACGTCCAGAACCGCCATGTCCGAGATGATCCTGTGCACGCAGCCCTTTCCGGTCAGCGGCAGAGTGCAGGACTGCAGAATCTTCGGTTCACCCTTCCGGGAGACGTGCTCCATCATGACGATCACGCGACGGGCACCGTGCACCAGATCCATGGCACCACCCATCCCCTTGACCATGTGCCCGGGGATCATCCAGTTCGCGAGGTCGCCGGTGGCGCTGACCTGCATAGCACCCAGCACGGCGACGTCGACCTGGCCGCCGCGGATCATTCCGAACGACTGCGACGAGTCGAAGTAGGACGAGCCGGGAAGCACCGTGATGGTTTCCTTGCCCGCGTTGATGATCTCGGGATCGAGTTCGTCCTCGGTGGGATAGGGGCCGACGCCGAGCACGCCGTTCTCGGAATGCAGAATCACCGAGACGTCGGTCGGAATGTAGTTGGGCACCAGGGTCGGCATGCCGATTCCGAGGTTGACGTACTGCCCGTCGCCGAGCTCCTGCGCCACCCGGGCGGCCATCTGTTCGCGGGACATCTTCTCGCTCATGCTCGTACCGTCCTCTGCTCGATGCCGACCTCGACCGGGCCGACATGCACGACCCGCTGCACATGGATGCCCGGGGTGTGCACCTCGTCCGGACCGATCTCCCCCGGCTCGACCAGGTGCTCGACCTGCGCCACGGTGATCCGACCCGACGCGGCGGCGGGTGGATTGAAGTTCCGTGCGCTGGCATGGAACACCAGGTTTCCGTGCCTGTCGCCCTTCCAGGCGTGGACCAAGGCGTAGTCCGCGACGATGCCGCGCTCCATCACATAGGTGACCCCGTCGAATTCCCGGGTCTCCTTCGGCGGACTCGCCACGGCGATGCCGCCGCTGCCGTCGTAGCGCAGCGGCAAACCGCCGTCGGCCACCTGCGTCCCGACACCCGCGGGGGTGAAGAACGCCGGAATACCGGCACCACCGGCTCGCAGCCGCTCGGCGAGGGTGCCCTGCGGGGTCAGCTCCACCTCCAGTTCGCCGCCGAGGTACTGCCGTGCGAATTCCTTGTTGGATCCCACGTACGAGCTGATCGTGCGCCGAATGCGGTGCTGCGCCAGCAGCACTCCCAGACCGAAGCCGTCGGTCCCGCAGTTGTTGCTGATGGTTTCGAGGTCGGTCGCTCCCTGCTCGAGCACCGCGGCGATCAGGATCTCCGGCACTCCCACCAACCCGAACCCGCCCACGGCGATCGACGACCCGTCGGGGATGTCCGCTACCGCTTCTGTGGCACTGGCCACGACTTTGTCCAACATGGCAGCGACGGTACCCGACAATGTGCGTTATGTGAACAGGTTGCCACCATGCGAACACCTGTATACGGTGGCGAGTGCGCTTGATCACCACGATCGTCAGGAGCTGTCGATGCTTCATCTCCCGCCCGAGTACCGGGACCAGACGGGTGTCCATGCACCACGCGACTTCGCCGAGTACCGGACCACTGCCCTGCGGCATCCGGCGCAGCCGTTGACGCTTCTCCCCCAACGACTGACCGAGATCACCGGTCCGGTTCTGGGCGAGGGACGGGTCACCGACTCCGACGCCGACCTGACGCTCGCGCGAGGTGGTGAAGCTCAGGGTCAACGCATCATCGTGCACGGACGAGTGCTCGACAGCGACGGCAGAGCGATCCCGAACACCCTCGTCGAGGTCTGGCAGGCCAACGCGGGCGGGCGTTACCGACACTCGGGTGATCGCTGGCCTGCACCTCTCGACCCACATTTCGACGGCGTGGGCCGAGTACTCACCGATGCCGACGGCCGATACCGGTTCACCACGATCAAACCGGGCGCGTACCCCTGGGGCAACCACCACAACGCATGGCGGCCTGCCCACATTCACTTCTCCCTGTTCGGTCACGCATTCACCCAACGGTTGGTGACGCAGATGTACTTCCCCGACGACCCCATGTTCTTCCAGGATCCCATCTACAACGCAGCCCCCGAAGACGCGCGTGCTCGCATGATCAGCACCTTCGATTACGAAGCAACACAACCGAACTGGGCTCTCGGGTTCAGGTTCGACATCGTTCTGCGCGGACGCAACGCCACCCCGTTCGAGGAGGACGACCACGATGACTGACCCCGAGTTCGCTCCCCGGTACCCGGTGGTGACCGGTGCCGATTTCACCACCGCACCGTTCGGTCAGACGCCTTCTCAGACGGTCGGGCCGTACGTCCACATCGGTCTGCTGTGGCCGGACGGACAGGACGTGGTACCTCCCGGCACCGCCGAGGCGATCATCCTGACGTTCACCCTCGTGGACGGGGCTCGTCAACCGGTGTCCGACGCGATGATCGAGACCTGGCAGGCCGACTCCGACGGACGCTTCGACCATCCGGACGATCCACGGGGTGCCGTGGCACCACGTGTCGCAGGTTTCCGCGGCTTCGGTCGAGCATTTGCCGATGCACGGGGAACGATGACGATCACGACCATCAAACCGGGGCCGTTGCCCGCCGAGAACGACCTCGTCGAAGCACCCCACATCGACGTCGGAATCTTCGCCCGCGGAATGCTCGAGCGGGTCGTCACGCGGATGTACTTCCCGGACGAGGCCGAGGCCAACGAAATCGATCCGGTGCTGTCCGCCTTGCCCGCCGACAAGCGAGCCCGACTCGTCGCCACCACAGTGGACGGCGGCTACCACCTCGATATCGTGTTACAGAACACCGATCCGGACGGAGACGAGACCCCGTTCTTCGCGCTGTGATGCACGCTCCCGAACTGATCGACGATGCGGTGAAAGAGGACCATGGCTTCCGATAGAGGGGCACTGTTCGATCCGACATTCGGCAGCGAGATCATCGCACCGATCGTCGGCGACCGAGGCTGGGTTCGGGCGATGTTCGACGTCGAGGCAGCCCTCTCCCGGGCCGCTGCCTCTGTCGGCGTGGTCGACGCGAAGCATGCGGACATCATCACCGCGGTCGCGGCAGAGCTGGGTGAATCTCTGGACATCACAGCACTCGGAGCGGCTGCAGCGGCCGGTGGGAATCCGGTGATACCACTGGTGAAAGTACTGCGAAACGCGGTGTCCGCGAGCGGAGTTCCTGCTGCTGCAGTGCACCCCGGGGCGACCAGCCAGGACATCATGGACACCGCGTCCATGCTCGTCGCACGTGACGCACTCACGGTCGTCGAGGCGTCGGTCGGTGATGCACATACCGCGGCGCGAGGCCTGGCGCTGGCGCACCGAACCACTCCTATGGCCGCGCGCACCCTCGGCCAGCAGGCGCTACCTACTACTTTCGGGCTGGTGGCCGCCAATTGGGCTGGGGCGCTGCATCGTTCGCGTCACCGTCTCGCGGCGGTTCGGCGGTCGTGCTGTGTGCAATACGGAGGTGCCGCCGGAACGATGGCCGCCGTACATCCGCACGGTCCGGCCATTGCCGCCGCGCTCGCGGAAGCACTGGATCTGGCACCACAGACTGCGCCCTGGCACACCGACCGCGTCACCGTCGCAGATCTGGCGTGCGCGTTGGGTATTGCCGCGGGCTCCACTGCGAAGATCGCCGGGGACATCGTGTCGATGTCCGCCACCGAACTGGCCGAGGTGTCCGAGAACGCGCCGGGGGGTTCGTCGGCGATGCCACACAAGCGCAACCCTATCGCCGCCATCACCGCGCGGGCTGCGGCCCGCCGGGTGCCGGGAGCCGTTGCGACAGTGCTGGCGAATATGGACCACGAGCAGCAGCGCGCCGCTGGCCCGTGGCACGCCGAATGGGAGACCGTCACCGATCTGCTACGACTCACCGGCGGCGGTGCGCATCGTATTGCGACGAGCCTCACGGGTCTGCATGTGCATCCAGATGCCATGGCGCGCAACCTCGAAGCGACGGGTGGTGCACCACTCGCCGAACGGGTCACGGCCGCGCTGGCACCGCACACCGAGCGCGCCCGCGACATCGTCACCGACCGATGCGCAGCAGGTGCGCCACTGGACACGGATCCCGCCATCACCGCCTTCCTGACGCCGGCGGCGGTGCGCGAGATGTTGAATCCAGCAGGCTATGTGGGTCACGCACCCGACTTGGTCGACGTCATCCTCGCTGCGTGTGCACCGGACACCGAACGCCCCACGGACTCGAAGGACATCTGATGACAGTCACTCTGGCTCACCACCGCACCGAGGGGCCGCACCCCGATGCGGATACCGTCGTGCTGATCGGCTCGCTCGGCTCGGACCGATCGATGTGGGACCCGCAGGTGGGCGCACTGTCGGCTTCTGTCCACGTGTTGACGGTCGATCTACGGGGACATGGTCGATCACCGGTACCGCCCGGCCCCTATTCCGTGGCCGATCTCGCCGGTGACGTTCTTGCACTGCTGGATTCACTCGCTCTGGAACGCGTCCACGTGGTCGGACTCTCCCTCGGCGGTGCCGTCGCTCAATGGATTGCGATTCATCGCCCCGAGCGGGTGCGCACTCTGTCTCTGCTGTGCACGTCCGCCAAGTTCGGTGAAGCCGCTCAGTGGATCGACCGTGCCGCGACCGTCCGCGCCTCGGGGACAGCAGCACTCGCGGACGCTGTACTCGCACGGTGGTTCACGCCCGAACTCGCCGCCCGCGACACCGATCTCGTCGCACGGTGTCGACGCATGATCGCCGAGACCTCCGACGAGGGGTACGCGGCATGCTGTGAGGCGTTGTCCGAGTGGGATTCTCGCGCGGACCTCGCCAGGATCGCCGCTCCCACCCTCGTGATCGCGGGCCGACAGGATCCGTCGACCACTCCGGACGATCTGCGCTTCATCGCCGACGGCGTTGCAGGATCGACGCTCCTGACACTCGACCCGGCCGCACATCTGGCGAACGTCGAACAGGCAGGCCGCGTCACGGCGGCCATTGCCGCTCACGTCGGAGCGAATGCGTACTCCGCCGGACGGTCCGCGGCGCACGACACCGGAATGGCAGTACGGCGCAGTGTGCTCGGTGACGCCCACGTCGACCGCAGCATCGCATCGAGAACCGAATTCACGGCCCCGTTCCAGGATTTCATCACCCGAACCGCATGGGGCGACGTCTGGGCTCGTCCCGGACTCGACCACCACACCCGCCGACTGCTGACTCTGGCCGTTCTGACGGCCCTGGGTAACCACCACGAACTCGACATGCACATCCGAGCGGCGTTGCGTGCCGGTATCGCACCCGACGAACTCGCCGAGGTGTTCTTGCACACCGCGGTCTACGCGGGAGTACCGAACAGCAACAACGCTTTCGCATTGGCTCAGGCCGCCATCACCGAGAGCGAAACCTCGTGAGTGCCGCGGACACACCGCCGTCCTCGGATTACGTCCAGTCTCTCGGACGCGGCTTGGCAGTGATCAGAGCCTTCGACGGTGAGCATCCGCGTCGAACGCTGGCCGACGTGGCCCGAGCGACCGACCTGACCCGCGCCACCGCCCGACGGTTTCTGCTCACGCTCGTCGAACTCGGATACGTGCGTACCGACGGCTCGATGTTCTGGCTCACCCCGCGCGTACTCGAATTGGGGTACAGCTATCTGTCGAGTCTCTCGCTCCCCGAGGTCTCGGGCCCCCATCTCGAGGCGCTCGCCGAACGAGTGCGTGAATCGTCCTCGGTGTCGATACTCGACGGTGACGATGTGGTGTACGTCGCCCGGGTTCCGGTCAGCCGCATCATGACCGTCGGCATCAACATCGGCACCAGATTTCCGGCGTTCGCGACCTCGATGGGCCGGGTGCTGTTGGCCGGTCTTCCCGAGGACGAGCTGGATGCGTACCTGGAGCGAGTGCGGTTGACGCCGTTGACGGGCAAGACCATCACGACCGCGGCCTCGCTCGCGCGGGAACTCGAACGAGTGCGGGTCGACGGCTTCTGCCTGGTGGACCAAGAACTCGAAGAGGGACTGCGTTCGATCGCCGCACCCATCCGCGACAGCGCCGGCGTGGTTGTCGCCGCAGCCAACGTCTCGACCCAAGCTGCACGTCATTCTGCGGACGCCGTGCGCGCCGAACTACTCCCGGCCTTGCTCGACGCCACCCGCGCCATCGAGACCGATCTGCTCCGGGTAAGTACCGGAGCCAACGACAAGCGAGGAAACACCCATGCCTGAAGCCGTGATCTGCGAACCCCTGCGTACCCCCGTCGGCCGTTTCGGTGGCCAGTTCCGTGACATTTCCGCCCAGGCCCTGGCTGCCACGGTCATCACCGAACTCGTTGCGCGAACGGGCATCTCCGGAGCGGACATCGACGACGTGATCCTGGGCCAGGCGTCACCTAACGGTGATGCACCGGCCATCGGTCGAATCGCCGCCCTCGACGCCGATCTCGGCATCGATGTGCCCGGCATGCAGATCGACCGACGCTGCGGCTCCGGCCTACAAGCAGTACTGCAGGCGTGCATGCAGGTGCAGTCCGGCGGCAACGACCTGGTTCTGGCAGGCGGCGTCGAAAGTATGAGCCAGACCGAGTTCTACGCGACCGGCATGCGGTGGGGCGTCAAGGCCGAGGCGGTCGCCCTCTCCGACCGACTTGCGCGGGCCCGAGTGACGGCGGGTGGCAAGAACTTTCCGGTGCCCGGCGGCATGATCGAGACCGCCGAGAATCTTCGCCAGGAGTTCTCCATCAGCCGCGCCGATCAGGACGCGCTGGCCGTGCAGTCGCATCGGCGGGCGGTCGCCGCGCAGAACAGCGGCGTGTTCGCCGAGGAGATCGTGGGTGTGTCCGTCCCCCAGCGTAAGTCGGAACCGGTTCTGGTCTCGACCGACGAGCATCCACGGGCCGACACGACCGTGGAGTCGTTGGCGAAGCTGAAGGCAATCCGTGCATCGATCGATCCCGAGTCGACGGTCACCGCGGGCAATGCCAGCGGGCAGAACGACGGCGCCGCGATCGCCATCGTCACCACCCCCGAAAAGGCTGCGGCGCTGGGACTTCGACCACTGGCGCGGCTCGCGAGCTGGGGCGTTGCCGGAGTCGCTCCGCGCACGATGGGAATCGGCCCGGTGCCCGCCAGCGAGAAAGCGCTCGGACGCCTCGGGCTCACTCTCGACGACATGGGCGTCATCGAACTCAACGAAGCCTTCGCCGCCCAGGCGCTCGCCGTGACTCGGTCCTGGGGTATCGAGTCGGACGACCCGCGGTTGAATCCGCACGGTTCCGGCATCTCGCTCGGCCACCCGGTCGGGGCCACCGGTGCCCGAATCCTTGCCACCCTGCTCCGTGAAATGGACCGCCGAGAAGTCCGCTACGGACTCGAGACGATGTGCATCGGCGGCGGACAGGGCCTGGCCGCGGTGTTCGAGCGACTGTCCTGATCGCTACTCACTGCTGTAGTTGCGCAGCCAGGCGCACAGCCGAGTTGGTCTCCCCGTAGCCTTCGTACCCGCCTACCCGCTGCACCACCTCGAAGAAGAGGTCGTCGCCCACGGTGCCGGTGAAGAAGTGGAAGAACTCGCCGCCTGCGGAGTCGGCGTCGTACAGGATGCCGAGCCGCTGCATCGCGTCGAGGGTGTCCTGACCGAGGCCGAACCGTGCGTTCAGGTCGCGATAGTAGTTGGGCGAGATGCGCAACGGCGTGAGACCGCGTTCGGTCATTGCCTCGGCCGCGGCGTAGATGTCCTCGCATCCGAACGCCACATGTCCGACGCCTCCGCGGCGGGCGGCGGGCAGGGGGTCGGCATCGGACGGGCGACCGGGAACCATGTTGAGCGACAGGCGAATGGTGCCGTTCATGGTCGTCAGGGTGAGGGCCTGGCTTCGCACCAGTCCGATCGCGTCCACGACGTCCTGACCGTCCCGGGGCACCATGCCGAACACCGAGCGGAGCAACAGCATCACGCCGTCCCAGCTTTCCGCCGGGACCGCGAGGGCGATGTGGTCCACGTGCGAGACCAAGGGCTTCACCTGCGGCACAGGCACTCTGGGAGCGAGGTCGAATGCGGACTGCCAGGCACCGGCGCTGTCTCGGGTGCGTAGGTCGAGCGAGGTTGCACCGGTGACGGCGAGCCGCACCACCGCGTCGGTCGCGTCGGCCACGCCCGGCATGGTGACCGTCGCGGCGGGGACCCCCAGAGCGCGGGCTCTGGTCAACCACAGATCGGGCCGCTCGCTGCGGACCCCGATCTGGGCCAGTGCGGGCAGGTGGGCGGGGACGCCCGGTGCCGTCCACAGGGTGTCGACGGTCGTGTCGACCGCGACGGCGAGTGGGCCCTGGGTGAACAGCGACAGTCCGTGTTCGCTGTGCGCGGCGGTGAGGTCGAAGCCGAGGTGACGCAAGGTGGTGCCCAACTGGGCGGCCTTGGCAGGGCCCGCGGCGATACGTAGGGACACGATGTTCTCGATCGGGCCGGGCGGAGGCAGGGAGAACAGATCGGGATTCGGCACGACGGTGTCGACGCTGCGGACCTGCTCCTGCAGGTGGAGCAGCGAACGGTGTGCGTCCGACGCCGTTCGGCCGGTGTCCGAATGCCGGAAGACGTCGTTGAAGATCTCGAGCGACCACGGGCCCGTGTAGCCCGAGGCCACGACGTCGGCTCCGAAGGTTGCCAGATCGAAGTTCCCCTGACCGGGGAAGCATCGGTGATGGCGACTCCACTGCAGGACGTCCATCACCAGGTGCGGGGCGTCGGCCAATTGCACGAAGAAGATCTTTTCGCCGGGTATCTCGCGGATGCCGGATGGGTCGTCGCCGCGGGAGAGGATGTGAAAGCTGTCGAGACAGGTCCCGAGCGCTGGGTGGTCGACCTGCCGGACGATGTCCCAGGCATGACGGTAGGTGGCGACGTGGCTACCCCAGGCGAGCGCTTCGTAGGCCAGCCGCAGTCCGCGGCGATGTGCACGCTCGGCGAGAGTTGCCATCTGTTCGATCAACATGTCGTCCTCGCGCACTGCGCCGGCCAACGGTGACGAGCAGACCAGCAGCAGGTCGCATCCCAGCTGTTCCATCACGTCGAATTTGCGTTCGGCGCGAACGAGGTTGCGCGCGAACTGGTCCGGGTCGTCGGAGTCGGCGTCACGGAAGGGTTGATAGAGATCGACGGTCAGTCCCAGATCTGCAGCCTTCTTCGCAATGTCTGCAGGCAGGTCCGGTGAGCTGATCAGATCCGGCTCGAACACCTCGAACCCGTCGAACCCGGCTTCGGCGATGGCGCGCATCTTCTCGTCGAGAGACCCGCTGAGCGAGACAGTGGCCACCGACGTGGCAATGGCCGTCATGCGGAGGCCCCGGTGGCAGCGACGCGATCTTCGCTGTCGATGAGGGTGCCCATGTGCGCGATCATCCGATCTGCGTTCGCAATTCGGCCGGTGAATATCTCGAAGGCGTCCGCTGCCTGGAACACGGCCATGCCGGTGCCACTCAGGGTTCGGCACCCCGCTCGCGCTGCCTGCATGAGCAATTCGGTCTCGGCCGGCCTGTACACGACTTCCGAAACCCACATCTGCGGACGCAGAAATTCTTGCGGCACAGCAGATCCCGGATGCTCGAGCATTCCGACCGGCGTTGCGTGCACCAACCCCGACGCTGTGCTCAGCACGTCGCCGAGCCGATCGAGGCCGGTCGAGCAGATCTCGGACTCGGGGAACATCGAGGCCAGCGAGTCTCGAAGTTGCTGCGCCCGAGAACGATCGGCATCGACGAGTGTCAGCTTGGCGGCTCCCCGGCGTGCCATTGCGTACGCGACGGCGGCACCTGCTCCCCCGGCTCCGAGTTGCACCACATCACTCAGATCGGCTCCCGGTAAGCCACGTCCGAAATTTCGGTCGAACCCGGACCAGTCGGTGTTGTGACCGATCGCGCGCCCGTCGGAGAACACAACGGTGTTGACGGCACCCAGACGCGCGGAATCCTCAGAGAGATCGTCGAGGCAGTGAAGAACCCGTTGCTTGCACGGGTGGGTGATGTTGAGGCCGCGAAATCCGAGATCGGCTGCCGTGGCCACCAGACGCGGTAGGTCGTCCACGGTCAGCCCGCGCCGATCGAGATCGATGATCCGATAGAGGTAGGTCAGACCGTGCTCGGCACCCTCTCGCTCGTGCATCGCGGGCGTGAGCGATTTGCCGATACCCGTCCCGATCAGCCCGCAGAGCAGGGATTCCGGCATGTCGATCTCCTCGAGCGTTAATGTACTAATTGGTGAGTTAGCTCGACGGTACTACGGTGACGGCACGCACACACCCTTTCTCCGCAATTCCCGGCGATAGAGTCGACCCATGGCTCCGCGTAGAACCGACACCTCCGACGACAGCGGACCGGCCGTCAAACGTCGGCGCAACAGCGATCTGACCCGACACAACATCCTCGAGGTAGCCACGGAGGAGTTTGCGGACAAGGGCTTCGCCGGCGCACGCATCGACGAGATCGCCGAGCGAACACACACGACCAAGCGGATGCTGTACTACTACTTCACCGACAAGGAAGGCCTGTACAAGGCCGTTCTGGAGCGGTCCTACCTCCGCATCCGCGAGCGCGAACGAGCCGTGGACGTCGAAGGACTCGGTCCGGTCGAGGCGATCCGCGCCATCGCATCGGTCACGTTCGACCATCACGAGCAGAACCCGGACTTCATCCGGCTGGTATCGACCGAGAACATTCTGCGCGGCGAACATATCGGCACTTCCGAGGCGCTGAGCAATCTCGGCAATCCGGCCGCCGAGCTGTTGGCCGACATTCTTGCGCGCGGGCAGGCCGACGGGCTCTTTAGAACCGATGTCGACGCGTTGGACATCCATATGGCGATCAGCAGCTTCTGCGTGTTCCGGCTGTCCAACCGATACACGTTCGAGGCACTGTTCGGGCGCGACCTCACCGACCCGGCGCACCGCACACGACTGCGGGCCATGCTCGGCGACATGATCATCGCGTTCCTCACCTCCACCGACGCCTGACACCGAGATCGAGCGACCCGCATCGCATCGGGGGTTGACACGTGGCATGGATCACGTTCAATATCTAAGAGCGCCCGGAGTTAACTATTTCGTACATTAGCGGCCGATCGGGTCGTGGATGTCGAACTGTGCGCCCGGCTTCCCGTCACACGAAAAGAGACGACACCGATGGATCCCCTCACGTCCGGTCACCCGCCCCTGCGCCCCGGAGCCAACCCGCGTAAAGCCGCAACCGCGGCCTGGGTGGGCAGCGCCCTCGAGTACTACGACTTCTTCATCTACGGCACCGCCGCTGCGCTGGTCTTCGGCCGCGTGTTCTTTCCCGGTTCCAACCCCGCCACCGGAACGTTGTTGGCCCTGGCGACTTTCGGGGTCGGATACCTGGCCCGCCCACTGGGCGCATTGGTGCTCGGTCACATCGGTGACCGTTACGGCCGCAAGAAGGTCATGGTTGCCACCGTCCTGCTGATGGGAGTCGCCACCCTCGGAGTCGGCGTCCTTCCCTCGTACGAATCCATCGGCCTCGCGGCCCCGATAATCCTGGTCCTGCTGCGCCTGGCCCAGGGCTTCTCTGCGGGCGGTGAGCAGGCGGGTGCCAACTCCATGACCCTCGAGCACGCACCCGACCACCGACGGGCATTCTTCACCAGCTTCACCCTCAGCGGCACCCAGGGCGGTCAGATCCTTGCCACCGCAGTCTTTCTCCCGGTCGCCATGCTCCCCGAGGACCAGTTGCTCAGCTGGGGCTGGCGAATCCCGTTCTTCCTCAGCGCATTCGTCGTTGTCGCCGCATTCCTGATCCGGCGCTCGCTCGACGAGACTCCCGTCTTCGAGGAAGAGGTGGCGTCCGCCGAGCCGCAGCGTCTCCCGCTGACCGAACTGCTGTCCGAGCACTGGCCCGCCGTTCTTCGAGTCATGTTTGCCGCCGTGATCGCCTCGGTCAGTACGATATTCACCGTCTATGCGCTGTCGTACGCAGTCAACACAGTCGGCCTGGAACGAACTCCGATGCTGTGGGTCGGCGTACTCGCCAACGTCGTCGCGCTGTTCGCACTCCCGTTCTTCGGGTCGCTGTCCGATCGTGTCGGTCGCAAGCCGGTGTTCCTGTTCGGATCGATCGGTTGCGCAATCCTCATGTTCGGATACCTCTGGTCCATCTCGGTCGGAAACTACGCGCTCATCTTCGTCTTCGGCATCGTCATGTTCGGTTTCGTCCACAGCGCGACGGGCGGTGTCTGGCCCTCGTTCTACGGCGAGATGTTCCCGGCTCGGGTACGTCTGACCGGAACTGCGCTGGGTACCCAGATCGGTTTCGCCATAGCAGGATTCGCGCCCACCATTGCCGGTGCCATCGCCGGGGCCGAGATCGGTGCGTGGTTGCCGGTCGCCATCGTCACCGCCGTGTTCTGCGCCGTCAACGTTGCGATCGTGTCCACGTCCAAGGAGACCTATCGCACGCCCACCGACGAGCTCGGACGATCCACTCGAACGACTCGGCGCGAGTCGGTCGCTCGTACGACGTCGAACTGACCCGCGATGATCGACGGACTGCGACCGGACCGTAGCGGTGAATGGCGTGTGTACGCCGTGCGCTATGCGAGCCGAACATCCCTGCGCAGCACGCACTTCCACTATGCGGACGACCGGGGTCACGAGCCGCACCCCACCGCGTACTACGTGTGGCTCGCACTGTCGGACACCGAGACCGTCCTCGTCGACGCCGGTCTCGCACCGGCGACGGCGTCACGGATGAAGGGACTGGACTACGTCGGCTCCCCCGTGGACCTCATCGGAGAGCTGGGAATCTCCCCCGGTGACATCGACGTATGTGTGCTGACCCATCTGCACTACGACCACACCGGAGTCGTCGCAGATCTGCCGTCGGCCCGCTACGTCGTCCAGCAGAAAGAGCTCGACTACTGGAACGGTCCGTGGGCGACCCGCGTCGGGCAGGAACGCTGGTTGCACTCGCGGTCCGACATCGACCACGTCACGGGAAGTCCGCGTCTCGACATCGTCGACGGCGACCGCGAACTGGCACCGGGACTCTCGTTGCATGCGGTGGGCGGACATACCGCGGGCATGCAGGTAGTCAGCGTGCACACCGAGCGCGGGACCCTGGTGCTGGCGTCGGATGCGAGTCACTTCTACGAGAACATCGAATCCGACAGTCCCTTCGCGATTCTGCACTGCCTGCCGGACATGTTCGGCGCGTTCGACCGGATCAAGGAACTCGCCGACAGCCCCGAGCATGTCGTGCCGGGCCACGACCCGTTGGTGGCGCAGCGGTGTGCCGCGGTCGACCCGGACCTGCACCCGCACATCTCGGTCCTCGGCTGACAACCTCGATCGAGAACCTCCACAACACAGAACGAGCCCCGATCATCGCGTTCGATGATCGGGGCTCGTTCGGTGTCGTGCCGGAGCTGGTCAGGCCGACTTGTCGCGACGCTCCGGGCGTTCGGGCTTGCGCGGAACGATGGTCGGCAAGACGTTGTCGTTGACCGTCTCTGCCGTGACCACGACCTTCTCCACGTCGTCCCGGCTCGGGATGTCGTACATCACCGGAAGCAGCACTTCTTCCATGATGGCGCGCAACCCACGAGCACCGGTGCCACGCAGGATCGCCTGATCGGCAATTGCCTCGAGTGCCTCGGACGTGAACTCGAGCTCGACGCCGTCCATGTCGAAGAGTCGACGGTACTGCTTGACCAACGCGTTCTTCGGTTCGGACAGGATGGTGACCAGTGATTCCTTGTCCAGGTTGGTCACCGACGCGATCATCGGGAGACGACCGATGAACTCGGGGATCAAACCGAACTTGATCAGATCCTCGGGCATCACCTCGGCGAAGTGATCCTGCGTGTCGATCTCGGCCTTGGAACGCACCTCGGCTCCGAACCCGAGACCGCGCTTGCCGACGCGATCGGACACGATCTTCTCGAGACCTGCGAAAGCACCGGCGACGATGAAGAGCACGTTGGTGGTGTCGATCTGGATGAACTCCTGATGCGGATGCTTACGTCCGCCCTGCGGCGGGACGCTGGCCTGGGTACCTTCCAGGATCTTCAGCAGTGCCTGCTGTACGCCTTCACCGGAGACATCGCGGGTGATCGACGGGTTCTCGCTCTTACGAGCGATCTTGTCGACCTCGTCGATGTAGATGATGCCGGTCTCGGCCCGCTTGACGTCGTAGTCCGCGGCCTGGATGAGCTTGAGCAGGATGTTCTCGACATCCTCACCCACGTACCCGGCTTCGGTCAGTGCGGTGGCGTCGGCGATCGCGAACGGCACGTTGAGCATCTTGGCGAGGGTCTGGGCCAGATACGTCTTGCCGCACCCGGTGGGACCGAGCATCAAGATGTTCGATTTGGCCAGCTCGACGGATTCGCCGCGCACATCGCGCGCCTTGTCGCCGGCCTGAATGCGCTTGTAGTGGTTGTAGACAGCGACGGCCAACGTGCGCTTCGCAGCGTCCTGGCCGATCACGTAGTTCTCGAGAAAGTCCTTGATCTCGGAAGGCTTGGGCAGGTCGTCGAGCTTGACTTCGCTCGATTCGGCCAACTCCTCCTCGATGATCTCGTTGCACAGGTCGATGCACTCGTCGCAGATGTACACCCCTGGTCCTGCAATGAGCTTCTTGACCTGCTTTTGGCTCTTGCCGCAGAACGAGCACTTCAGCAGATCGCCACCGTCACCGATGCGTGCCATTCGGAGGTTCCTACTTCCTTGTCCGCGTACGACCCGGCCGACCGCATACGCGGAAGGACGGGCTACTTCTCGATCGATGGCATGCCGAGTTCGAGATGCTCCGACCGAGTTCTTGGATGCGACGCTACCCGTGTTCGCCGAACATGGGCGGGTTGTTTCCGGTGATTCGCCGCCCGTTTTCACCAATCACGGCATTCGGGGCGTGAATCGAGACAGCCGGGCCGAGTTGTCCACTCGTGCCCGGCGTCCGATCGTCTGCCGGACCGCGAGGCGATCCGACCGGTGGTACTTGCGTGCTACTTCTGAGCCGAGAGCTTGCGGTACTCGAACACGGTGTCGATGATGCCGTAGTCCTTGGCCTGCTCGGCGGTGAGGATCTTGTCGCGATCGGTGTCCTTGCGGATCACGTCGGGATCCTTGCCGGTGTGGCGGCCGAGGGTGGTCTCCATGAGTCGACGCATACGTTCGATCTCGGCGGCCTGGATCTCGAGGTCCGAGACCTGGCCCTGGATTCCGCCGCTCGAGGGCTGGTGAATCAGCACTCGTGCGTTCGGCAGAGCCGCGCGCTTGCCGGGGGTACCGGCTGCGAGCAGTACCGCGGCAGCCGAAGCCGCCTGGCCTAGGCACACTGTCGCCACGTCGGCGCGGACGTACTGCATCGTGTCGTAGATGGCCATCAACGAGGTGAACGAGCCACCGGGCGAGTTGATGTACATCGTGATGTCACGGTCGGGGTCGAGGCCCTCGAGCACCAGCAGCTGTGCCATGACGTCGTTGGCAGACGCATCGTCGACCTGAACGCCGAGGAAGATGATGCGCTCCTCGAACAGCTTGTTGTACGGGTTCGACTCCTTGACGCCGTAGCTCGAGTGCTCGACGAAGGACGGAAGGATGTACCGCGAGGACGGCAACTGGTTGGGATCGAACAGGTTTGTCATCGTTTCTCCAAGATGTGAGTGATCGAGGGTCGCCGGTAGCGGCCGAATTACTCGCCGACTCCGCCGGCCTGCCGCGCGCGGCTGACGACGTGATCCACGAACCCGTATTCCTTGGCCGCCTGTGCCGTGAACCACCGGTCACGGTCGGAATCCTCGGTGATCTGCTCGACGGTCTGGCCGGTGTGCTGAGCGATGAGCTCGGCCATCTCACGCTTGGTGTGCGCGAACTGCTCGGCCATGATCGCGATGTCCGAAGCGCTGCCGCCGATACCGGCCGAAGGCTGATGCATCATGATGCGCGCGTGCGGCAGGGCGTACCGCTTGCCCTTCGCACCGGCCGAGAGCAGGAACTGGCCCATCGAGGCAGCCAAGCCCATCCCGTAGGTGGCGATATCGCACTCGGCGAATTCCATGGTGTCGAAGATCGCCATACCTGCGGTGACCGAGCCACCGGGCGAGTTGATGTACAGCGAGATGTCGCGGGTGGGGTCCTCGGCCGACAGGAGCAGGATCTGCGCGCACAACTTGTTGGCGATGTCGTCGTCGACCTGGGTACCGAGGAAAATGATGCGGTTTTGAAGCAGACGCTCGTACACGGAGTCGCTGAGATTCAGCCCTGCTGCGGCCGAAGTCATGACGGGACTCTGCTCGTGCGAAGCCGCCGGATTCTGAACAGTCACGGTACCTGCCTTTTCCATAACAAATCGTTGGTTCCTGACACAGACACTAACGAAAGACGGCGGCTCCGGAGTCCCGGAACCGCCGTCGTTCGCTGTGAGCGTTACTTCTCTTGTTCGCCCTCGGAAGAATCAGCTGCTTCGACCTCGTCGGGAGCATCGGCAGGGCTGCCGAACAGCTCGGCGGTGTCGACGCTGGCTCCGTTGGTGTCGGTCACGGTGACGCGCTCGACCACCGAGGCAAGCGCCTTGCCGCGCTTGACGTCGGCGAACACGGCACCGAGCTGGTTGGCCTGCTGCACCTGCTGGATGAACTGCTCGGGCGGCATGCCGTAGCGCTGGGCCTGGAAGATGATCCGCTCGGTCAGCTCGTCCTGGCCGACCTGAGTGTTCTCGGCCTCGGCGATGGCGTCGAGCAGGAGCTGGGTGCGCACCGACTTCTCGGCACCCTCCTTGACGTCCTTGTCGAACTCCTCGCGGCTCGAACCCTGCGACTCGAGCAACTCGGCGAGCGCTTCCTCGTTGTGATCGAGGCCGTGGATGGCCTCGTGCACCTGGGAATCGACCTCGGCCTTGACGACGGCCTCGGGAGCCGGAATCTCGAGCGTCTCGAGCAGCGTCTCGAGCACCTTGTCGCGAATCTGACCGGCCTGCTCGACCTTCGCGACTCGCTCGACGCGCGTCTTCAGATCGGCGAGCAGCTCGTCGAACGTGTCGAACTCGCTGGCGAGCTGGGCGAACTCGTCGTCGGCCTCGGGCAGCTCGCGCTCCTTGACGGACACGACCTTGACCGTGACGACGGCTTCCTTGCCCGCGTACTCACCGGCAACGAGCGTGGAGGTGAACTCCTTCGACTCGCCGGCCGAGACGCCGATGATCGCGTCGTCGAGGCCCTCGATGAGCTGACCGGAGCCGACCTCGTGGGACAGTCCGCTCGCGGTGGCCTCTTCGACGTTCTCGCCGTCGACCGTGGCCGAGAGATCGATGGACACGAAGTCGCCGGACTGAACCGGGCGATCGACACCGGTGAGGGTTCCGAAACGCTGACGGAGCGACTGCAGCTGCTCGTCGACGGCTTCGTCCTTGATCTCGAGCGGATCGACGACGACGCTGATGGTCGAGTAATCCGGCAGCTCGATCTCGGGACGCACGTCGACCTCGGCGGTGAACGTGAGCTCGGTGCCGTCTTCGATCTTGGTGATCTCGATCTCGGGCTGGCCGATGACCTTGACCTTCTCGTTGGTCACGGCCTCGGAGTAGCGAGAGGGAAGAGCGTCGTTGACGACCTGCTCGAGTACTGCACCACGGCCGACTCGCGCCTCGAGCAACTTGGCCGGAGCCTTGCCGGGACGGAATCCGGGGAGGCGGATCTGCTGAGCCAAAGCCTTGTACGCGCGGTCGAAATCAGGCTTGAGCTCCTCGAAGGGCACCTCAACGTTGATACGGACTCGCGTCGGGCTCAGCTGCTCGACGGTGCTCTTCACGGGACATGCTCCTTTGTGGTGATTCTTGCTTGCTGGCAGTTCTGGCTTGCTGTCTTCCGCTCGCCACGAGCACGGTGAGCCGTGCCCGCGGCTCTCATTTGTCGGGGTGACAGGAATTGAACCTGCGACCCTCCGCTCCCAAAGCGGATGCGCTACCAAGCTGCGCCACACCCCGTCGTACGGACACCATTGAACAGCAACCGATAGTAGCCCCTCATGGGCGCCCCACCCATGACGTTCCGTGAGACCGGGCTCGACGGGCCGGTTTGGAATCCGGCAACCGCTTTGGGTACAGTCTTGAAACGCAGGCGACGGAACTGGCGATCCCACGACTGTTGTTTGCACGCCGATGTAGCTCAATGGTAGAGCCCCTGTCTTCCAAACAGGCTACGCGAGTTCGATTCTCGTCATCGGCTCCATCGAAAGCCCCGCACTTCACGAGTGCGGGGCTTTTTCGTGTCCGCGTATCGTCGAGAGTGTTCGAGTGAATCGGACGAACTGGACATGTATCGCCGATGGAAGGCTCAGAAGTGGAAATCGTCCTGATCGTCATCGTCGTGGCCGTAGTGGCACTGCTGGTGCTGCGCAGCAAGAAGAACTCCGCCGCAGCCGCGGCCACCGCACTGGCCGATGCGAAGGCCGACGCCCGCCAGTCGATCGAACGGCTCGGCGGCCAGGTCTACAACCTCGTCGGCTCCGACACCGCATCCAAGCAGGCCCTCGCCGACGCATCCGAGCGCAATATCGCAGCAGGCTCGCAAATCGACCAGGCGACAACCGTCGAACAGGCGAGGCTGGCCAAGCAGACCGCGTTGGAAGGGCTCTATTACATTCGCGCAGCGCGCCTGGCGATGGGCATGGACCCGGGCCCCGAGGTGCAGGGCATCGACGGCCAACAGCAGGCAGGCCGTGTCACCGAGGAACGCAAGGTCGACTTCGAGGGACGAGAGATCGCGGCCTCACCGGAACCGTCGGACCGGACCCCGAACTACTACCCCGGCGGACGGGTGGCGGGCCGACCCGTCCCCGCAGGCTGGTACTCCGAACCGTGGTGGCGTCCGGCCTTGGTCGCCGGCGCATGGGGAATGGGCTCGATGTTCCTGTTCTCGGCGATGTTCTCCGGCATGGCCGGGGTTCCGGACGAGACCGCAGCGGGTGGCGACCTGGGTGCGGACGGTTCCGACGGGGGTGCTGGTGACAATTACGACGGTGGCGACGCCGGAGCAGGTAACGACGGCGGTGACGGCGGCGGCTTCTTCGACAGCGGAGACGGCGGTGGCTTCTTCGACGGCGGCGGAGGCGGAGGGGATTTCGGCGGATTCTAGCTCGCCGGCCCTACGTCGCCTGACAGACGGGGCACCAGAACAGGTTTCGCGCCTGCATCGTCGAGTGCAGGATCTCGGCTCCGCACACGCGGCACGGGAGGCCTTCCCGGCGGTAGACGTACGAACGCGGTCGGCGGGCACCGTAGGTGTCACCGTGATCGTCCTCGGGCCTGATGGTGATGATGCGCCCGCGTCGGACACCGATGGCCATGAGGTCCACGAGATCCAGCCAGATGGCGTCCCACTCGGCTCGGTCGAGGTCCTTTCCGGGCCGCATCGGGTTGATCTCGTGCCGGAAGAGGATCTCGGCGCGGTAGACGTTGCCGACGCCGGCGAGCACCTTCTGATCCATCAGCAACGTGCCGATGGCCGTGCGTGACTTGGATATTCGTGCCCAGGCCGCATCCGGGTCGGCGTCCTTGCGGAGCGGGTCCGGCCCCAGACGCGCCAGGAGGGCGTCGACCTGCTGCTCGGTGTAGATCTCGCAGGCCGTCGGGCCGCGGAGGTCGGCACCGTACTTCTCCCCCACGATGCGCAGACGCACCGCGCCGACCGGATCATCCAATGGCACAGCGTGTTCGGTGAACTTTCCGTACAGGCCGAGGTGAATGTGCACGATCAGGTCGGATTCGTAGCGGTGCAGCAGATGCTTGCCCCACGCCTCGGCCTTCTCGAGGACGAGGCCGTCGATCAGCGCGGCACCGGAAACGAAACGTCCCTGGGGACTGCTCGCCTCCACCGGTGCCCCGCCGAACCGACGTTGATGCAACCGAGCGAGTCGGTGCAGGGTATGCCCTTCGGGCACTTACTCGGGCTTTCCCGGAACCTCGGGTGCTTCGCCGCTGCGCTCGTACTCGGACAGGATGTCGATGCGACGTTGGTGGCGCTCCTCGCCCGAGAACGGGGTGCCGAGGAACGCGTCGACGATGGCAAGTGCTTCGGGCAACGTGTGCATGCGACCTCCGATGCCGATGAGCTGCGCATCGTTGTGTTCGCGAGCCAACTTCGCCGTCTCGACGCTCCACGCGAGGGCACAGCGTGCGCCCGGCACCTTGTTCGCGGCGATCTGCTCGCCGTTTCCGGATCCGCCGAGCACGAGGCCGCGGCTGCCCGGATCGGCGACGACGCGACGTGCTGCGTCGATGCAGAAGGCCGGGTAGTCGTCGACGGGGTCGTAGTCGAACGCACCGCAGTCGACGGGCTCGTGCCCGGTTGCCGTCAGGTGTTCGATGATCTGATTCTTGAACTCGAGGCCGGCGTGGTCGGCACCCAGGTATACGCGCATGCCTAGAGTCTGACAGGTGATGTCACGAGCCGAGAAATTCGCCGGTGTCGACGGCGCGAAGGGTGCGTGGGTGGTCGCAGTGGTCGACGGCACGAGAGTGACGTGGACGGCCTGCTCCTCCGTCTCCGACGTGTTGGAGCACACCCGAGACTGCGCGCGAGTGGGCGTCGACATGCCGCTGTCGCTACCCGTGGACGGTTATCGCGTCAGCGAACTGGAGGCGAAGGAGTTCCTGGGGACGGCGCGCAGTTCGATCTTTCACACCCCGGTCGCGGATGTTCTGGGCGCGGTGTCGTACGAACAGGCGTGCTCGATCTCGCGGTCGAAGACCGGCAAGGCGATCAGTAAACAAACGTGGCACATCTTGCCCGCGGTCCGGGCGTGGCGAGATTCGGACTTCGATCCGGAACGGTACGTCGAAGTGCATCCCGAATGCTCGTTCAGGGCGATGTCACCGACCACGGTCTACGCATCGAAGAAGACCGGCCGCGGCGTCGGGCAACGGTTGGCCGCACTGACACGATGGACCGGGGATCTCGATCTGGACGACCTGCCCAACGGGCCGCTCGTCGACGACATCCTCGATGCCGCCGCAGCGGCGTGGTCGGCCAGGCGCTTCCATCTGGGCGAGCATCTGACGTTCGGCACCGACAGCGGCTCGGATCGAATCGTCGCCTGATCCCCCGTGCGCGAACTGGCCCCTCGTGCGTGAAAGTTCGGCTCCTGCTACGAGTTTCCACGCACGAGGGTCTCGCGATCAGTCGAACTGCGGGTCCTCGTTGCGGGTGCGCTTGAGCTCGTAGAAGTGCGGGTACGCCGCGAAGATCACCGAGGCGTCCCACAACTTGCCTGCCTCTTCACCGCGTGGAATCCGCGAGAGCACAGGGCCGAAGAACGCCACGCCGTTGACATGAATGGTGGGAGTGCCCACGTCGGGGCCGACCTTGTCCATTCCTGCGTGGTGGCTGGTGCGCAGGTCCTCGTCGTAATCGGTGCTCTCGGCTGCCGAGGCGAGATCGGCGGGCAAGTCGAGTTCGGCCAAGGACTCCCGGATGACGACGTCGAAATCCTTGTTGCCCTCGTTGTGAATTCGCGTGCCCATGGCCGCGTACAGCGGCGCGAGGATCTCGTCGCCGTTGCTCTTCGCCGCGGCGATCGCCACCCGCACCGGACCCCACGCCTTCTTCATCATCGCGGCGTACTCCTCGGGCAGGTCGCGGCCCTCGTTGAGGACGGCCAAACTCATGACGTGGAAGTTGACGTCGATGTCGCGCACCTGCTGGACCTCGAGAATCCAACGTGAGGTGATCCAGCACCATGGGCACAGCGGGTCGAACCAAAAATCAGCGGTGTCTTTCTGTCCTGAACCGGCCACTGTCTGCTCCTCGAAAGTCGATGTCGCTGTCTCTTCATGTCGTAACACCCGGCCACCGCGCGGACATTCCACGCGACCCGTCAGCCAGCGCGCGACACGGCGGACGTGATGGGATGGACGGCACTACCCATAACTACACGAAGAGGTGTCGACTGAAGTGGTTGCTCCCAACCTGACGCGTGACCAAGCCTCCGAGCGCTCGGCGATCATCGGGGAAACGAAGTACGCGATCGTTCTCGATCTCACCGACGGCGAGGGCAATCCCGGCGAGAAGACGTTCCGCTCGCTCACCACCATCACGTTCGCCGCGACCGCCGGAGCGTCGACTTTCGTGGACATCGTCGCAGGCACCATCCGGTCGGCGACGCTCAACGGCACAGCGCTCGACACGACGAACTACGACGAGTCGACGGGGCTGGCTCTGGTCGATCTCGCCGAACACAACGAACTCGTGGTCGATGCCGACTGCGTCTACTCGCACACCGGCGAAGGCCTGCACCGTTTCGTCGATCCGTCGGACGGTTCGGTGTACCTGTACTCGCAGTTCGAGACTGCGGACGCCAAGCGCATGTTCGCGTGCTTCGATCAACCCGATCTCAAGGCCACGTTCGACCTGAAGGTCACCGCTCCCGAGAGCTGGACCGTCATCTCCAACGCAGCGCACGGTGCCGAGCCGGCCGCAGGTGAGCACGTGTTCGACACGACGCCGCTGATGAGCACATACCTGGTTGCTCTGATCGCCGGTCCCTACGCCGAGTGGACCGATTCGTACACCGACGATCACGGCACCATCCCTCTCGGAATCTACTGCCGCGCATCCCTTGCCGAACACATGGATGCCGAGCGACTGTTCACCGAGACGAAGCAGGGTTTCGGTTTCTACCACGAGAACTTCGGCACCCCGTATGCGTTCGGCAAGTACGACCAGCTGTTCGTGCCCGAATTCAACGCCGGAGCCATGGAGAACGCCGGGGCCGTCACGTTCCTCGAGGATTACGTCTTCCGGTCCAAGGTGACGCGGTACTCCTACGAGCGACGCGCCGAGACCGTGCTGCACGAGATGGCGCACATGTGGTTCGGCGATCTGGTGACGATGACGTGGTGGGACGACCTGTGGCTCAACGAGTCGTTCGCGACGTTCGCCTCCGTGTTGTGCCAGTCCGAGGCGACCGAGTACACCAACGCGTGGACGACGTTCGCCAACGTCGAGAAGGCCTGGGCATACCGACAGGACCAGCTGCCCTCGACGCACCCCATCGCCGCGGACATCCCCGATCTGGCCGCCGTGGAGGTCAACTTCGACGGCATCACGTACGCCAAGGGCGCCAGCGTGCTCAAGCAGCTGGTTGCGTACGTCGGTAAGGAAGACTTCCTGGCCGGGTTGCGGGCCTACTTCGTCGATCACGCCTTCGCCAACGCAACGTTCTCGGATCTGCTTGCGGCACTGGAGAAGTCGTCGGGTCGCGATCTCTCCGATTGGGGTGCGCAGTGGCTGCGGACCACCGGCCTGAATACTCTGAGCCCCGATTTCGACGTCGACTCGGAGGGCAAGTTCACCCGGTTCGCAGTGTCGCAGACCGGCGCAGCACCGGGCGCGGGCGAGCATCGCGTACACCGCATCGCGATCGGCATCTACGACGATGTCGACGGCAAGTTGGTGCGTACCGACCGCGTCGAGCTGGACCTCGATGCTGCCGAATCGACGAATGTCGAAGCGCTCGTAGGTGTATCGCGCGGCAAGCTCGTGCTGGTCAACGACGACGACCTGACGTATTGCGCAGTGCGGCTCGATCCGGATTCGCTCGGTGTTCTCGTCGATCGGATCGGCGACATCGCCGAGTCGCTCCCCCGCACTCTCGCCTGGTCGGCCGCATGGGAAATGACTCGGTCCGCCGAGATGAAGGCACGCGACTTCGTGGCTCTGGTCCAGCGCGGAATCGGTAGCGAGACCGAAGTGGGTGTGGTGCAACGCCTTCTGCTCCAGGCGCAGACGGCTGTCACCAGCTACGCCGATCCGGCGTGGGCGGCAGAACACGGAGTCCCGGAGTTCGCCGACGCAGTGCTCGAGCTGGCCCGCGGTGCCGAGTCGGGCTCGGATCACCAGTTGGCGTTCGTCAACGCCCTCACCGGTACCGAACTCAGCGAGCGCCATGTCGAGGTATTGCGCGCCCTCCTGGACGGTGACGCCCAGGGGCAGTCCTTGGCCGGACTCGACATCGATACGGATCTGCGGTGGCGCATCGTCACCGCCCTTGCGGCGGCCGGAGCCATCGATGCCGACGGGCTCGATTCGCCGGTCATCGACGCCGAAGCCGAGAAGGACAACACCGCCGCCGGAGCGCGGTCGGCTGCCGCTGCACGAGCTGCGCGTCCCAGTGCCGAGGCGAAGGAGCGGGCATGGACGACCGTCGTCGACGACGACGCGGTTCCGAACATCACGGCGCGGTCGATCATCGGTGGTTTCGCGGGCCCCGGCCAGGGCGAACTGCTCGAGCCGTACGTCGACCGCTACTTCGAGGCGATCGACGGCGTGTGGGCTCGTCGATCGAGTGAAGTCGCACAGACCGTCGTGGTGGGCCTCTACCCCTCGTGGTCGATCAGCGAGCAGTCGTTGGCCGCAGCCGACAGGTTCCTCGATGGCGATCTTCCACCCGCTCTGCGCCGACTGGTGATCGAAGGCCGCGCCGGAGTCGTTCGGGCACTCGCCGCCCGGGCATACGACGCCGGCTGATCGCAGGTACACACACGACGAGGGCCGGTTGCGTCTCACCCGCGAAGGTGAGATGCAACCGGCCCTCGTCGTCGCCGGGACCGCCGGCCGAGAACTACGGGGATGGAGCGCGACGAGCTACGGCGCGAGGATGGATGCTGCCATCACGCGGACCGAGGTCACGAGACCGTCGATGAGGTTGCCGTCGCGGAACGGGCCGAGCGCAGCGGTGACGCCGAGCTGAGCAACCCGATCGGTAGCGCGGTTCGAGACTCGCTTTCCGGTGCGGATCTCGAGCGCGTGCCGGTTGGGGTCGACAGCGATCAGAACCGAACGAATCGCATCGGGGGTGCCGGGGAAGACCGAATCCGCTCCCGCAGCCGGATCGACTCCCAGGTCACCGACGTAGATGTTGAACCGAATCTTCGTCTTCCGGGTCGCCTCGCTCAGTGCGTCGTCGAGCGCGACCAGATCCTGCGTCGCGAAAGGCAGGTGCTCCGGGCTCGGCGTGCCGAACTCGTGTGCCACCGATACGCGACCACTCGCCGTCAGCGCAGCCCCGAACGGCAGGTCCTCTTCTCGGATGTCACCGCCACGTACCAGTTCACCACTTGCCACTTGCAGCACCTCCGATTGAATCGGCTGTGTCCGCGTCGTGCGATCCGTGGCCTCCGAACGGAGTCACCTCGTCCGTAGCGCTCCACAGCAATGGCTCGCGCGTCCACTCGTCCGTCAGCCGGTACGGAGCGACGTCCATCCCCGGCTGCTTGTCGGTCAAGTAGGACAGCGCGCCGACGATTCCGATCACCGCAACCGGAATCACCCCGAATATCAGCGTGGTCTCCAAAATGCTCACGGGGTGTGACGTTAGTCGACAATTGCCCGTCGGACCACGTCGGGGCTGGTGTTGTGACCGAAAAGAGCCAACGGCCGACAGTCAGGCAGCACCTTCGCCGAGGTACGCCAACCAGCTCGGGTCCAACTCCTTGGTGGTCGCCAGCAGACGCCAGTGCGGGCCCTTCGGCGGCACGAGCTGGGCTCGCAACGTCCACCCGATCTCACTGAGCAGCTTGTCCGCCTTGCGGTGATTGCAGGAGGCGCAGCACGCCACGCAGTTCTCCCACGAGTGGCCGCCGCCGCGGCTGCGAGGCACGACGTGATCGACGGTCTCGGCCTTGCTGCCGCAATAGGCGCAGCGGAATCTGTCGCGATGCATCAGTGCCGCGCGCGTCATCGGCACCCGCGCTCGATAGGGAACTCGGACGAACGTCCGCAATCGAATCACCGACGGCACCTGGACGGAGTAATCGGCCGACCGGATGAACGGCCCCTCCGGATCGTCGTGGATCACGTCGGCCTTGCCGCAAACGAGAAGAACCACCGCCCGGCGCATCGGAAGCGCGGTCAGTGGTTCGAAAGTTGCGTTGAGGAGCAGCACACGGCGCTTGACCCACGCCGGCACGGCGTCGTCGCCCGTGGCGTTGTGGGCCGTCGGCACCACGCGCAGCGGAGAAGCCCCCGAGGCCGTCTCACGCTGGTCGTGCGTGGTGCGGCCCTCAGTGGGCGGGAGTTGTCGGTGGCGGTGTTGAGAGTTCTTCATGCATTACTCCAGGGAGTGTCGGCGCCCGCGCATGGCTTGCGTGGAACACGGTTCACAGTGGAACACGAATACACCGCCCGCGCACAGCCTTTTTCTGCGCATTTTCTGTTGCCGATCGGTGAACATTCCGGTTTCCGATCGGCGAGTTCGAGGATCGATACCGCGATGCGCTGCGCGACTGGCAAGATTTCTGTGTCTCCGTAGACTTTTCGGGTGGCTGTATCAACCCTTCTGTCCGTATCGCCGTTACCCGAACCTTCGCTGCTGCGAGAGCTCGACACCCGAGCATTCGAACTGACCGACACCGGACGCGACTGGCTGGTCGACCGTCCGTTGCAGATCCTCGGCTATCTGGTTCTGGCGATCGTGCTCAGGCTCGTGTTGCACCGAATGATCGACCGCTTCACTCGACACGACGCCGGCCGATCACCTGCACTTCTCCGGCCGTTACGCGACCGGTCCTCGGGAACGGTGAAGGGCGAGATACTCAACGAACGGCGCAGACAGCGGGCCAACACGATCGGTTCGGTACTCCGATCTGCGGTGTCGGTCATGATCCTGACCTGGTTCGTGCTGTCGGTGCTCGACGTCGTGGGTGTGAACGTCGCCCCGTTCATCGCGTCGGCGGGGATCGTCGGTGTCGCCCTCGGTTTCGGTGCGCAGAACCTCGTCCGCGACTTCCTGTCCGGAATCTTCATGCTTCTCGAGGATCAGTACGGGGTCGGCGACGTCGTCGATCTCGGTGAGGCGATCGGCACGGTCGAAAGCGTGGGATTGCGCGTCACCACGATCAGAGATGTCAACGGCACCGTGTGGTACTGCCGAAACGGTGAAGTTCTGCGGGTGGGCAACATGAGCCAAGGGTTCGCGGTCGCTGTCCTCGACCTCCCCGTCTCCCACACGGCCAACATCGACGAGGCCTGCGCGGTGGCCGAGAGAACCACCAACGAGGTCGTGGACTCCGGCGACTTCGACAGTGACATCCTCGAACCCCCGGAGATGCTCGGCGTCAATGCCGTCAGCGCCGATACCGTGACCATCCGAATCACGATCAAGACCCGACCCGGCCGCCAATGGGCGGTGCAGCGTCGCCTCCACCGCGACATCCTGCAGTCGTTCGACGATGCCGGTATCAAAGCCCCGTATGCGCTGGGCCGTCCGGGTGGGGTTGCAGTCGAGAGCAGCAGCTGAGGGACAATGAGCGTGACCGACGCCGACGAGGAACGAACAGAGAGAGTGTGATGACCGAACCGCAGCAGACGTTCTACGACGCGGTCGGCGGTGCGGAGACGTTCCGGTTGCTCACGGCGAAGTTCTACGAGGAAGTGGCCAAGGACGAGATCGTGCGGCCCCTGTATCCAGAGGAGGACCTGGCACCGGCCGAACGGCGGATGCGAATGTTCCTCGAGCAGTACTGGGGCGGGCCTCGTACGTACTCCGACGAACGTGGTCATCCACGACTGCGGATGCGGCACAACCCGTTTCGGATCGGGCCGCTCGAACGTGACGCCTGGCTTCGATGCATGCACATCGCGATCGCCTCGATCGACCCGGCGGTCCTCGATTCTGCGCACCGAACGCAACTCGTCGACTACATGGAGATGGCCGCCAATTCGATGATGAACTCGGCAATCTGAGAGCTACGGCGTCACGTACTACAGCGTCACGAACTACAGCGATGCGCCTCGCCGCGGGCCCGCTGCGCCACCTCTGAGGCGGCCGAGCCGTCGGCGGAGCGAGCCGGCTACCCCGAGCACGAAGCTCAGCGGCGCGGGCAGGTGCTGCCGCAAGATGGCGTGCTTACGCACGTAGTTGTCAACGCGCCATTCCGACCATGTGCCGGCGCGGAACAACGCCGCGTCGCCGGCGACCAGAGTCCGGGGCGCGTGATCTTCGCTGGACACCACGACCGACCCGTCCATGATGTGGACGATCTCGTCGACCGCGAAGTACCACCGAAAGCGTCCGGCCGTGCAATCCCACACATTGGTGGTCGTGGTGCCGTCGGTACTCCTGGACCACTCCGCGACGCGAGCCCGCGGGTTTCCCTCGAGGATCCACGTGGGTTCGATGGGACTGTCGGAGAGCGAAACATCTTCCAGCCGCACGGCTTCTATGGTCGAGGTTCTCATGGTGTCGTCGCGTCCTCACCGTCGGGCGCGGCGCCGGCCGCTGCACGTTTTACGTTGCAGAACATACAACACTTTCCAAACGTGCGGATACGTGTCGGTCATGTGAATGAGCACAATCCTTTACCTTCGGATCGACCGCCAGTGCAGGGTGCCGGGTGCACCCCAGCGCCCTCGAATCGTTCGCAGCCCATTCGTTTGGCACTATTGCCAGTTGTGACCGATCCGATCGAAAGCACCGAGTTGTCGTGGTGGCAGGACGCCGTCTTCTACCAGATCTATCCCCGGTCGTTCGCAGATGCGAACGGTGACGGAATCGGTGATCTCGACGGCATCAGAGACAAGCTCGGCTACCTCGAATTGCTCGGTATCGACGCCATCTGGATCGGACCGATCACGCGGTCGCCCATGGCCGATCACGGCTACGACGTTTCCGACCCCCGCGACATCGACCCCATGTTCGGCAGTCTCGAGATCTTCGACGCGTTGCTCGACGAGGCGCACGCCCGCGACATCAAGGTCACGATGGATCTGGTGCCCAATCACACCAGTAACGAACACCGGTGGTTCCAGGCGGCTCTGAACGCCCCTCGTGGCAGCGCCGAGCGAGCGCGCTACATCTTTCGAGACGGGCTCGGCGACGACGGTTCGCGGCCGCCGAACAACTGGCCGAGCATCTTCGGGGGTCCCGCCTGGACGCGAGTCGACGAGAAGGACGGCTCCCCCGGTCAGTGGTACCTGCACATCTTCGCGCCCGAACAACCGGATCTGAACTGGGACAACCCCGAGGTCTTCGACGACTTCGCGCGCACACTTCGGTTCTGGCTGGACCGAGGCGTCGACGGATTTCGACTCGACGTCGCCCACGGCATGGCAAAACCTGCCGAGCTGGCCGACATGAGCCTCGAGTTCAACGCACTGATGAAGAACGACGACGACGATCCCCGGTTCAACAACCCCCGAGTCCACGAACTGCACCGCCGCATCAGAGCCGTCATGAACGAATACCCCCACGCGGTGACGGTCGGCGAGATCTGGGTCCAGGACAACGTCCGGTTCTCCGAATACATCCGCCCCGACGAGCTGCACCTGGGCTTCAACTTCCGCTTGGCCAGTGTCGATTTCGACGCCGAGACCATCCGCGATGCGATCTCCAACTCGCTCGCGGCCGTCGAACTGGTCGGCGGCACCCCGACGTGGACACTGTCGAACCACGACGTCGAACGCGAGGTCACCAGATACGGCGACGGAGACCTGGGCTACCACCGGGCCCGGGCCATGATTCTCGTCGAATTGGCCCTTCCTGGAACAATTTTCGTATACAACGGTGCCGAGCTCGGGCTACCGAACGTGCAGCTGCCCGACAGCGCCCTGCAGGACCCGGTGTGGGAGCGGTCCGGGCACACCGAGCGCGGACGCGACGGCTGCCGAGTCCCCATGCCGTGGGAGGGTGATGCCCCTCCGTTCGGGTTCTCCACCACCGATCGCACCTGGTTGCCGATGCCGCCGGAGTGGAAGGGGCTGACCGCCGAGGCGCAGCTCGAAGAGGTCGATTCGATGCTCAGCCTGTACCGCACGGCGTTCGAATTGCGCACCCTGCGGCCGGAGTTCACCGGCGGCGGAATCGATTGGTACGGTGCCCCTCCCGGGTGCCTGGCCTTCCGGCGCCGCGGGGGCTTGATCTGCGCCCTCAACGCCTCCGACGAGTCGATCCCACTCCCACCCGGCGAAGTGTTGCTGACCAGCACTCCGCTGGTCGACGGGATGCTTCCCGCGAACGCGGCCGCCTGGCTCGTCTGAGCCGGCCGGCCGGCTCGTCCGAACCGGCCGACCGGCCACGCTCAGCGTTCGACGGTGAGCGACAACTGTTGGCCCGGGCGGCGAACGAACACCGACCCGAACCTGGCATCGAGGCGCAACCACACCTTGGTGGCGCGTACTCGTACCACCTCTGCGGCGGCGATCCTCTCCGGGTCGACGTCGATCGTCAACGGATCGTTACCGTCGTGCGGCACGAAACCCATTGCGGTCAAAGCGAATACGGTGCGCATGGTGACCGAGACGTCGTCGCCGTCACCGGTCACGTGCAACACCTGCTGTTCGAGCAACGAGCTCGGCGGCCCGTGACTGCTGCCGTGTTCCTTCGCCAGTGCGGCACCGCGCTGTGCGAGTCCGATGAGCACCCGCGCGGGGACGTCGTCGAGATGCTCGAATCCGCCGTCGGGAGGAAGGGTGCCACGCCACGCGGAGTCCATCGAGAAACCCGGGTCGATCACGCCGTCGTCCGCGTTCTGCAGAGCGGACACCAACACATCGGCACCCGCACTGGTGTCGTCGGGCACGATGGTTCCCGCAATCACCCGCGCGGCGAGCGCATCGAAACCGGTTGCCGCCCAACACGACACGCCCCCGCCGGCCCGAGTGCGCAACCGAACGACAGCAGCCTCGTCCAAGCGCAATGCCCTGCTGCAGAACGTCTGGAGGTTCTCCCGCTCGACCGCATCGGGAACGGTCAGAACGCGCTCATACACGCTGCCAACTCACCAGGAACTCGCGCTCGGCGGGAGTGAGCCGGCGCAGTCGCTGCGCATCGATGTCGAACGCCGCGATCTGCGTCGACGCCACCACCGCTGCCGGCGTATCCAGCGACGCCCCGCGTGCCCGCACCTCGTACCCCACGACGAAGTCCACCGCGCGGACCGCATCGATCCACATGAAGACGTCGAGGGGTCCGTCCTCGTGTCGCAGCTGCCCGCGATACTTCACGTGCAGATCGGCAATGACGGCACCGTGACGCAGATTCGCAGTCGGCCTGCCGTCCACCAGCAGCCACGGGATCCGCGCCTCTTCGAGCAACGTCACCATTCGCGCGTGGTTGATGTGTTGATACACATCCATATCCGACCACCGCACATCCACAGCGGCGTGAAAGCCCACCCGCTCGGTGGCGGGTCGCTTGTCGGACAGATGGTCGTCGGGCACACTCACGCGCTTACTACCTCTTCTCGATCGAACGAAAGTTCCATGCTGTCAGGGAACCATGTTTCTCACCTGTCGGGCGGCAACCGAGAGTGTCGCCAGGTCCAGCGTCCCCGTCTCGGCGATCTCGGTGAGCGCTGCACGCGAGCGGGCCAACCGCGACGAATTGGTCGATTCCCATTCGGCGATCTTCTCCGTGACCGACTCGTCCGGTTCGCCCGCGGCCAACACGGCCTTGGTGATTCCGCGAAGGGAGGCGTACAGATCGTCACGAAGAGCCAAGCGCGCCAACGAATGCCATCGATCGCCGCGGGCAAGCTTCGAGACCGCGGTGAGCAACCAGTCGATGCCGATGTGCGCGTCGAGCGCGAAGTAGAGCTCGGCCACCTCCGCCCCGTCCCGGTCGACGATGTCGGCGATATCGATGATGTCGAGCAGGCAATACACGTCGAGCAAGCCGTAGATCCGACGTGCCAGCTCGGCCGGAGCACCTCGTTCCATCGCGGCCCCCGAACGCCGGTCCAAATCGACCGCCTGGTGACCGGAGATCCACGACGCGACCCGCGGCTGCAGAGCGCGAACCTGCCCGGCATAGCGACTGATCTCGGCCCCGACCGCCAACGGCTGCGGCCGATTGGCCAACAGCCACCGGGATACTCGATCGAGCATGCGACGCGATTCGAGCAGCAGCTCGGCCGACACTGCGGTGGGTACGTCGGCAGCGCGAATCGAATCCCACACCTCGTCGAGGCCGAAGATTTCGGTGGCCGCGGCGAATGCGCGGATGGCGTCGGTGCCTGCGGCACCGGAGTCCTCGGTCAACCGATACGGGTAGGTGATTCCGCCACAGTCGATGGCCTCGTTGGCGAGCGTCGTCGCCACCAGTTGACGCCGTAGCGGATGCGCCTTGATGGCATCTGCGTACGGATCCCGCAGTGGCTCGGGGAAATACTTGGGTAGCCGGGGGGCGAAGACGTCGCTGTCGGGAAGCTCGCTGTCGAGCAGTTCCGCTTCCAGTGCCAATTTCACGTGCGCCATCAACGTCGCGAGTTCCGGCGACGTCAGTCCACGCCCGTCTTGCTTGCGACGACGGAGATCGGCCTCGGTGGGCAGAGCCTCGAGCTCCCGGTCGAGCCCTCGACGCGTCTCCAGATCCTCGATCACTCGGCTGTGCACCGTCACCAGATGTGGTGCGTCGAATCTGGACGTACCGAGCAACTCGTTCTGCATGATGTTGTCCCACAACACCAATCGCCCGACCTCGTCGGTCATGGACGCAAGCAGCTCATCGCGGTCTTCGCGCGCCAGGTTTCCGTTGGTGATGGCAGTCTCGAGCAGGATCTTGATGTTGACTTCGTGATCGGAACAGTCGACGCCCGCCGAGTTGTCGACGGCGTCGGTGTTGATCTTGCCGCCGGCTGCGGCGTACTCGATCCTGCCCAGTGCGGTGGCACCGAGGTTTCCGCCCTCCCCCACCACGGCCGCCCGCACATCCACGCCGTCGACCCGCACTGCATCGTTGGCCTTGTCGCCGACTTCGGCGTTGCTCTCACTGGAAGCCTTGATGTAGGTGCCGATTCCGCCGTTCCACAGCAGATCGGCGGGAGCCTTCAGGATCGCGTTCACCAACTCTGGTGGTGACAGTGCAGCAACCGATTCGTCCAACCCGAGGGCCGAACGTGCTGCGGCGCTGATGGGTACGGATTTGCGGGTCCGCTCCCACACCCCTCCGCCGGCACTGATGAGCGAGGTGTCGTAGTCCGCCCACGACGACCGCGGCAGGGCGAACAAGCGCTCCCGCTCGGCGAACGACGACTCCCGATCGGGGTCGGGGTCGAGAAAGATGTGCCGGTGGTCGAACGCCGCGAGCAAGCGAATGTGTCGGCTCAGCAGCATGCCGTTACCGAATACGTCTCCGCTCATGTCGCCGACGCCGACGACCGTGAAATCCTGACTCTGCGTGTCGATTCCGAGCTCACGGAAGTGCCGCTTGACGCTCTCCCACGCACCCTTCGCGGTGATTCCCATGGCTTTGTGGTCGTATCCGGCGGATCCACCGGACGCGAACGCGTCACCGAGCCAGAATCCGTACTCGGCAGCGATGCCGTTGGCCATGTCGGAGAAGGTCGCGGTGCCCTTGTCCGCCGCGACGACGAGGTAGGTGTCGTCTCCGTCGCGGCGCACCACCCCGGTAGGTACCGATACCGACCCGGTAGCGCGGTCGAGATTGTCGGTGATGTCGAGCAACCCGGCGATGAACAGTCGGTAGCAGGCTTTGCCTTCCTCGGCGTATGCCTGTCGATCTCGGTCGGCTTCACCGGTGGTCACCGGAGGACGCTTGACGACGAATCCACCCTTGGCCCCGACGGGCACGATGACTGCGTTCTTGACCATCTGAGCCTTGGCGAGCCCGAGAATCTCCGTCCGGAAGTCCTCCCGTCGATCGGACCAGCGCAACCCGCCTCGGGCCACCGCACCGAACCTCAGATGCACCCCCTCGACGCGCGGGGAGTACACGAAGATCTCGAACGTGGGCTTCGGTTTGGGCAGCTCTGCGATGGATTGCGGGTCGAACTTGAGCGAGAGGTACGGGCGATGTGCACCGTCGGATCCCACCACGAAGTGGTTGGTGCGCAACGTCGCTCGAATGAGCTCGAACATGCTGCGCAGAATGCGGTCGGCATCGAGGCTGACGACCTCGTCGATCAGCTCGCCGAGCTGGGTTCCGATGGCCTGCGCGTCCGCCTCGGCACTGGTCTCGGGGTCGAACTGCGCCTCGAACAGTCCGACGAGCAGCCGCGCGGTACGCGGATGCGCCAGGAGGACGCCCTCGATGTTGAACTGACTGTAGGGAAAACCCGCCTGCCGCAGGTACTTGGCGTAGGCACGCAACACCACGGCCTGCCGCCAGTGCAGACCTGCACGCATCACCAGTTCGTTGAAACGATCCGCTTCTGCCGCGCCGCTCCACACGGCCGCGAATGCGTCGGTGAATCGATGCTGGACCCGGCTCTCGCGATCGGCCGTGCCTGCCTCGGACAGCTCGGCGTCGAGGTCCCCGTCGATGGCCGAGCGCAACATCTCACGCGAGGCGGAGAGGCCGAAATCGTATATCCAGCAGGACATTCCGTCCGGACGCACCACCGGGTACGGCCGCTCGTCGTCGACCTCCACACCGAGACTCTGCAGAATGGGCAACACCTGGGACAGTGATACGCCCGCACCGCCGATGTACAGCGAGAAGCGCCAGCTCCCCACGGCCGAGCGCTCGTTTCGGTAGAGCTGCATGTCGATCGCTTCGTCGCCGAGTGCTTCGAGGCGGGCAATGTCCGTGACGGCCCTGGCCGGACTGAAGTCCTGCTTGTACGCCTCGGGAAAAGCCTCGGTGTAGCGCTGAATGCGCGCCGGGTCGACGGCTCGGTCGAGGGACACGGCGTCACCCAACGAGTCCTCCCACGTCCGGGTGGTCTCGGTCAGCGCCGCTTCGATCCGGGTGATGTCGTCGGCGGACAGGTGGGGAGAGACGGTGCCCGGTGCGCGGCGCACCGTCACGTGCAGCAGCGCGAGATCCGATTCGGTGACGCGTGCGGTGTAGTCGAGCGAGGTACCACCGAGCTCTCGGAGCAGTCGGTCCTGGATCGCGAGTCGGACGCGAGTGGTGTAGCGATCTCGCGGCAGGTACACCAGAGCACTGACGAAGGACCCACTCGCATCGGGTCGCACGAACAGCTTGACCTTGCGCCGACGACCCAGCGCCAGAACAGCACTCGCCGTTTCGAACAGCCACGAGGCAGAGGTCGCGAACAGTTCCGACCGCGGCATCGACTGCAGCACCTCGAGCATGGCCTGGCCGGAGAAGGACCCGAGATCATGGCCGGCCTTGGCGATCACCGACCGCACTCGACGCTCGATCACCGGAATGTCGAGGACGTTCTCGTGCAGCGCGGTGACGGTGAAGACGCCGACGAATCGATGCTCGGCGGAGTCGTCGGCGTCGATCACACTGACGAAATAGGGATAGACAGCACGATGAACCGTGGCCGGGTTCGGACCCTGCGTCAGAGCAACCAGATCGCGCTCACCGACCGGTTCGGGTCCGTCTCCATGTTGACCGGCATCGCGCAGCACACCCAGGCTGCTCGATTCCACACCGGTTGCGGTTCGGTCGCCGTCGCTACCGTCGATCGTGTATCTGCGGTAACCCAGCAAGGTGTAATGGCCGTCGCCCAGCCAACGCAGCAAGGCAGCCGCATCCCGGTGTGCGACGGCTGCTTCGGAATCGAGGTCGCCGGACGCCGCGGCGACACCGTCCAAGCGATCGGCCACGGCAGCCTGCACGCGACGCATCTCGTCGGTGTCGCCGACGACCTGACGCACATCGGCGAGTACTCGACTCGTCTCCCCTTCCAACTGCGCGACGGCATCGTCGGAGGTGGACGGGTGCAGCTGCACGTGTATCCAGGATTCGGCGATGCCGGCCGAGCTCAGCCCGACGAGCACTCCTTCTGCGTTCCGATCGACGGAGAGAATGGGATGGACCACGTCGGTGTATTCGATGCCGAGACGCGAGAGCAGCGACATGATCGATTCGACCAGCAACGGCATGTCGTCGGTGACGATTTGTAGGTAGCTTCCCGCAGCCTGCTGTGCTGCAGACTCGTTCGGTCGATGGACCGCCACTTTCGCCGTCCCCGGCAGCCGCTCTGCGGCGAGCCGAACGTGCCGTCGGAAAGAGGTGATGTCGGGGGTATGCGCGGACACTGCGACCGCAGTGGCGTCGGTGTGCTCGAAATACTCCGTACGCAATGTCGCCAACTCGGCCACAAGCCTGTCGTCGAGCCCGTCGGCCCAGTCGTCGTCGGTCAGGTCAAGCGAGCGTGACATTGTTTTCGAGTACTCCCTCGTGAGGATTTCCCGACGCCCGCCGATCGCCGGTCGTCGATGACCCCTCGACCCTAGTGCGGGTGACCCCGCAACCGCAGAGATCTCGGGAACCAGCGCGTCAGGCCGATCCGGCAGTCACGACGAATCGCTGTGGAGATACTCGCTCAGTGCAGTTCGTTCGTGTTCGCGCAGCGGCCTCGACTTGGACGTGTCGAGGTCGAAGGCCACCATCAGTGCCTCCGCGTCTGCACACACCGTTCCGTTTCGATCGGTGACGACGTGCCGGACGCCGTACGAGGTGGTTCCGATACGAGTGATCCACAGCTCGATCACCAGCGGGCCGGAGTCGTCCAGGATCGGGTGCAGGAAGTTGGTGGTCAACGTGCGAACCACCACCGCGCCACGACCTTTCGAGCCCCCCAGGACCGCGTTCAGAAACTGAACGCGGCCTTCCTGGAGGTACTCGACGAACCGGGTGTTGTTGACGTGCCCGAGGCGGTCGGAATCACCCCACCGCACCTGAAGTGTGCAGGTGAAGGTCTGTGCCGACATGTCAGTCTCGGGTCAGCTTCCGGTGCGTGACGCGGTGGGGACGCGCCGCGTCGGGACCGAGCCGCTCGACCTTGTTGGCCTCGTAGCCCTCGAAGTTGCCCTCGTACCAGTACCAGGCAGCCTCGTTGTCTCCGAAGCCGCCTTCCCACGCCAGGATGTGGGTGCAGGTGCGGTCCAGGAACCACCGGTCGTGCGAGATGACCACGGCGCAACCGGGGAATTCCTCGAGCGCGTTCTCGAGCGATCCGAGTGTCTCGACGTCGAGGTCGTTGGTCGGCTCGTCGAGCAGGATCAGGTTGCCACCCTGCTTGAGCGTCATTGCCAGGTTCAGACGGTTGCGCTCACCACCGGAGAGAACTCCGGCGGGCTTCTGCTGATCGTGGCCCTTGAATCCGAACGAGCTGATGTACGCGCGGGACGGGAATTCCGAGTTGCCCACGGTGATGAAGTCCAGGCCGTCGGAGACCGTTTCCCAGACCGTCTTCTTCGAGTCGATGCCCGAGCGGTTCTGGTCGACGTAGCTGAGCTTGACGGTCTGCCCGATCTTCACCTCGCCGCCGTCCGGCTCCTCGAGCCCGACGATGGTCTTGAACAGCGTCGTCTTGCCGACACCGTTGGGTCCGATGACGCCGACGATTCCGTTGCGCGGCAACGTGAACGACAGATCCTTGATCAGCACGCGGCCGTCGAAGCCCTTGTCCAGGCTCTTGACCTCGACCACGACATCGCCGAGGCGCGGCGGGTTGGGGATCTGGATCTCGTCGAAGTCGAGCTTCCTGGTCTTCTCGGCCTCGGCCACCATCTCGTCGTAGCGCGCGAGACGAGACTTGCTCTTGGCTTGACGAGCCTTGGCACCGGAGCGAACCCAGGCGAGTTCGTCCTTGAGCCTCTTCTGCAGCTTCTGGTCCTTCTTGCCCGAGACCTCGAGGCGCGCTGCCTTCTGCTCCAGGTAAGTCGAGTAGTTGCCCTCGTACGCGTGCAGTCGACCGCGGTCGACCTCGCAAATCCACTGCGCGACGTGATCGAGGAAGTATCGATCGTGAGTCACGGCGAGAATGGCACCGGCGTAGGCGGCCAAGTGCTGCTCGAGCCACAGCACACTCTCGGCGTCGAGGTGGTTGGTCGGCTCGTCGAGCAGCAGCAGGTCGGGCTTGCTGAGCAGCAGCTTGCACAGGGCCACGCGACGCTTCTCACCACCGGAGAGGTTGGTGACCGGGGACTCGGGCGGCGGGCAGCGCAGCGCGTCCATCGCCTGCTCGAGCTGGGAGTCGATCTCCCAGGCGTCGGCGTGGTCGAGCTTTTCCTGCAGCTCGCCCATCTCTTCCATGAGCTCGTCGGAGTAGTCGGTTGCCATCAGCTCGGCGATCTCGTTGTAGCGCTTGAGCTGGACCATCGTCTCGCCGAGACCGTCCTCGACGTTCTCGCGAACGGTCTTGGTGTCGTCGAGAATCGGCTCCTGCATGAGGATGCCGACCGAGGCACCGGGATCGAGAAACGCCTCACCGTTTCCGGGCTGATCGATTCCCGCCATGATCTTGAGGATGCTCGACTTACCGGCGCCGTTCGGGCCGACGACGCCGATCTTCGCTCCCGGGTAGAAGCTCATCGTCACGTCGTCGAGGATGACTTTGTCGCCGTGCGCCTTGCGCACCTTCTTCATGGTGTAAATGAATTCAGCCATGCCGCCCAGCTTATCGGTGCGGCCGCGTCGGAACACCATCGACCGAGTCCGCGCCGAGCCCACATCCGTCGTCCGCGGTCGTGCGCGGGTTGCATCCACCGGGGACGACGGACGTCGGCGGGCCGTCAGGCGGGTACCGCCTCGCGGACGTCGTCACCGATTCGATCGCGATCCGGCTCGTCCTCCGGTGGTTCGGCGGCACCCCGATCGTCGTCGGTGAGTGCCTCGTCTGCAGGTACTTCGGGCGCGACCGTCCTGGTCCGATGGATTGCCACGTTGCAGCGCGCAAGGTCCGGCCCGACGGCGCTGGCCCGCATCTCGAGGTCGGATCGTTCGACGCCGTCGCGATTGGTGTATTCGTTGGTGCGCAGCTGTCCGTAGGCGATGATCGGATCGCCCTTCATCAACGATGCGCCGACGCCGCGCACGAGTCGACGCCAGCACGTGACCGTGAGATAGAGGGTGCCGCCGTCGGTCCATTCACCGGTGTTGCGGTCCTGCCGTCGGGCATTGCTCGCCATCCGGAAGCTGAGGACCTCGTCGCCGGTGGGCGTGGAGCGCTTGACGGGATTGGTGATGACGGTGCCCACAACAGCGCACTGAGCTTCGTACATGGTGTCTTCCTCTCGATGAATGTCGCGTGATTGCGATCGAGATCGACACTGCTACGCCGGAGCCGCCCGTGACGGACGTGTTCGCGAAATGTGGACAACCGCTGAGCCTGTGGATGAACGTCCAGGATCGGCTGGTCATGACGCCACTCGTGTCGGACCGGTGTGCTACTCGGTTGTTTCTACGTAAACGTGCCCACCGAGAGCCGGCACCACCCGTCCGGCGGTGAGCGACGCCAACAGCGCTGCAGTCGAATCGGCGTCTGCGACGGCGACGGTGAGCACGGCTCGAGTGTCGTAGGCGGTATCGAGCACCAAGGCCCCGTGTCCGCGTAACTCCGATTCGACCCGTCCCACCTCGGCGTGGTCGAGTTCGAGGGTCAGCACGTCGCGTCGCTCTCGGGTGAGAAACCGAGCCTGGGCAAGTGCCTCGGTGACCGCACCGCCGTACGCGCGGGCCAATCCGCCGGTACCGAGCTTGGTGCCGCCGAAATATCTGCCGACCACCGCGACCACGTTGGTGAGCCCATGACCGCGCAACACCTCGAGCATCGGCGTTCCTGCCGTGCCGCTCGGTTCGCCGTCGTCGTTGGATCGCTCGATGCGGTGGGTCGAGTCTTCGTGGACGACAACGATGCCTGCAGCCGAGGATTCGACGATGAATGCCGAACAGTGATGTCCGGCAGTCGGATCCGCTTTACGTGCCGCAGCGATGACCGCGCGAGCGTCGGCCTCGGTGCTCGCCCTGTCCACCACGGTGACGAACCGCGATCTCTTGACCTCGGTCTCGCACACAACCCGGCCGGCGATCGTTCGAAGCTCGCTCACGCGGCAGCCCAACTCATGCAACAACCCTGATCATGCAGCAACGCTGTCCACGACATCATCTGCGGCACGGACCAATTGGGCGTACATACCGTCTTCGGCGAGCAGAGCCTCGTGGTTTCCGACCTCGCGCACGATGCCGTGGTCGAGTACCGCGATGGCGTCTGCTGCACGCACGGTGGACAGGCGATGGGCGATCAGAATGGTGGTACGGCCGTGCATCAAACCGTCGAGCGCTGTCTGCACTGCGCGTTCGGTGCGATTGTCCAGGGCGCTCGTCGCTTCGTCGAGCACCAGAATCGGCGGGTTGCGCAGGACAGTTCGGGCGATTGCGATGCGCTGCTTCTCACCGCCGGAGAATCGGTAGCCGCGCTCGCCGACCATCGTGTCGTAACCGTCGTCGAGGCCGTCGATGAAGTCGTGAATCTGGGCCGTCCGAGCGGCAGCCACGATCTCGTCGTCGGTGGCGTCGGGTTTGGCGAACCGCAGGTTCTCCCTGATGGTGGCGTGGAACAGGTAGGTCTCCTGAGAGACGACGCCCACCAGGTCGGCAATGTTCTCCGACGCCAGATGCCGCAAGTCGACACCGTCGATGGTCACCGAGCCGGCTGTCGGATCATGCAGGCGGGCAACGAGGTATCCCAGCGTGGTCTTGCCCGATCCGGTTGCGCCGACGAGCGCGAGCGTGCTCCCGGCCGGTACGTCGAGATCGATGTTGCACAACGTCGGGACAGTCGCGGCGGCATAGGTGAAGTCGACGCCGCGGAATGCGACATCGCCGCGCACGCTCTCTCGCGAGAGTGTGACCGGGTGCTCGGGTTCGGCGACATCGATGGGCAGATCGAGATACTCGAAGACTCTGCCGAACAACGCCAAGGATGCCTGTACTTCGACGCCGGTGTTGAGCAATTGCATGGTGGGCCGGAACAATTGGGTCTGCAATGCGGTGAACGCGACCAGGGTGCCGATCGTCAACGCACTCCCCTGACCGATGGTGATGCCGGCGAACCAGTACACCAGAGCGGGCATCACGGCGAAGCTGATCTGAATTGTCGCCATCCGCCACTTGCCCGCCATCATCGCGGCCAGTTCGACACCGGCCACCTCGTGCGATCGGTCGGCGAATTTGTCGGTCAGCGCCTGGGCGGAACCGGTGGTCTTGCCCAGAAGAATTCCACTGACGGACAGTGATTCCTCGATCTGGACGGACAGATCGCTGAGCAATTTCTGCCGCTTGGTCGAGATCTTGCGACGCTCGTCGCCGATACGTCGAGCGACTCGCACGAAGATCGGCAGGATGATCAGCGAGAACGTGGCGAGCTTCCAATCGAGCAGGAAGAGCGCGACCACGGTCGCAGCGACCGTCGTGGCGTTCTGCGCGATGGACGTCGCGGTGTTGGTGACGACGGATTGCATGCCGCCGATGTCGTTCGCGATACGCGATTGCACCTCACCGGTGCGCGTTCGCGCGAAGAATCCGAGGGACTGTCTCTGCAGGTGCGAATAGACCTGCACGCGCAGATCGTGCATGAGTTGCTGACCGACGCCGTTGGACATCCAGGTCTGCACCACGCCGAGAGTGTTGGTGGCGACTGCAACAGCGATCATGCCGACCGCGATGAGGCTGACGAGCGTGACGTCGCGGTCGGGAATTGCATGATCGAGGAGTTCGCGAAGAAGTAGAGGTGAGGCGAGCGCAATGACGGCGCTGGCCACGATGATCGCGCTGACGACAGCGATCTTGCGCCGGTAGGGCGTGAACAAAGCCAGGACTCGCCGGACGGGCGCTGGATCGGAAGCGAGTGGTACGCGTTCGGGACGGCTTTCCAAGTAGACCTCCGTGGTAGCTGAAGTAATATGCAGAGGTTACCTCACTATGAGGTTGCGAGCAAGCCTCGCTATGATCCGTCGTATGGACACCGGACACTCGCCCAACCTGAGCGATTCGTTCATGGCCGTTGCCCGAAGAATTCGGCGAAGCCACATGACTGCGCTGGAACCGTTCGGACTCAACCCGTCGCAGAGCAGGGCCATGCACGTCTTGGCGCGCGAACGAGAATCGGTCCGATTGCGTGATCTGGCCGAGCACCTCCGCATCGTCGCGCGATCGGCCACCGACATCGTCGACTCGCTCGAAGCGGCAGAACTGGTGACGCGAGCGCCGGACCCGAGTGATCGACGCGCTGTCCTGGTCGAGCTGACCGACGCCGGCCGCGCCCTGCTCGACCGCGTCGACGAGGCACGACGTCAGGTGTCCGCGGACATGTTCGACGGCCTCGAGCCGGCCGAACGCACCGAACTCGACCGGCTTCTGCACAAGATCGCCGGCAGCGACTGAAACGAAGCTACTGCCTGCCGTCCCGATCACGACGGGCCAGCTCGGCGAACATCGCGTTGTGCGCGGCCAGGTCGGCGTCGTGGTCACGCTCGGCGGCTCTGTCGCCGCGCCTGGCGTCGCGATCGTCGCTGCGGGACCACTGGATCAGCAGTGCGAGCATGACCAGCACCAGAGGCACCTCGCCGGTTGCCCACGCGATGCCGCCACCGAGCTTCTGGTCCCCCAGTAGGTCGGAGTTCCAGTCGAGGCCGAGCGTGCGGTAGAACCAGGCACCCATGACGGTGTTCATGCTCATCAGCGCCACACCGAAGAACGCATGGAACGGCAGTGAGCCGAACACCACGGCGAGTTTGGTGACCGGAGCAATCTTGCGCGGAGACGGATCGACGCCGATGACCGTCCAGTAGAACAGGTATCCGCTGAGCACGAAGTGCAGGTTCATCAACAGATGAGCTCCGTGACTGTCCAGTACGGCCCCGAAGATTCCGCCGAGATAGAGCACGTAGAAGCCGCCCACGAAGATCAGCGCCGCGACGAGCGGATGGGTGACGAACTGCGACAGTCGACTGTGCAGGCCCATCAGCAACCACTCGCGCATCCCCGGGACGCCGTCCTTGCCTGCCGCGGGCAGGACACGCAACGCCAACGTCAGTGCACCACCGAGCGCGAGCAGAACCGGCGCAAGCATCGACAGCATCATGTGTCCGGTCATGTGCACGCTGAACACTGCCGTGGAATACCGTCCGATGCCCGAAGACGTACTGATCAGCAGTGTGAGGCAGCCCAGGACCCAGGCGACGGTGCGACCGACGGGCCACGCGTCGCCGCGCAGTCGCAGCCGACGGACCCCGATCAGATACACCACGGCCATCACGATCGCGGCGGTGCCGAAGATCAGGTCGAAGCGCCAATCGAAAGCCATACGAGCGAACGTCGGCGGTCCGCTGAGGTCGTATCCGAGCGCGGCCTCGGTCGGCGTCAGGTTCGGGTCGATCTCGGCGGGCGGAGGTGTTCGCCCGAGCCCGACGGCCAGACCGACGGTCGCGGCGAGAACGAGCACCTCGGCCCCGGCGAACCGGAGCAGCGGTCCACGGGCGGTGGGATCGGCGATCAGTGCGGGCAGAGCGCGACGCCGCTGCATCCAGCCGAATCCGCCGAGCACGATCAACGCGAGAATCTTGCCCACGATCAGCAGGCCGTACGTCGTGGTGAACAGGTCGGCGAGAGACACCCGAACCAGGGCGTTGATGACTCCGCTGATGCCCATGACGACGAAGCAGACGCCGGCGATCGTGGAGAACCGCCGAGCAGCGACGTCGGTGTGCGCGCCGCGTCTGCGAACATGTGCAAGCAGTGCGAACAGCCCGCCCGCCCACAACGACGCGGCACCGAGGTGCAGGATCAGCGAGTTGGTCGCGATGTCGTGCGATCCGCCCGCCGAGGAATGACCACTGAGCGCAATGGGCAGCAGGGTGGCCAGCGAGAATCCGAGCAGCGCAGGCGTCCAGGACCACCGCAGTACCGTCCTCGATGCAATGGCGACGACGACGGCCATGATGGCCGTCCACCGCCATGCACTGGCGATCTCCACCTGATCCAGCGCGATCCACAGATTCGCCGGCTTCACGGCCTCGGCGAACGGCTGGCCGGAGGTGTCGGACAGCGTCAACGGCACGAGGAGAAGCGCACATACGGCCCAGACGATGGATGCGACCGAGCCGGTGCGAACCGCCCGGTAACCGTCCACGTCGAGCACGCCGTTCTTCTGCGGCGGAACCAGGAACGCCGCCAGCAGGAACGAGCCGACCGCGATGACCGCTGCGATCTCACCGATCGCACGCAGGGCGGGCAGTCCGTAGGTGGTGGCCGGGCCGGGATCAGGGATACCGAGCAGGACCAACGCGTCCGACGCGGACAGCATGACGATCAGGGCAGCGACGACACCGGCGATGACGCCGGCAGTGACGAACACCGACGTGGTTGTCGAGCGGGGATCTGCACTGCCCGTACCCTCGTCCGACCGCACATCGCCGGTGGAGTCCCCGGCGTGCGACGGGTCGGTCTTGTCGAGATCCGGTGTGGCCATACCACCAGAGTAAGAGGTGTTCGGCAGTACTCGAAACGCGAGTCCTACACAGCGTCGTACTTTGCCCCGTCCTCGGCGTCCAGCGAGTCGTGGTGGATGCGTCCGTGCTGCTGCCGGAGAGGCGTGCCGCTCCCGCCCCATCTCTGGGCGATGATCTCCGCCGCAATGGACACCGCGGTCTCCTGCGGCGTGCGTGCACCCAGGTCGAGTCCGATCGGGCTCGACAATCGCGCGAGTTCGGTCTCGGTCACTCCTGCCGCCCGTAACCGGGCGATGCGGTCGTCATGGGTTCGCCGCGAGCCCATCGCTCCGACGAACGCCAGGGCCGGAATCCGCAACGCCACTTCGAGCAGTGGCACATCGAACTTCGGGTCGTGAGTCAACACACAGACCACGGTCCTCTCGTCCAACTCCCCCGCCGCCCACTGTTGGTTCAGGTAGTCGTGCGGCCACGCGACCACCACCTGCTCGGCAGCGGGAAAGCGCTGCGGGGTCGCAAACACGGATCGGGCGTCGCAGACGGTGACGCGGTAGCCCAGAAAGGCACCCTGCTGCGCAACCGCCGCAGCGAAGTCGATGGCACCGAACACGAGCATTCTCGGCGACGGCGCATGACTGGACACGAACACCTGCATTCCCCGACCGCGGCGCTGGCCGTCGGTTCCATACGTCAGAACAGTCGAACGTCCCGCTGCAAGTAGCCCTTTCGCGTCGTCGGCAATGGCGGCGTCCGCCCGCGAGCTGCCGAGGGAACCGCGAATACCCGACTCCGTCAGAACTGCTCTCCGACCGACCCGTGTTGCGTCGGCATGAGCGATCACGGTGGCCACTGCAACCGGGACGTTGCGGCGCACGTTCGCCACGACGTCACCGAACTCGGGAAAGGTGTGCTTCGACACCGCCTGCACGAACACATCCAGCGTTCCCCCACACGTGAGCCCGACTGCGAATGCGTCGTCGTCCGACACCCCGTATCGAGTGAGTATCGGGGTACCGGACTGCATCACGTCCTGCGCCGACTCGTACACGGCACCCTCGACGCAGCCGCCGGACACCGAACCGGCGACCGCACCGTCCTGGCCGACCATCATCGACGCACCCACAGGACGCGGCGCGGAGTCGAATGTCTGCACAACCGTTGCCACCGCGGCCGCGTCGCCGGTCTGCCAGGCGTGCAGCAGCTCGTCCAGAATGTCGTGCATCGAACCTCCTTCGGGTGCCGGCCGGAACGTCTACGACATCACAGGCTTCCCCCTGCACTGCTCCCTCAACCCATGCCGGTGTGATCGCCGTAGGCGGAAAGGTACACTCGTCAACCGTGCTCGAGCGGGCCTGTCCGCGCGTGCCAGCCTCCGTAGCTCAGGGGATAGAGCAAGGGCCTTCTAATCCCTTGGTCGCAGGTTCGAATCCTGCCGGGGGCACCCTCTGACCAGCGCGAACGCTGGCCGACTCGCGTTACTGTGGTTGACTTCGCGTAACGAAGGGTTACACGTGCATCAGCTCACTCTCGGAGTCCTCTCACGTTCGCGCAAGCCCGATGAGCGTCGACTACCGATTCATCCTCTTCATTTCGATCGCATCGACGCCGACATTCGAGGCCGAATGTTCCTCGAATCCGGCTACGGCGAACCGTTCGGAATCTCCGACGAGCACCTGGCCACGCAGGTCGCGGGTATCGGCACCCGCGCCGAGCTCATTGCTCTATGCGACGTGATTCTGCTGCCGAAGCCTCAGGCCGAAGATCTCGAGTCTCTTCGACCCGGCCAGACGCTCTGGGGTTGGCCGCACTGTGTGCAGGACGAAAGGCTCACCCAGATCGCTGTCGATCGCAAACTCACGCTGATCGCCTTCGAGGCCATGAACCACTGGACGCAGGACGGCTGGTTCAATCTTCATGTGTTCCACAAGAACAACGAATTGGCCGGGTACTGCTCGGTGCTGCACGCATTGCAGCTGATCGGTTCCACCGGGGACTACGGCCGCAGGTTGCGGGCCGCTGTCATCGGTTTCGGAGCCACGGCTCGCGGCGCGGTCACCGCGCTCAGTGCACACGGGATTCACGACGTCGATGTCCTCACTCAGCGTGGGGTCACGGCGGTGGGTTCGCCGATCCACTCGGCCAACATCGTCAATTTCGATCTCGACGACGCCGATCCCCGCCGGAGCCGAGCTCTGACTCCCGACGGTCGAATCACACTCTCGCAGTTTCTGTCCGACCACGATGTGATCGTCAATTGCGTACTGCAGGATACGAACTCACCACTGACGTTCCTGACGAACGAGGACCTGCCCACATTGACTCCGGGCACCCTGGTCGTGGACGTCTCGTGTGACGAGGGAATGGGATTCGAATGGGCTCGGCCCACGTCGTTCGCCGACCCGATGTTCACCGTCGGTGACAACGTGCACTACTACGCCGTCGACCACAGCCCGTCCTATCTGTGGAATTCGGCGACGTGGGAGATCAGCGAATCGTTGCTGCCTTACCTTCGCGTGGTTCTCGACGGGCCCGCAGCGTGGAGCGAGGACGTCACCATCGAGCGTTCCATCGAAATCAGGGAGGGTGTCATCGTCAACCCCAATATCCTTGCCTTCCAACATCGCAGTGCGGAGTACCCGCACACTGCAGCATGAGCGTCACGTGGGTCGAGGACGGCATCGAACGGTCCGCGCGATGGCAGTCGGAGAACGGTGCGCCGCCACCACGGGTGGTGCGGATCGTCGACGACGCGACGACGGCGGACGTGGCCTACAAGCTGGCGACGATCGGCGAGTCTCTGCTGTGGCGTGGCGATTACAACAACGCTCGCCAGCTCCTGTCGGCCATGACGCGGCGGGTACCACCGGCCACACAGCCCGAGAACGCGTCGCCCGCCGAGCGGTTCCACCTGCATCGTCAGTACCAGGCGCGGCGCGCACGGGTATTGGGAATGCTTCTGGTGCAACTCGATTCGGACCTACGGCTCGATCTCGGCCGAGCGCCGGAGGTGCGATCGGCCGTAGCGGAAGCACTGGGTCCCGATGCCTCGGCCTGCGTCCTGTCACTACGGGAACTGCTCGGGATCATCGGCGCACACGAGTGGCGCCGCAAGGGAGTGTTCGTGCCGGCGCTGGACGCGTCCGTTCATCCCCACTACGGAGTGTTCTCGCCTGTCCGCGGTGAGTACATCCAGCTCGTCGCCGACGCACCGCTACCTGCCACGGACCGGGCTTTCGACATCGGGACGGGCTCGGGTGTGCTGGCTGCGGTACTCGCGCGCCGGGGCGTACCTGCGGTGGTGGCGACCGACAAGGACCTCCGATCGGTCGCGTGCGCCCGCGCCAATCTCGACGCACTCGGGTACAGCGATCGGGTCGAGGTGGTGCAGACCGACATCTTCCCGAGCGGCCGCGCGGGATTGATCGTCTGCAACCCGCCGTGGATCCCCACCAAGCCGACGTCGGGGATCGAGCATGCCGTCTACGATCCCGGTTCTCGCATGCTCAAATCGTTCCTCAGCCGCCTCGGCGGGCATCTGACGCCCGACGGCGAGGCCTGGTTGGTGTTGTCCGACCTCGCCGAGTTGCTCGGATTGGTCACGCGCACAGACCTTCTCGCGTCGATCGACAAGGCCGGCCTGACCGTCGTCGACCGGATGGACACCGTGCCATCGCATTCTCGAGCGACCGACGCCTCCGATGTTCTGCACGAAGCTCGGTCGCGCGAGACCACGTCACTGTGGAGACTGCGCCGCCGCTAGCCATCCACGCCCGACACGAGAAAGCCGCCCGAGCAATGCTCGGGCGGCTTCGTCGATCGTGCGGTGAGTCAGTGCCGGTCGCGGGTCTCGAACTCCCCGTTGATCACGGTGCCCAGCGGCGCATCACGCTCGGCCTTCTTCGCGGCCTCACGCATTTCGATTCCATCGGTGATCAGATCACCGATCTCGCGAGTGACGTCACGGACCGCTCCGGCGATGATCACCACGATTCTGCCGACGTGTGTCGCCGCAGACTCGGTGAAATCCTGCACGGTGTCCTTGTTGCGCTCGAACCTTCCCACCACCAGGACCGCCCCCTTCGAAGTCGTCACGCTGCGTCGGTCTTCTTACGCTCGACGATAACACTGGCCGGCGCAGCCGATCCGGTGAGCGAGTTGGGCAGAGCGAGCTTGAAGATCTTGCCCCACACGGTGCCGATCTGGTGGAAGAAGCCGCCGGTGTTGTACGGCAGGTCGTACTTCTGGCACAGAGCCTTGACCTCGGGTGCGATCTGCGGGTAGCGGTGCGCGGGAAGATCCGGGAAGAGGTGGTGCTCGATCTGGTGCGAGAGGTTGCCGGACATGATGTGGAACAGCGGCGAACCCTCGATGTTGGCCGATCCGAGCATCTGACGGACGTACCATTCGCCCCGGCTCTCGTCGGCGGTCTCTTCCTGACTGAAGGTCTGCACCCCCGTCGGGAAGTGGCCGCAGAAGATTATCGAGTACGTCCACACGTTGCGGATCAGGTTCGCAGCAACGTTGCCGACCACGGTCGAGGCGAAGAACGGCCCGGTCAGAGCGGGAAAGATGACGTAATCCTTGAGAGCCTGCTTGCCCGCCTTGCGCCACATTCCCTGCAGCAACGGCTTGACGTCGTGCCACTTCCTCTTGCCGGCGACGATGTTCTCGGTCTCGAGGTCGTGCAGCATGACGCCCCACTCGAAGAACGTCATGAGCAGGAATGCGTAGACGGGGTTGCCCAGGTAGTACGGGTTCCACTTCTGGTCCTGATCCATGCGCAGGATTCCGTACCCGATGTCGCGGTCCATGCCGACGATGTTGGTGAACGTGTGGTGCATGTAGTTGTGCGAGTGCTTCCACTGGTCTGCCGGGCAGACGGTGTCCCACTCGAACACCTCGGAGTTCAGACCCGGCTCACGCATCCAGTCGTACTGGCCGTGCATGACGTTGTGGCCGATCTCCATGTTGTCGAGGATCTTCGCGACGCCGAGTGCGCCGACACCGGCGAGCCATGCCGGCGGGACGAAAGGCAGGTACATCAGTGCGCGTCCGGTGATCTCGAGCCCGCGCTGCGCCTTGATGATCTTGTAGATGTATTCGCGGTCCTCGTCGCCCAGTTTGGCGACGGTGCGGGCCCGCAGGTCGTCGAGTTCGCGGCCGAGCTCTTCGACCTGTTCGTACGTCAGTACGGTCGGCTCGTCGGGCAGCGTTTCGTTGCGTCGGAAGGGAATGACGGCGGTGGGCAGGATCGAGAGAATCGTTCCGAGCATCTGCTGATCTCCAATTCGATCGGGTGGTGGGCGGGAGCTCCGGGACTAGATGTCGATGTCGACGTCGCCGACGGCAACGGACACACAGAGCTGGATCTTCTTGTCGGATTCGGTGTCGGTCTCACCGGTCTTGATGTTCTTGGTGCAGCCGGACTTCTTCACCGAGGTGCAGGTGAAGCAGATGCCCATTCGGCACCCGTTGGCCGGCGACAGACCGGCTCCCTCGGCTTGTTCGAGCAACGTTGCACCGTCGTTCTCGGCGGCGACGTCACTTCCGGAGAACGTGGTGGTTCCCGTGACGTCGTCGCTCACGGTGGCGAAGGACGGTGTGAATTCCTCGAGGTGCAGTCGGTCGCCGAGCCCTGCGTCGTCGAAGAACGACGTCACGCCCTTCATCAGCCCGGGTGGACCGCACAGGAAGGTGTCCGCGTCTGCGAACCACGGCGCCACGGCGTCGAGATGCTCTTTGCCGAAGAACCCGTGCAGGTCCCCGCCGGTCGTCTGCTCGGTGTATGCGAAGACGAGGTTCACATTGTCGTGCTCGGCGGCGATCTTCTCGAGCTCCTGCTTGTACGCGACGTCGTTCTCGGTGTACGCGTAGTGCAGGAAGGTCAGGTCGCTGCTGTACCCCTCGTCCAGCAGCGACCTGAGCATGGACAGCACGGGCGTGATGCCGCTGCCGCCGCTGATCAGCAGCGTGCGCGCCGGGCGTGGCTGGGGAAGCTTGAACGTGCCGTCCGCCTGCGACAGGCTGACGACGAGGCCGACGTGCGCGTTCTTGTGCAGATACTGCGAGACCAGCCCCTCGGGGTGCGCCTTGATCGTCAGCTCGATTCGGCCGTCCTTGCGGTACTGCGAACAGGCCGGCGAGTAGCAGCGAGTCTGACGTACGCCGTCGATGACCACCCCGACCTGAACGAACTGGCCGGCCTGAAAGCCCTTCCACTGTCGGGTGGGGCGGATGGTGAGCGTGAGCGAATCTTCGGTGGACCGGTGTATCTCGGTCACTTCACCGCGCAGATCACGAACGGTCGTCATGGGGTCGACCAGCTCCAGGTACCGATCGAGCGCGTGGGGCGTGGCCATGGCCTCGAACAGGGAAAGAAGCGAGAACTTGCGCGAACCCGTGGGTCGCGTCGGACGTTCTTGAAGCGTCATTCCATCCTCCCTAACCGGATCGAACCCTACGACCCATTCAGTGAACGATTGTGCACTAACATGAGTGTGACAGAGCGACACCGGTACCTGTCAACGTTTATGTGACCGCCATTACAGACCTCATGTGAAGTTCACGGGGACCGCGGAAGCAACCGGAGGGGAGATCACAGAGTGCCCGCCCATAAACTGGACGCCGTGACAGAACCGGGTACCCGCGCGGAGCGCAAGGAGCGCACGCGGCAGGCCTTGATCGACGGCACACTCGATCTGCTTCGCGAACGGTCGTTCGCGAGCGTGAGCCTGCGTGAGGTCGCGCGGTCCGCCGGCATCGTCCCCACCGCGTTCTATCGACACTTCGCGTCCATGGAAGACCTCGGGGTCGCGTTGGTCGAGGACAGCATGCGCATGCTGCGCCAGATGCTGCGCGACGCCAGACGCAACCCGAGTACCAAGACGGCCACCGAATCCTTCGGCATCCTGGTTCGTCAGGTCCGCAGCCACGAGGATCAGTTCCGCTTCCTCAGTCGCGAGCGCTACGGCGGAGTCACCGAGGTACGTCGCGCGTTCGCCACCGAGCTCCGGCTGTTCGTCAGCGAGCTGACCATCGACCTCTCTCGCATGCCCGGTCTCGAACGATGGGACGTCTCCGATCTCGAGATGACGGCCGACCTCCTGGTCTCGACGATGCTGACGGCGGTGGTCGGTCTGTTGGAAATCGACCGACCGGGTAGTCAGAACGAGAAAGACCTCATCGAACGCACCGAGAAGCAGATCCGGATGATCATGCTGGGGATGAGCAAATGGGAACCGCGACGGGCCTGACCGTCGGGCACGAGCGCGAGCCGCGAAGGAGCATCATGACCACCGAGGTACACATCGGCGAGTACACGTTCGAGCTGGCACAGGCAGGTCCCGTCGACGGCGTACCCGTCGTTGCGCTGCACGGCTTTCCACAGACCAACGCGTCGTGGTCGCGGGTGACCCCCGAATTGACGGCCGCGGGCTGCCGCGTCCTGGCCCCCAACCAGCGGGGCTACTCCCCCGGTGCCCGCCCGATCGGCGTCGAGCACTACCGCATCGAGCGTCTCACCGAGGACGTCCTCGGTCTGCTCGACGCCTTCGACCTGAACTCGGCGCACCTGGTGGGTCACGACTGGGGCGCTGTGGTCGCCTGGCATGTCGCCGCCGAGCATCCCGACCGCGTCCGAAGCCTCACTGCCGCATCCGTTCCGCACTCTGCGGCGTTCAACTGGGCCATTCGCGAGGACCCGGACCAGCAACAGCGGTCCCAGTACTTCGGCTTGCTTCGCGAACCCGAGAAGGCCGAACGAGTGCTGACCGAGAACGACGCCCAACGGCTCCGCGCGATGTTCGGGGCCGAAAGCCTCGACGACGAATACGTTCGCCATCTGACGGTGCCGGGAGCACTGACGGCTGCGTCGAGTTGGTATGCCGCGATGACGCGGGAGTTCGCGAACCTACCTGCGGTGACGGTGCCGACCACCTACGTGTGGAGCAACGGCGATACCGCCATCGGTCGAGCCGGCGCGGAGCGCTGCGGCGAGTTCGTCGATGCGCCGTACCGATTCGTCGAACTCGACGGCATCTCCCACTGGATCCCCGAGGAAGCCCCCGACAGACTCGCAGCCGAGATCTTGGATCGTATCGGGTCGGTCTAAACCTGTTCCGGGGCGCGAACTTTCAGCAATGCCAGCAGCCCGGCGGCGAGGACGATGATCAGCCCGGCGATACCCGCGCGGTCGGCGTCGAACATCCACACGAACAGCCCGAACAGCGAGGGCGCGAGAAACGACGCGGCCCGACCCGTCGTCGCGAACAGTCCGAAGAACTGCCCCTCGCGCCCGGGCGGTGCCAGTCGGGCCAGGAAGGTGCGCGCAGACGATTGCGCGGGCCCCACGAACAGACACAGGATCAGCCCGAAGATCCAGAACATCGTCGGGCCCGACACGAACAGCAGAATGGTTCCGGCCGCGATCATGGACGTGAGCGAGAAGACGATGACCTTCTTGGGTCCGATTCTGTCGTCGAACCGCCCGGCGACGATGGCACCGAGGCCCGCGATGACATTGGCGGCGACGCCGAACAGAAGTACGTCCGCCGCGCCGATGCCGTAGACGCTGACGGCGAGAACGGCTCCGAAAGTGAACACGCCCGCCAGCCCGTCCCGGAACAGTGCGCTGGCGATCAGGTAGTAGACGGCACGCCGGTCTGCGCTCCACAACTCGCGCACATCGCGAAAGAGAACGCGATAGGACTCCGCGAAGCCGGCCTGTGCCACCTCGGGATCGGCGATGGCCCTGGGTACTTCGGGAACTGCGAACATCACCGGGATGGCCGAGACCGCGAACCAGACGGCCGCCAGCACGGCGACGAGCCTGATGTTGAGCCCTCCGTCGGTGCTCAGCCCCAGCAGGCCCCGAGTGTCGCCGTCCCCGACGATGAAACCGAGGTAGCACAGAAGCAGTAGGACGATTCCACCGAAATAGCCCATCGCCCAACCGAATCCGGACACGCGTCCGATATTGGCCGGGGTGGAGACCTGCCGCAGCATCGAGTTGTACGGAATACTGGCCAGCTCGAACATGATGGATCCGAGACCGAGCAGCAGCAGCCCGAGCCACAGATAGTGGTAGTCGTCCTGTACGAAGAACAAGCCGGCCATGGCCACGACCGTCAATGCGGTCAATAGCCCCAGCAGCCATTTTCTCTTGCCTCGGGCGTCGAAGCACTGCCCGCACACCGGTGCCAGCAGTGCGATGACGACGCTCGACAGCGCGATGGACCAGCTGAACCACGTGGTCGCCGAGATGGATCCGGGTAGGTCGTCACCGACGGCATCGGTGAGATACACCGAGAACACGAACGTGAGAATGACGGCATTGAACGCGGCCGATCCCCAGTCCCAGAACCCCCAGGCGGTGACCTGCTTACGCGTTGTGGCGACTCCGACGACAGCGGCCTCCGGCTGGGTTCCCATGGTTGCCAACACTAGCCCGCGACGGGCCCATGTTTGGGTGCACCTAGTTGCATAGTCACCACGTTGCATACATACTCTCGGGTGTGGCTTTGGAACACGCGATTCTGGTCTCCCTCACCGAGCTGAGCGGCTCGGGGTACGAGCTCGCCCGACGGTTCGACAAGTCCATCGGCTTCTTCTGGAGTGCAACTCACCAGCAGATCTACCGCACTCTGACGCGGATGGATGGAGCGGGCTGGATCACCGGTGAGGCAGTCGCGCAGGACGGCCGACCCGACAAGAAGGTCTATTCGGTCAGCGCTGCGGGCCGAGCCGAGCTCGATCGGTGGATCGCCGCACCGACCGATCCTTCGCAGCTTCGCGAAGAACTCGCCGTGAAGATTCGCGGAGCGGCCAACGGTGACATCGAAGCGTTGAAAGTCGAAGTCGCCCGCCACCGCGACGTACATGCCACCCGTCTCGACGTGTATCGACTGATCGAGAAGCAGGACTTTCCGGCCCCCGCTGCCCTGACCGGTACCGCGCTGCATCAATACCTGGTGCTCCGCGGCGGGATTCGTGTCGAAGAAGGATTCACCGAATGGTGCACCGAGGTATTGGAGAAACTGTGAAGACCGAGCAGACCACTGGTCCGTACCCGATTCTGTTGTCGCCGTTGGACGTCGGCGCAACCACGCTGAAGAACCGCGTGATCATGGGATCGATTCACACCGGCCTCGAAGATCGCGCCCGCGACACCGGCCGCCTGGCGGCCTACTTCGCCGAGCGTGCCCGCGGCGGAGTCGCACTCATCATCACCGGGGGTTACGCCCCCAATCGCACCGGGTGGCTGTTGCCGTTCGGGGCCAAGCTGACCAACCGCATCGAGGCCCGTCGGCACCGCAGGATCACCACTGCCGTGCACCGCGAAGGCGGCAAGATCGCGCTCCAGATCCTCCATGCCGGACGCTATTCCTACCAGCCGCTGAGTGTGTCGGCATCGTCGATCAAGGCTCCCATCAATCCTTTTCGGCCCAGGCGATTGACCTCGAGGGGCGTTCGCTGGCAGATCAGAAACTTCGTGCGGTGCGCCCGACTCGCACAGAGCGCCGGCTACGACGGCGTCGAAATCATGGGCGGCGAAGGCTACTTCATCAACCAGTTCCTCTCCGAGCGCACTAACAAGCGACGCGACGAATGGGGTGGTTCTGCGGAGAACCGTCGCCGAATGGCAGTCGAGATCGTGCGGCAGATCCGTGCCGCCGTCGGATCCGACTTTCTCATCGCGTTCCGGCTGTCGATGGCCGACCTCGTCGAGGAGGGCCAGAGCTGGAACGACATCGTCGCCCTCGCCGAGGACATCGAGGCCGCAGGCGCGAACATCATCAACACCGACATCGGCTGGCACGAATCGCGGGTGCCGACCATCGTCACCTCGGTTCCGCGAGCAGCATTCGCCGACATCACCGGCAAGCTCGAAAAATACGTGAGCATCCCCGTCGCCGCGTCCAACCGCATCAACATGCCCGAGATCGCCGAGAACATCCTCGCCCGCGGCGACGCGCAGCTGATCGCCATGGCCAGGCCGATGCTCGCCGATCCGTTCTGGGTCGAGAAGGCTGCTTCCGATTCCGCGGATCGAATCAACACCTGCATCGCCTGCAATCAGGCCTGCCTCGACCACGCCTTCGTACACAAGAAGGTCTCGTGCCTGGTCAACCCTCGCGCCGGTCGCGAGATCGACCTGCAGTTGTTGCCGACGAAGAAGACCAAGAAGGTCGCGGTCGTCGGGGCCGGGCCCGCCGGACTGTCTGCGGCGCTCACCCTTGCGCAACGCGGACACGCCGTCAGCCTGTTCGAGGCCAGGAGCGAGATCGGCGGCCAATTCGGTATCGCCCGTCTGATTCCCGGCAAGGAAGAGTTCGCCGAGACCATTCGCTACTTCTCCACCGCTCTGCGCGACGCGGATGTTGCGGTACACCTCGATACTCGGGTCACCGCCGCAGAACTCACCGCGGGCGAATTCGGCGAGGTGGTCCTGGCCACCGGTGTCACTCCCCGGATGCCGCAGATCTCAGGTATCGATCACCCGTCCGTGCTCTCGTACGCGGAACTGGTGCGCGACGGTAGGGCCGTCGGCGACCGGGTCGCGGTCATCGGTGCCGGCGGCATCGGCATCGACATCTCCGAGTTCCTTACTACCGACGCCTCCCCCACGCTGGACCTGAAGGAATGGAAGCAGGAGTGGGGAGTCACGGAGCCCGAGGCCGCGCCGGGCGCGTTGACCACCCCGGTGCCTGCCGCATCTCCTCGGGAGGTCTACCTCCTGCAACGCAAGCCGGGACGTATCGGGGCCGGTCTCGCGAAGACCACCGGGTGGGTCCACCGCGCAGCGTTGAAAGCGAAAGGCGTGCATCAGCTTTCGGGGGTGAACTACGAGAAGATCGACGATGCGGGCCTGCACATCTCGTTCGGCGAGAAGCACGAACGCCCACGCTTGCTCGAGGTCGACACCATCGTGATCTGCGCGGGCCAGGAGTCGGTTCGGGATCTGGTCGACGAGCTGAAGGCAGCGGGTACCACCACGCACATCATCGGCGGTGCGGACGTGGCGGCAGAGTTGGACGCCAAACGGGCGATAGAGCAGGGCACCCGGCTCGCGGCCACGATCTGATCTGTCCGCTAGCCTGTCTCACCGTGAGCCTGCCCAAGCCCAGCCCCGATGCCCGCGCCGTCGTCACCGGAGCCTCCTCCGGTATCGGTGAAGCCCTGGCCACCGAACTCGCCACCCGTGGTCACTCGCTGATCGTCGTGGCCCGACGCGGCGAACTGCTCGAGGCGCTGGCCGCGAAGCTCACCGCCGATCACGGCGTCACCGTCGAGGTGCGGGCGTCGGATCTGTCCAACCGCGAGCAGCGCCAGGAGCTGGTCACCGAGCTCTCCGAGCGTGAGATCTCGATCCTGTGCAACAACGCAGGCATCGCGACGTTCGGACCGGTGGCCGGGCTCGATCCCGCGTACGAGCGTGATCAGGTGGAGCTCAATGCCGTTGCCGTACACGACCTCACGTTGGCGGTCATGCCCGGCATGATCGGTCGCGGAGCAGGCGGCATCCTCATCACCGGTTCTGCGGCGGGCAACATGGCCATCCCCAACAACGCGACCTACGCCGCGACGAAGGCCTTCGTCAACACGTTCTCGGAGTCACTGCGCGGTGAGCTCGCGGGCACCGGCGTCAACGTCACCCTGCTCGCTCCAGGCCCGGTCCGCACCGAGACACCCGACCCGGCCGATGCGTCGATCGTCGACAAGATGGTTCCCGACTTCCTGTGGATCGACAGCGCCTACACCGCGAAGCTGTCACTGGACGGCCTTGCGAAGAACAAGATGCGCGTTGTGCCGGGTCTGCTGAGCAAGGGCATGTCGGTAGCCGGGCAGTACAGCCCGCGCAGCATTTCGGCGCCGATCATCGGCAGCTTCTACAAGAAGCTGGGCAACTAGTACCCGAATCCTGGTCGTTCTGCGGGCTCCTCTCCCGACTGAGCAGGCTCAGCGCCGCCGACGCCGTCGTCCGGTTCCGAAGATGCTGCGCGAGATTTCCCGCCCGGCGGCCGAGGCAGCTGATCGAAGGAAGCTCTTGACCGCTGGGTTGCCCATGATGCGCTCCGCGGCCGACGGCCCGTCCGGCTCGCTCGGGGGTAGATCCGGCAGATCGGCGGGCAGCGGTGGGATATCGAACTTCTCTGCCGGAGCGGGCACGTCGGTCACGCGAGCGTTCATCCGCTCGTAGGCGGACTCGCGATCGATTGTCTCGCGGTACTTGGCGGACAGGGTGCTCGACGACGCGGCAGCCGCGATGGCGTCGTTGCCGATGGTGTCCATCAGGGAGCGGGGCGGGCGAATCTTCGTCCATGCCACCGGTGTCGGCGCGCCTTTCTCCGAGAGCACCGTCACGATCGCTTCTCCGGTCCCCAACGACGTCAGTGCCTTCTCGAGGTCGTAGGCGTCGGTCTTGGGGTACGTGCGCACCGTCTTGTTCAACGCCTTCTGGTCATCGGGCGTGAACGCGCGAAGGGCATGCTGAATTCTCGCGCCCAATTGGGAGAGAACATCGTTGGGAACGTCGGTGGGCAGCTGCGTGCAGAAGAAGACCCCGACGCCCTTCGAGCGAATGAGCTTGACGGTCTGTTCTACCTGCTGCAGAAAGGCTTTCGACGCGTCGGCGAAGAGCAGATGCGCCTCGTCGAAGATGAACACGAGCTTGGGCTTGTCGACGTCACCGACCTCGGGCAACGTCTGGAACAAATCGGCCAGTACCCACATCAGGAAGGTGGAGAACATCACCGGACGTGGCGCCTGAGCGCCGAGCTCGAACAGGGTGATGACGCCTCGTCCGTCGGGTCCGGCGCGGAGCAGGTCCTCGGTCTCGAGTTCCGGTTCGCCGAAGAAGGTGTCGCCGCCGTCGGCCTCGAGATTGGCCAAGGCGCGCAGGATGACTCCGGCGGTCGCCGACGAGACACCGCCGATGCCTTTCAGGTCGGCTTTGCCTTCGTCACTCGTCAGATGCATGATCACCGACCGCAGGTCCTTGAGATCGAGCAAGGCAAGTCCCTGGGAATCGGCCCAGTGGAAGATCAGCCCCAGGGTCGACTCTTGAGTGTTGTTGAGCCCCAACACTTTGCTGAGCAAAATCGGTCCGAACGCGGTGATCGAGGCCCGCACCGGCACCCCGATTCCCTCAGTGCCGAGCGAGAGAAATTCCACCGGGTGTCCGGCTGGAGCCCAGTCCGTCAGGCCGGTGTCCGCAGCGCGGCTGCGGATCTTGTCGTTGTCTTCGCCCGGCGCGGACAAGCCCGAGAGATCTCCTTTGACGTCGGCCATGACGACGGGAACCCCTGCGGTAGAAAGCTGTTCGGCTATCCCCTGAAGCGTCTTGGTCTTGCCGGTTCCGGTGGCCCCGGCAACGAGACCGTGCCTGTTCAACGTGGCCAACGGAATACGAATGCGGGCAGCGGGGTCGGTGACACCGTCCAGAACGACGGTTCCCAGTTCCAATGCCGCACCTGCCGATGTGTATCCGGCGGCGATCTCGCTTGCTTTACCCTGCACCGCCGGTGCCGACCCTTGCTCTGCGGCACGCGCCTCGGCCTCGGCGGCGTCGGCCGCAGCCAAAGCTTCGGCAGCCACCCGTGCGGCTTCCACGGCCGCCGCTTTGGCCGCCTTCGCCTTCTCGGCAGGGCTGAGCGTGGGTGCCGGCTGCGTCGGGTCGCCTGTCATGTCCGCATCCTTTCGTGAACGTGCGCTGAAGTGAACGGGGTCGATCGCCACCGCAAACCCTAGTGGCTGTGGTGGGCGCACTACTGTGGAGCGAGTGCAGGACAAACTCGTGTGGATCGACTGTGAAATGACCGGCTTGGACCTGAGCAAGGACAAGCTGATCGAAATCGCGGCGTTGGTGACCGACAGTGAGCTCAACATCCTCGGGGAGGGTGTCGACATCGTCATCCACGCCGACGACGATGCGTTGGCGAACATGCCGGCCGTCGTCACCGACATGCATGCCAAGTCGGGCTTGACCGACGAGGTGCGCGCGTCGACGGTGAGCCTGGAGGAAGCCGAGCAGCGCGTGCTCGCGTACATCAAGGAGCACGTCCCGGTGGCCGGAACGGTTCCGCTCGCGGGAAACTCGATCGGGACCGATCGTGGATTCATCTCTCGCGACATGACCGCGCTCGACACCTACCTCCACTACCGAATGATCGACGTCAGCTCGATCAAGGAACTTTCTCGACGGTGGTACCCACGGATCTACTACGGGCAGCCGGCCAAGGGCCTTGCGCACCGCGCCCTCGCGGACATCAAGGAGTCGATCAAAGAGTTGCAGTACTACCGCCGGACGGCCTTCGTGGCTCCGCCGGGGCCCTCTACCAGCGACATCGCAGCAGTTGTTGCCGAACTCGACACGCAATCGGGGGCGGATTAGCAACCTCGGATTCAACCCGCTAGTATTGTCGACGCTGCTGATGCAGAGCCCGAAAAGGTTCTGCGGACGCGTGCAATGGTGGGCGTAGTTCAGCTGGTAGAGCACCAGGTTGTGATCCTGGATGTCGCGGGTTCGAGTCCCGTCGCTCACCCCACACGAAGAAGGCCGGTCTCCTCGCGAGACCGGCCTTTTTCGTGCATTCACTCCTCCCTTCGCCAGGGTGTTCGAGCGGACGGTGCGTACCCACCCTGACCTCGAATTACGTTGTTGTAATTCACTTTTCGAGTTTCTTATGGGGTTTCTGTGACGTACGGTTACCAATGGCACTTTTGGGGAAGAAAAGTACCAACGTGATTCATGTGTTTTCTGCTACGTGAGTTCAGCGTGCCCCGAAGCGTCACCGAACATGCTCGACGCCCAGCTCGCACCCATCCGACGGGTGCACGGCGGGCAGAGACCAGGAGGCTTTTTCGTGGGTCGCAGAATGCACAGAGTCATAGCGGGTTCGATCTTGTCGGCAGCACTGTGCATCGGCACAACCGGCTTGCTCAGCCCAGCGGTGGCCACCGCTCAACCCACGATCGAATTGCCTCAGATCCCGATCCCCCAGCCCGATGCGCAGCAGCGGGCCGCAATACTCGCCGCGGTGCTCGACGCCACCGGTGTGCTCATCAACCAGGTCGCGGCGATCGTTCTCGACGGCGACGTGCTGTCGGTGCCGGATACCGCAACTCCCGCGGATGTACCCGAGATCGAACTTCCGAGTGCGCCGCCCACGGTGGGGCTCGGCGGTGCCGTGCTCCCGATCGACGCAGGCAAATATCGCATCACTTCGGGTTACGGCGGACGCAACAACCCGACTGGCAACGGCGCGCAGTACCACCAGGGTGTGGACCTGGCTGCCGACAGCGGAACCCCGATCCATGCGGTGACCGGCGGAACCGTCGTTCAGGCCGGAGACGCGGGCGACGGCTACGGCAAGCTCGTTCGGGTCAAGAGCGGAAACACCGAGACCTACTACGGCCATCAGTCCAGCCTCGCTGTGTCCGTCGGTGACGAGGTGGCACCGGGAGATGTCCTCGGGGCGGTCGGCAGCACCGGCAATTCGACGGGACCGCATCTGCACTTCGAGGTCCGCAACAACGGCTCGAGCATCGAACCGGTCGCGTACCTGAAGACACTCGGGATAGATCCTTCGCTCTACCAAACCCGCGATCGAAGCTGATCGACACCGATCAGACAGTGGTGGCGTTGCCCGCTTTCCACTCGTCCCAGGGAATGTTCCAGTCGCCGAGACCATCGGTGCCCGACAACGTTCCACCGACGGTGTTCTTGACCACGACGATGTCACCGCGCTTGGTGTTGTCGTAGACCCACTTGGCGTTGGTCGGACTGAGGTTCAGACACCCGTGCGAGGCGTTGGAGTAGCCCTGCTGCCCCACCGACCACGGTGCGGAATGGAAGAAGATGCCGCTGTACGACATACGCGTCGCCCAGTCGACCGGAGTGCGGTACCCGGTGGACGAGTTGACCGGCACACCGTAGGTCGACGAATCCATGACGAGATGCTCGAATCGATCACCGATGATGTAGACGCCGTTGTCCGTCGGGGTGGAGTCCTTGCCCATCGATGTCGGCATCGTGATGACGTCCTGGCCGTTGACGTTGAACGTCACCTGCTTGGTGTTGTCGTCCGCAGTGGCAATGACCGCGTCGCCGATCGTGAACGACGTCGTCGCATTCTCCTGGCCGTAGATGTCGTCACCGAGATCACGCCCGTACACGTTGACGGCCACGTCGACCTTGGTGCCCGGTGCCCAGTAGTTCTGCGGTCGCCAGCGAACCTCTTTGTTGTTCACCCAGTAGAACGCACCTTCCACGGCCGGCGTCGTGGTGACCGTGATCGCATTCTGGGCAGCAAGCTTGTCGGTGATCGCCTCGTCGAACTGGACCGCGACAGGCTGCCCGATACCCACCACGTCGCCCGGGTTCGGCAGAACGTAGGGCTTGGTGAAATTGCCCGGCTGGCTGGTGGTGAAGCTCGACACCGTGCTCGACGATCCTCCGAGTCCGTACGCATCGGCCTGCACTCGATACTCGCGGTTGTAGCCGAGGGGTTCGGTGTTGGTCCACGACAGCCCGTCCGGAGCAATGGCTCCCGATACCGGCTCGCCGTCGGGGTTGAGCATGGTGACCGAGGACAACTTGCCGTCCGCAACCGAGACGGTCACCGGGTCCGCCGGTGAGAATCCGACTGCTCCGTCGAGCACGCTCGCGGTCAGCTTCGGTTTCATCAGTTCGGTCATCGGGTTGGAATCGATCGGAACGGAGGGTTCGGAGATGTCCGTCTGCGAGCTGCACCCGGACAGCACCGCCACCGAAGCGACAACTCCCACCGCGGCGAGAACGAATCCTCGAGACACCCTCATGAACACACCACTTCCCACTTCGAGCCCGACCCGGACGATTCTGCCAGCGCAGAATCCACACATTCCACTCGACAGCCCGTTCGACAAATAACGTTCGAGTACCAATCGTGCTGCAGAAAGTTGGTGTTACCTCCCTGCCACACAGGGCGGTGCCGCGAACGCACATCACCGCCTCGTTCGACGCCCGGTGAGGACAACGTCATATCCGGCTAACCGATGTGTAATGGCCGCGCACACTGCACCGGGCACTGTGGAAGCCATGGTCACCACGGTGAAGACACTCTGCGCATACTGCGGCGTGGGATGCGGCATGGTGCTCGAGGTCGGTGGGCCGTCGGCGGCGAAGTCCCAGTCGAGCTCCCGGTCGACGCTGCCGATCGGGCCCACGGTCACCAAGTCGGTCGGCGACAAGACCCACCCGGCGAACTTCGGCCGACTGTGCACCAAGGGAAGCACCACCGCAGACATGCTTGCCGCGCCGGGCCGCCTCGACAAGGCTCGAATTCGCCACCGGCGCGGTGACCGGCCGGAGAGTACGGACACCTCGGTGGCCATCACCGATACTGCCCGCAGGCTCCGCACGATCCTCGACGAACACGGACCCGATTCCGTTGCGCTGTACGTATCGGGGCAGATGTCGATCGAGGCTCAGTACCTGTCGAACAAACTGGCCAAAGGGTTCATCGGTACCAATCAGATCGAATCCAACTCACGATTGTGCATGGCCAGCGCGGGGACCGGCTACAAGCAGTCACTCGGAGCCGACGGTCCGCCGGGGTCGTACGAAGACTTCGACAACGCCGACGTGTTCCTCGTCATCGGCTCCAATATGGCCGACTGCCACCCCATCCTGTTTCTGCGAATGATGGACCGGGTCAAGGCCGGTGCGAAACTGATCGTGGTCGATCCGCGGCGCACCGCCACCGCCGACAAGGCGCACCTGCACCTCATGCTCGAACCGGGATCCGACCTGGCGCTGCTCAACGGCCTGCTGGCTCTGATCGTCGACAGCGGAAAAACAGACCCAGACTTCATCGCCCAGTTCACGGACGGCTGGGACGCGATGCCGGAGTTTCTTCGCGATTACACCCCCGAGAAGATCTGCGCTGCAACCGGTCTCGCCGAGGAAGATCTGCGTGCCGCAGCGAAGATGATCGGGACTGCAGAGAACTGGATGAGCTGTTGGACGATGGGACTCAATCAGTCCACCCACGGCACCTGGAACACCAACGCACTGTGCAATCTCCACCTGGCGACGGGTGCTATCTGCCGGACCGGCAGCGGCCCCTTCTCGTTGACCGGTCAGCCGAACGCGATGGGTGGCCGGGAAATGGGATACATGGGCCCCGGACTGCCGGGCCAACGGGCGGTCACCAACGACACCGACCGCGCGTTCGTCGAGCAGGCCTGGGGAATCCCGCCCGGAACACTGCGCACCGACGTCGGTGGTGGAACCATCGAGATGTTCTCGAAGTTGGCTGCGGGCGACATCAAAGCTTGCTGGATCATCTGCACCAATCCTGTTGCGTCCGTAGCCAATCGAACAACCGTGATCGATGGTCTCGAACGTGCCGAACTGGTGATCACCCAAGACGCCTTCGCCGACACCGAGACCAACCGATACGCCGATGTGATGCTGCCCGCTGCGCTGTGGACCGAGGCCCATGGTGTCATGGTCAACTCCGAGCGGAACCTCACGCTGTTCGAGCCGGCTGTCGAAGCACCCGGCGGAGCACTCCCCGACTGGAAGATCATCGCCGACATGGCCTGCGCTCTCGGCTATTCCGAGTCGTTCACGTACTCCAGTGCCGAAGAGATCTTCGAGGAGATCAAGCAGTTCTCGAACCCCGCCACCGGTTACGACATTCGCGGCGTCACCTACGACGGGCTCCGCGAGGGTTCGATTCAGTGGCCGTGCCCGCCCGAGTCGGCTACCACCAGACACCCCATCCGGTACCTCAACGACGGAGTCAGCCAAACCCTGCGGGTGTCGGAGGACGGCTCGATTCCTGCCCTGTCGTTCCCCACCGCAAGCGGTCGAGCGCAGTTTCTCGCCCGACCCGCCATGGCACCGGCCGAAATGCCGGACGACGACTATCCGTTCCTGCTCAACACGGGGCGACTCCCCCATCAGTGGCACACCATGACCAAGACCGGCAAAGTCGCGAAGCTGAACAAACTGAACCCCGGCCCGTTCGTGGAAATACATCCGACCGATGCGGGCCGGCTCGATCTGTCCGACGGCGATACCGTCGAACTGTCGTCGCGTCGAGGCCGTGCAGCACTGCCCGTTGTCGTTACCGACCGAGTGTTACCCGGCGGCTGCTTCGCACCGTTCCACTGGAGCGACGAGTTCGGTGAATCCCTGGCGATCAACGCGGTGACCAATGACGCCGTCGATCCCTACTCGCAGCAACCCGAATTCAAGGCCTGCGCCGTGTCGCTGACGAAAGTATCTGCTGCTCAATCGGATTCGTCCGATACGTCCGAGGACGTGCACGACCCGGTCGACGCTCTCGCCGTGTTGGTCGGCCGCCCGAGCCGACCCGCAGAACCTTTCACCGTCATCGAACAAAGTTACATGGCAGGCCTGCTGGAGGGACTTCGGACCGACGCCGCCCGTTCTGCGCCGGGAACCCCCACGCTGCCCGAAAAGACCCCGCTGACTCCCGAGACGCACGCGTGGCTCGACGGTGTTCTCGCAGGCCTGTTCTCGCGCACTCCCTCGCCGGGCACCGAAGCAACCGCCGGGGACACCTCGTCGGCAGCGGGCAGACCACTGCTCCTGCTGTGGGCCTCGCAGACGGGAACTGCCGAGGAGTTCGCCCAGTCCAGTGTTTCTCATCTGCGAGCTGCTGGGTCTGCCGTCACCGAACACTCCATGGACTCCTTCACCGCAGACCGACTACCGGCCGAGGCCGACGTGTTGATCGTCAGCAGTACCACCGGGGACGGCGAAGCACCCGACAACGGCGCAACCTTCTGGGAGAGCCTGACAACAGATTCGGTACCTGCACTGGACGGAATCCGTTACGCCGTGCTGGCGTTCGGCGACTCGAGTTACGCAGACTTCTGCGGGCACGGCCGCAAGATCGACGAACGCCTCGAGCAACTCGGTGCGCGGCGACTACTCGGCAGGGTCGACCTCGAGCCCGACTACGAGAACGAGGCCGCCGAGTGGCTCGACTCGGTGAGCGCGCTGCTGGCAGGTGACTCGCCAACGTCCGACCCCGCGACCGCGCCTGCGGCACCCGCATGTCGGCCTGCGGCTGCTGACGTAGAACCGCGGTACAGCAAGAAGTCGCCCCTCGTGACCACTCTCGTTCGGAATCGAGTGCTCACCGCACGCGGATCGCTCAAGGACGTCCGTCAACTCGGATTCCACCTTCCCGCGGGCACCCTCGAATACGAGGTGGGTGACGCACTCGGGGTCTGGCCTCGCAACAGTGACCAGTACGTGCAGGAGTGGCTCAGTGCCACCGGACTCGACGGTGACGCCGTCGTCGAACTGGCCGAGCACGGTGAAATGCCGCTCCGTACGGCGTTGGGTCGGCACCTCGAGATCGCCCGTGCCACACCGGATCTGTTGAAGTTCGTACACCGGCGTACCGCGGACGACGACCTCGAGGCCATGTTGCATCCGGACAACAGACACACGCTCGCCGACTGGATGTGGGGACGGCAATCGATCGATGTACTTGCCGCACATCCGGTTCGCGCGTCGGTGGACGATTGGCTCGGCGTTCTCAAGCCGTTGCAGCCGCGTCTGTATTCCATCTCGTCGAGCCCGAAGGAGAATCCCGAGGAGGTGCAGGTGACCGTCTCGGCTGTGCGATACAACGTGCACGGTGTCGCTCGACGCGGGGTGTGCTCGACGTATCTGGCCGACCATGCCGCCAACCATGACATCGGGATATTCGTACAGAAATCGACCCATTTCAAACCGCCCGAGGATCCCGCCACGCCGATGATCATGGTCGGTCCCGGCACCGGCATTGCACCGTTCCGGGCGTTCCTGCACGAGCGGCGCGCGCTCGGGCACACCGGCCCGAACTGGCTCTTCTTCGGCGAACAGCACGCGGACACCGACTTCTACTACCGCGACGAACTCACCGCGATGCTGAGCGACGGGTCGCTCGACCGTCTCGACGTCGCCTTTTCCCGGGATCAGAAGGACAAGGTCTACGTGCAGGATCGTATGCGTGAACACGGCAGCGAGCTCTGGAACTGGATTCACCGAGGTGCCCACTTCTATGTCTGCGGCGACGCGTCGAGAATGGCCAAAGACGTGGATGCGGCCCTGAAAGGCGTGGTCGCACAGCACGGGAAACTGGCCCCGAGCAGTGCCGAGGCTTACGTCAAGGCTCTCGCTGCGGAGAAGCGGTACGTGCGCGACGTCTACTGATCCGCAGCCACCAGCGGCGGGACAGTGCGCAGGAGGAAGGCGATTTGGTCTGCGACCACCTGCTCGAAGTCATTACCGAGATAGATGTCGAAATGGCCTGCGTCATAGGTTTCGATCTCCCCGAGCGGGGCTGTCCGGGCGTATCGCAGGGTGGCCTTCGCCGGCGCCACAGAATCCGTGTTGCAGACGACGAAGAGTATCGGGCAGCGGACGTCCTTCGCTCGACGTCCGGGCCGATGGCGCACGATCTGCAGCGCGAAGCGGGCGGCAACCCGATTGTGGAACGACTCGTCGGAGTCCGGAGCGAGCGCGAGGTACCCGTCGTAACTGTCGGGTGACGTCATCAATGCGGTAGTCCCCGGTCGTCCGGCGGTCGCCACCATCACCGGCGGCCGCCCGATCACCGATCCCAGCAGATCGCGCACGGCCCGCACGGACAGTTTGACCGAGGTCCATGTGTTCGAAGCGAGCCCGGAGGCGATGCCGTCGGTGAACGGACACTGCGCGACCACCGCGGCGACACGCTGATCCCGTGCTGCCGCGACGATGACGTGGCCACCGCCGAACGACGAGCCCCACAACACGATTCGCGAACCGTCCACGTCCTGCCGACCCCAGGCGCACGCGATCGCTGCGGCCCAGTCCTGCAACTGGGACTCGATATCGAGCAATTGTCGCGGTCGCCCGCCACTGTCTCCGAAGTACCGATAGTCGAACACCAGGCACGCGTAGCCCTCGGCGCGAAATCGTTCTGCGTAGGCGTCGAGTCGCATTCCCCGGGTTCCGCCGAGACCGTGCGCCATGACGATCACCGGGGCCGGCTCGGTGCTGTCGGGCAGGTACAGCCACGCCGCACAGTCGACGCCGTTCGAGTCGAACGTGATGTCCTTACGATCAGGGACCGCGCCCCCCGGCTGCGAATTCATGGGCGAACCATAGCCCACGAACACCGGCAGCGGAATCGGTCGATCTACGGTGCCGAATGCTCCGCGGCGTAGGCATCGACGCGACCGTAGGCGATCTTGGGGGTCCAGTCTCTGCGAACCAAGCCGAAGTTCTGTTCGGTGTCGGCGGTGTCGGACCCGGCGTCTCGGAGACTGTAGACGTAAGCCGGTCCGAGCCAATCGTTGCCGAGGACGGCGTCGAGAACGATCCCGATGCTGTCCGATTGCACCTGCTCGCTGACGCTGTTGGGGTTGGTCCCGGTCGGTGCGCCGAATTCGGTGATCCAGATCTGTTTGCCACTGTCACCGCCGGCAACCATGGTGTCTCGCATCGACCACATCTTCATGGCGGTGTTCCATGACGCTGTGCTGGGGTCGTTGGGTAGGTACGGCCACGTGTAGGGATGCACGTTGAAGGCGTCGAAGTACTTGTTGGATCCTTGCGCGTACATCTTCGACAGGAACGACGTGCCCGCGATGTTGCCGTTCGTGTCCTCGGACGGTGCCATCCCACCGACGAGCACGGTCGAACCGGGCTGCACCTGTTTGATCGCCGTGTAGGCCGCTCGAAGCAGCGCCGAGTACGCCGTGACGTCGGGAACGGGCTTGAAGAACGTCACGATGTTCGGCTCGTTCCATACTTCCCAGATCTTGATGCGGTTCTGGTACCGCTGAACCACCGTCTTGGCGAAAGCCGCGTAAGTGGACGGGTTTGCAGGACGGGAGTGAGAATCGTTGACCGCGGCAGCTACTCGCGCCCATCTGGGGGTGTAGGCGATGATCCCGTGCGGGCACATCCCGTGGGCCACGACGGCATCGATCACTCGGTCCGTTCGACTCCAATCGAAAGCGCCCCGTGTCGATTCGATTGCGGACCAATCGATGTCGAGACGAACCGCGAAGGCTCCCGCGGCTTTGGCAAGCGTCAGTTCGCGATCCAGATCTGCTGGGGAGAGGCTACCTATCGACGCGCCCGGCGAGACTCCGATCCGGATGGCGTCGGACTGCCCGCCACAGTTCACCGGACCGGCCTGAGCCCGCACGACGGGAGATGCACCCACTGCCGGCGTCGCAGCGAACGGCAACACCAGAGCCGCAAGAACGGCCATCACCCGCAGAGGAGCATTTGCTTTCATCTGCGGGATGATAGCAACACCGGTAGGCGATCTTCGCCGAAACGGATTGTCATACGCTTTGTGGCAATTACGGCAACGATTCGGATTGACGCAGAATTCGACCCCGCAGTCATCGGTAGGACGACATTGCCTGTACTACCATATGCCCAATGACAACAGGATTTCCCGGTTTCGACGAGCGTCTCAACGAGTTACTCGCCCGGCAGGCGGAGAAATCCGGCCTCGGGACCGATGAATTCATTCGGCGGGCCGTGGTCGATCGACTCGTTCGTGAACTGTCCGACGATCAGGATTCCGAGGTCGGTGCTCTGCTCCGGGCTTTGCAGGCCGCTTCGGAGAAGGGCGTCGAACCGGCCGAGGTGACCCGGGCATTCGGTACGCCGATCGACGACCCCGAGAGGCTGGCAGCAGTGACTCGGACAGGGTTGATGGACACCGGATCCGACTCCGGCTACGACCGGATCGTCGCGATGGTCGCCGATGCATTGAGCGCTCCGTCTGCCGCATTCTCGCTTCTCGACGACAAGCGTCAGTACTTCAAGAGTGCACTCGGACTGCCGTCGGAACTCGGTGGCGCGCAAGAGGTTCCTCTCGAAGCGTCCATCTGCCGTTATGCGATCGATCTAGGCCAGCCGCTGGTGGTGGAAGACGCGAGACTCAACGACGCCCTCAAGGATCATCCGTCGGTCCAGAGCAACCTGTTTGTTTCCTACCTCGGAGTTCCGCTCACCGACGATGACGGCCATTCCGTCGGAACCCTGTGCGTGTGGGATCGACAGCCGCGGCAGTGGACCACCGGCCACGTTCAGATACTGCAGGACTTGGCCTGGATTATTCGCGAGCGAGTTTTCGAATAAGGGGCGCTTTCCCCGACAAGTATTAGCATTTTCGACCTACAACCGACTTCGAGTTTTTTTCGTGAAGTCGACCGGGTGTCCACTTTCGTGGCGGTATACATTAATTGGGATATTCAGGACCGACCTCATTCGAAACTAACCACCGGAAGAAGCCGTGCCCGAAACACTGGAATCACCCCACACTCGCCCGCGGGCTGCCGAGCCCGACGTCGTCGTAGCCCGTCGCACACTCGCGGACCGACTACGGGTCGATCCGCTGAACACCGCCGTCAATGTTGCGGTCGACGTGTTCGGTGCCGCGGTCGCAGTTACCGGAGCGCTGCTGTGGTATTCGGGCAGTCTCGTCGACACCGGCTGGCTGCCATGGCTCTTCCTCCCGCTGCTCATCGGAATCATGGCGGGCAAGTCGATGTACAGGCGCAGCCTTCGTCGCAACTTTCTCGACGAGATCGGGCCTGCCGAAACGGCTGTTGCATTCGCTGCGCTCGCGTTGATGGTCGTGATGTTCCTCGCCGACACCGAGTACCGGCCCAGCGCGGTCGTGTTGCGACTGTGGCTGCTCAGCGCATTCACGATTGCGATCGTCCGGCTCGTACGCATCGTCGTCCAGCGCGTGATTCGCACCAAATTCGGATCGGCAGCACCGACCATCGTGCTCGGCAACGACCCGATCGCGCATCAACTCGTCTCTCGCACAAGACAATTTCCTGAGTACGGTCTCGCTCCGGTCGGTTACGTAGGAGAAATCCCCGTCGCCGACGTCTCATCGGGAGGCGAGCTGCCCGATCTGCCGCACCTGGGACTGCCCAGCGATTTGGAGGCAGTTGCGCGCAGGACCGGTGCGGAAGAGCTGATAGTTGCGTTCGCTCCGACAGAAGACCGAATATTGGTCGGCGCGATCAGGACTGCGCACCGACTCGGCATGCGGGTGTGGGTGGTGCCCAGGCTGTACGACGCCGTCGGCGTCAACACTCGTGTCGAACACATCGGCGGCTTGCCGCTGATGGTGCTGCCACACGTCAATCCCAAGGGGTGGCAGTTCGCCCTGAAGGGTGTACTGGATCGAGTCCTGACGGCATTCGGACTCCTGCTGCTCTCCCCCGTCTTCCTGACGCTGATGCTGCTCGTGCGCCTGAGCTCCCCCGGCCCGATCTTCTTCGCACAGGAGCGAATCGGCCGTGATGGGTTGCCGTTCGACTGCCTGAAGTTTCGGTCCATGCGGCCCCCGCGGGCATCCGACGCGGCGTTCGAGCGGAAGGCCGGGGACGCACCCGGCGGCGTCGAGGGTGTCGACCGGAGAACCCGTATCGGAAAGATCATGCGACAGACCTCGTTGGACGAGCTGCCCCAGCTGCTCAACGTCCTTCGTGGCGACATGAGCTTGGTCGGCCCCAGGCCGGAGCGGCCCGAATACGTGGACCTGTTCGAGATGCAGATCCGTCGGTACGGCGAACGGCACCGGGTCAAGGCCGGCGTGACGGGATGGGCGCAGGTGCACGGCCTTCGCGGCCAGACCTCCATTGCCGACCGCGCGGAGTGGGACAACTACTACATCGAGAACTGGTCCATCTGGCTCGATGTCAAGATCCTGTTCCTCACCGTGCTGGCCGTTCTGAAACGCGCCGAGGACTGATCGTGGTCTACGCCGAACACCGCCACGTTCGGGTCACCCCGTGATCACGTACGTTGCGCTTGCTTTCGGCGCAGCGGTGGTCCTCGTGCTCGGCTGCGCGGTGGCATCGGCCATCTACCGCCGCCCGCAACGTGGAGTGTTGCTGTTGGCGGGATTGGTTCCACTGCACGGACTTCTGGTTCTCGTTCCCCTTCCCGGGGTCGTGTCGGGCTGGAAGGAAGGCCTTGTCGTCTTCACGGTGCTGTGTGCGTGGTTACGCCGACCACGACATGTCCCCGGCTCGCCTGCTCGGGTGTTCGTGCCGTGGTGGCCGGCGGCTGCGGTGTTCGTCGTGTTCGGCAGCGTGTCTGCATTCGCCACGTTCGGAATAGTCGGTCTGTTCGGCATCAAGGTCACCTTCTTCTACGTTCTGCTGGTAGTAGTCATGTGGCTCGCGCCGTTCGACGCCAAAGACCGTGACCACCTCGTCTCGGTTCTGATGGGCATGGGTGTGTTCACGTCTGCCGTCGGCATCGCTCAACTGGTGGCCGGGCCCGCCGCACTGGTGTCGCTGGGTTACGAATACGGCACGCAGGTCCGAACATCTGGCGGGCTGCTGCGCACGTTCAGCACGTTCAACCTGCCGTTCCCGTTCGGGCTGTACGTGATGTTGGCGTTACTCGTCGGCGGTGCGGTCGCACTGGCCGATCCGCGCCGTCGTCGAAACTTGTTGTTTCTCTGCGCGTCTCCGATGATGGTGGTCGCGATGTCCAGTTCGATCGTGCGTGGAGCGATACTCGGGCTCGCGGTCGGGGTCATCTACTTGATCGCCGTGCGTTTTCGATACCTCGCTGCGCCGTTTGCTCTGGCGGCTCTGGCCGTCGCCGTCACGGTCCCCTTCGTACCCAAGATCACGTCGGTCTTCTTCTCGTCCAGCAGTCTGGGTCAACGCGGTGACGGTTGGGCCAACATCATCGCCAGCATCCTGATTCATCCCTTCGGCACGGGTCTGGGATCGAGTGGATCTGCGGCAGACCGCATTTCCACCGCCGATGGCCGAGCGTTCACTCAATCTGGACTCTCGACCAATTACCAACCCGACAACTACTACGTGAAGGCCCTGCTCGAACTGGGGCCGATCGGCCTCTGGGCGGTGGTGGCGCTGCTGGTGACGTCGTTGCTGTGGTGCACACGCCTGTCCCGGGCACTACGGGGCGACGACGGGGCGCTCGCTCTCGGCGTCGGCGCTTCGATCGTCGCCGCCATGTTCGCCAGTCTGGTCTCCACGTATTTCGAGATCTTTCCGATCGATGTCTATTTCTGGCTCTTGTTAGGAGTGGTGGGATGCGCAGCAGCGCAACACGAATCGTCTTCGGGGCGCTCGCCCTCAGGCCGGGCGGAAGTGGAGTACAGACCTACATTCGCGAGCTCCTGAACGAGCTACCGCATCGTCTGCCCGACGCCGATCTCACCGCGGTGGTGCAGCGCGACGCCGTCGGCGAGCTGCCACCCTCGGTTCGGGCGATGGAACGGCCTGTCACCAGCGGTGCGGCTCGGGCGGTGCTCGGCGCACTCCCCGTCGGCCGGTGCGATGTCGTACACGGCCTGGACGTCGACCTTCCGTTTGTCACCAAGGCCTTCACAGTCGCCACGGTGCACGATCTTTCGGTCATCGACATGCCGTCGGCCTCCAGTAGATTTCGCGCGCTCGGTGAACAGAGACTGGTGCGGCGAGCTCTGCGCCGTGCCGATCTGCTCATCGCTGTCTCGCAATTCACCGCCGACCGGATCAAGGCCGTCAGCGGCCGCGACGCCACCGTCGTCGGCCTGGCACCCGCAGCGTGGGCAGAAGTCCCCACCGACAGCCGAGTGGACGCTGTTCGGTCCAAGTACGACCTACCGGACCGTTTCGTCATGCAGGTCGGAACGGTGGAGCCTCGCAAGAACGTTCAGCTGGTGGCCGACGCAGCGGAGAGTCTGGGTATCCCGTGTTTGCTGGCCGGAGCCGGCTCGACCGGTCCCCACGCTCCCCGCAATTCCCGTGGGCTCGGGTACGTCGATGTCGAGGACCTGCCTGCCCTCTATGCAGCTGCGACCGTCACCGCGTACGCCTCTCGCTACGAGGGCTACGGGCTCCCACCCGTCGAGGCCATGGCCTCGGGTGGCGCGGTCGTCGCCAGTGCAGTCGGTGCCCTCCCCGACGTCGTCGGCGACGGTGCCGTGCTCGTCGCATCGGAGAACGTGGACGACTGGGTGCACGCGATGAAACCCATCGCTTTCGACGCGGATGCACGCGCAGCCCTCGTCGGCGCGGCAGCCGACGCCTCTCGCGAGATCAGTTGGCGTCGAACGGCTGAGCTCACTGCCGACGCGTATCGAGCCGCGGGCGTGGTTTGATGTCGGACGAGCTCGCGCTCGACGGCACAGAGCAGCCCCCGGACTACCGCGCGATCGCAGCGGATCCGAAGGCCGCAGCCAAGGCGACGATTGCCGTTCTGATCAGCAGAGTGATCATCGCGGCGCTGGGCTGGGTCGGCAGTGTCGTCGTCGCGAGGTCCCTCGGAGCGGACGACTGGGGTCAGTTCAGTTTCGTCTTCGCACTGCTGGGCCTGATGTCCGTCGTCACCGACCTGGGAGTCGGACGCGTCGTGCTGGCGAAGTTGATGGACGACGATCCCGAGGAAATCGGTCGAACCGCGTCGTCGTTTCTGGCCCTGCGTACTGCCCTCGGACTGGTGGGTTACGTACTGGCCGTGGCATACGTTCTCCTACTGCAGTATCCGAGCGAGGTGGTCCTCGCGACGGTGCTGGGTGGACTGGTGGTCGTGTTCGCCACACCGGGCCACGCCTTGAGCGTCCTCTTCCAGAGCCGTCACCGGCTGATTCTGGTGGCGGTGGCCGAAAGTGCCGGTCAGGCAATCCAGTTGGCCTTGACCGTGTTGGCGGCCGTGCTCGCTCCCACCCTGCTGATCTTCGTACTGCCGGCTGTGGTCAACGAGGTGTTCAAACTGATCACCAAGGGTTTCGGCATAGGCAACCGTTCCATGGGGTTGCGACCGTCGAGGCACATCGAGGTGCGCCGCTGGGGTCCGTATCTGAGGGAGGCCGTGCCCCTCGCCATCGGCTTCGCCCTCACCATTGCCATGCTCAAGATCGACATGCTGATGCTCAGCCTCCTCGACACGTTCGAGGCCGTCGGTCTGTACTCGATCGGCTACAAATTCTCCGACATGATCGACACCTTCGTATTGGCGGCAGTGGCACCGATCAGCACCCTGCTCGTGGCGTCGTGGCCTCACGACACCACTGCATTTCGAGCGCGCACCCGTTCGGCCGCACTGCTGTTCGCAGTCTTCGGTGCAATGGCCGTGGCGGCATTCGTACCGTCGGCCGAGCCGTTGATCGGCCTGCTGTACGGCGACAGATTCGTGGACGGAGCACACGCGGCCCGGCTGCTCGTCATCGGCGCGGCACTGATGTCTTTGGTGATGCTGGGCATCTTTCTGCTGGCCTCGGCCGGGATGCAGCGTCACTACCCCGTGGTTGCGTTGGTCGGCCTGGCCCTGAACATCGGGTTGAACCTCGTGCTGATCCCACGGATGTCTTATGACGGAGCTGCCATCTCCACGGTCGCGACGATCGGAACCACCCTCGTCCTGCTGTGGATCGTGATAGCGCGAAGCATGCCCATCCCCGGACTACTTCCGGTGCAGTCCCTTTCGGTCGTCGTCGTGATCACCGCGGCCGTCACGGTGGGCGGCTGGTTCCTGGTACAGCACTACCCCGGCCTGTGGCTGCTCGTGTCCGTCGGGGCGGCATTACTGGTCGCGACCTCGCTCGCCGCGTGCGTTGCCATCGGAGTCGTCGAGTCACCGATGCCGGGATCAGCCGAGAAAGGACGACACCGTGCGCACGTGCAGTGAGAAGCGGATACACAACAGACGAATCACCCGATTCCGGCGGCAGGCTTCGGAGCCGAAGTTCGGTTTCACGATCTTTTCCGACCGCCGCCCCTGCTATTCCAATGTCGTTGAGATGCAGTTTCATTCGCAGTCGGCACGGCTACGCGGACTGTGTCCACACCCAGCTATCATCGAGCCTGTCGGCTCCACGAACCACCGAAGCGGTCCATCCGCTCGCATCGACGACGGAAGGGTACGCGGTTGATGTCCGTCCACGATGCCGTACACCGGGGCGACGTGCCCCCACCGATCGACCTCGCAGGACACATGCGCGAACTCGGCCGGGCATTGCTGCCCGCCGTGATCATTGCCGTGTTGGTCGGTGCAGGCATGTTCTACCTCAGGAGCGAACTCACCGACAAGCAGTACGCCGCGTCGATCGTCGCGGAGATCGAACCTGCCCAAACGCTCGTTCCCGGTGACGCGTTCATCGAGCAGATGCGCGCACCGTTCATCGAATTGGCCACCGATCGCGGCGTTCTCGATCAGGTCCTGGAACAGGTCGACGCCGATATGGACGCGTCGCAACTGGCCTCGAGCGTCGAACTGTCTCCTGGCACCTCACCCGCGCTGCTGACAGTGACCGTGACGACCCGATCTCCCGAACTCGCCGCGGAACTGGCCGAGGCGATGGTGTCGACGATGGCAAGTACGTCCTCCGCCAACGCGATCCGCGACTCGCAGGAACGAACGGCCGAGGGGCAGTCCACCGTCGACGCGCAACAGGCTCGGGTGGACGCTCTGCCTGCCGACGATCCGAGTCGACCTGCGGCACTGTCCGAACTGGCCCAACTACGCACCCAGCAGAGCGAACTCGAAGCAGCTGCCAGCGGAGATCGACTGGTCGTGTTGTCGAAACCAGAGCAGAGTACAACTCCGGTCTCACCGAAACCGGTCTCGGAGGCACTCGTCGCAGCTCTGGCTGCACTCATCGTCGCGGCCGAACTGATCGTGTTGCTTCGAGGAAGGCTCGGCCGCAAGCCCTCTCGCTCCTGGGCTCGTCGGGTGTCCCGGAAATACGGTGCACACTTCGACCCGGCGACCGGCGACACGGTACCGCCCGTCGTGGCTTCCCGGATCGCTGCCCTCGAGCGTGGCGACCGACCGGCATCGAGAAGTGCGCGACACGCAGCCCCGAAGGGCGACAGCGTGATTCTCGTCCTGGTCGGCGACGGTGCAGTCTTCGAGTCGACGCACGGCGACGGACCGACCACCGGCCACCATCGAGCCACCGCCGAATTCGGCCTGTCGGAGCAGTGGTGGCAGTACACCGACGTCGGTGACGTCGAGACCGTCGTTGTGCTGGTGTCGAAGCGTGGACGGGACAAGAAGGCAGCAACTGCGGCGCTGCGACGGCTCGACGACTTCGACATTCCCGTACACCTGGTATTGCAGAACAAGAACTCGACCCGACGAGCAGAACAGACCGCGCAGACGATCGCGCCGGAAGGCCAACGCCATGCCAGCTGACAGAATTGCCGTCGTACACGAAAGATTCACGGAGATCGCAGGATCCGAGCACGTCATCGAACAGCTGGCCTTGCACTGGCCCGCTGCCGAAGTGTTCGCACCGATCTCCCGCCCGTCCGGGGTTCCGTCCGGAATCAGCCGCGCGCCGCACACGTCCGCCCTCAATCGGGTGTACAACGCATTGGGCCAACGGTCGTACGCACCCGTTCTTCCGATGATGCCGTTGGCCTTTCGTCGGATGCCATTGCGCGGTTACGACGCCGTCGTGGTGAGCCATCATGCCTTCGCGACTCAGGCCGTGTTCGCCACCGACTCCCCCGTGATCGCCTACGTGCACAGTCCCGCACGATGGGCCTGGGATCCCGAACTTCGCGCAGGTGAAGGCGGCGGCAGAGCCGGAGCAGCGATACTGACGGCACTGTCGGCCGTTGCCCGTCGATGCGAGATCGCCGCCGCACCGAAACTGACGACCGTGGTGGCCAATTCGACGGCGGTCGCTCGCCGCATCGATGACTGGTGGGGCCGAGACGACGCCGTGGTGGTCCATCCTCCGGTCGACACCGAGGGTTTCGCGCCGGATCCGTCGATCGAGCGTGAGAACTTCTTCCTGCTTGCCGGCCGCCTGGTCCCCTACAAGCGTCCGGACATCGCGGTGCGCGCCGCCGCCGAGGCCGACGTTCCCCTCGTGGTGGCGGGAGACGGCCGTGCAATGAACGCCTGCCGGGAACTGGCCGGACCCAAAACGACCTTCCTGGGGCGGGTTTCGCACGAGAAGCTTCTCGAACTGCACCGCACGACGCGCGCCCTGCTGATGCCCGGAGTGGAGGATTTCGGCATAGTCCCGGTCGAGTCCATGGCCACCGGAACACCGGTCATCGCACTGGGAGACGGCGGGGCCGTGGACTCGGTGATTCCCGGTGAGACCGGCTTGCATGTACAGCCGGGCTCCGACGAGGCCGTCATCGCCGGGTTCGCCGAGGCCATGCGCTCGTTCGACCCGGCCGACTACGATCGCGCCGCCATTCGTAGATGGGCGGAAGGCTTCTCACGGGCCAACTTCCGCAGTCGAATGCAGGAGGTCGTCGATGCCGTCCGCTGAGCGTAGTTATCGCTCGACTGCACTGGATCGCGTCTTCGCCGACACCCGGATAGTCACCGCGGTCGGGCCCGTCCGCGGTCTCGACATCGAGCGGACGCGTCGAACGCTCACCGCCGCCGAACACGTCGACGCGGAGCCGCACATCGCGCTGGAACCACGCTCCGATGCTCGACGGTGGCGCTACCGCAGCAACATCGCCGGCGACAATGTCACCACGAGCAGTGGCGGCACCGAAGACCTGGGGCAGATGCTCACCGACATTCGGTCGCGACAAGGTGCTCGCGGTCCACTCGAGGTGGTCGTGTTCGACGATCACCTCGCCATCGACTATTCGCACGGAATCGGGGACGGCCAGATCGGCGTCCTGATGTTGGCGGCATTCTGCGACGATGCCGACGGATCACTGGTTCCCGGCCTCGCCGCAGGCTTGCCACCGAGCACGACCTGGAAAGCTCTGTGGCGGCACTACTCTCGGCATCCGAAGACGCTGGCGGACTTCTGGTCCCTGCGTGCTCGACACCGGCGCGCAGCGGACGGCGGGTCCGGTCCCCGTCGTCGGATCGAGAACTGGGAAGACGGAAAGGTCAGCCGGGCCGGGTACATGAGCAAAGCCGACGTGGACGAGCTGAAGAACTGGACTGCGGAGAACCTGCCCGGAGCGACCGCTGCGTCGATCTCGATTGCCCTGTGGAGCGCGGCGCTACGAGCGGAATCCGTCGACATCGACGAGCACATCATGGTGTTGTTCAACAGCCGCCGCTATCTCGATCCGGCCCAGCAGGGCGCGCACGGGAACTTTGCCGTCGGCATCCCATTGCATCTTCCTGCCGACACGACACCCGTCCGAATCACCGCATCGATGCGTGAGGTGATCGAATCCGGCTGGCCCATCGCGGTACTGGGCATGTCACATCTTCGCGATGTGGCGTCACGCATTCGGCCGTCTGCACCGTCGCAGGACAAGAATTCGGTCGTCGAGGTACCCGAGACCTTGCGGCTGGCCGTGAGCGACCTCGGGAAAGTGCGGGTGTTCGACCACCTCGACTGGGCCGACGACGGCAGGCCCCCGCAGATGGCCGCGTCGCTCGAACCGGACGGTCCGGACGGCTGCACGATGCTCATCGCCGAAATCGCCGGTGGGCGAACCTATACGGCCTCGTTCTGCAGCAAGATGGTCGATGTGGCCGTCATGGATGCAGCGCTACGCAGAATGTGTGAAGACCCAGTGGCACTGCTCCGCGATGCGTACTGATCAGCCAGAACCACCTTTGCCGCACAGACGGGCCGATACATGACCGACGAATCGACAGTTCTCTTCCTCGCGCACACCGGCCAGGTGTCCGGTGCCGAGAAGGTGCTGCTGGATTTGATCGACGAGGCCACGCGTCGCGGCCATGCCACCGTGATCGCCTGCCCTGCAGGCCCATTGGCAGATCGCCTGCCCGACACGACGCGACACGTCCGCATCGACGAGCTCGGACTGGGTGGGCAACGTGGTGCCGCGCGCGGTATCGCGGCGATCAGGATGGTCGCACGATGGGTCGGGGCGGCGCGCGCCGTGCGCACGATCGCCCGCGCACCGGGCACCGCCACGGTCGTCAACTCGCTGTTCGCGCTTCCGGTGGCGCGGTTTGCGCGGCCCGCTCGCGGGGCGTCGTGGCTCGTCCACGACACGATGACCTCTCTCAAGCAGCGTGTGGTGGTCCGGTTCGCCCGGCCGGCCGTTCGCGTTGCGGTATCGGTGTCCGAGGCCACCGCAGAACCGCTCCGAAAGGCCGGCCTCCCCGTGGTGGTGTCACACAACGGCGTGCCGTGGCCGGTTCCGCGGTTCGGCGGTGCGCTGCACTCTCCGCCGGTCGTCGGGATGCTGGCGTTGTTGACGCCATGGAAGGGGCACCGCGTGCTGCTCGACGCCGTCGCCATGCTCCCTGACGTCCGAGTCGAATTGGCCGGGGGAAGCTTCCCCGGTGATCGCGAATACGTCGACGAACTCCGCGCGCGCGCCGCGGAACCGGATCTTGCCGGACGTGTCGAGTTCCTCGGACACACCGATGCCGAGTCCGCTCTTCGCAGGTGGGATGTCGTCGTGTCGGCCAGTACTTCTCCCGAGGCAGGTCCGTTGTCGGTCTTGGAAGCGATGTCGCACGGATTGCCGGTGATCGGAACCGATCACGGTGGCACGCACGAATTCCTCGCCGACGGTGCTGGAATTCTGGTCGAGCCCGGCAACTCCGATGCTCTCGCTGCCGCCGTCTCGGCGGTGGTCGACGACGCCGATCGACGGCGGCTGCTCGGTGAGGCCGCCCGCTATCGGGTGGCCAGCCGGCACGACATCAGCGAGACACTGCCGGAGCTGTTACACCAATTGACCAGCTGATCGTGCCGCACCGTCGGCCAGAACACGGTGAAAGCCGAACGTCGAGCGGTGCGACTGTGTTTCAATCGACTCCCGATTGGAACGAGGGGGCACTGTGACTCGCGCACTGACGAGGTCCAACGAGCATTACCAATGGGGCATGGGCGTGATGACGTCGCTCGCTGTCACGACGCTCGTCAAGCGGATCGTGTCCGCCGCCGCCCTGGCCATGGCCGTCGTGGTCACCCTCGAGCTGGCGTTCGGGTACGGCGCGACCACCCCCATCCCCGCGATCGTGCAATGGACGTGCATGATCGCCGCGTACGTCATGGGCGCGTTCTGGTGGTTCGGACCGTGGCCGACGCTCGGGCAAGCCTTCGCCTTCGTCGTCATCGCCGATCTGTCGATCTTCGGAGCCACCATCACCGCGAATTTCGCGCCGGAAGTCACCCTCGGCAAATGCACCTTCCTCATCCCGATGGGAATGTTGGCCGGGTTCTTCTTCGACAAATGGCGACTCGCTGCTCACATCGCCCTGTGCCTGTTGGGAACGTCGATCGTCGCGGTGTACATAGTGCTGGAACGGGATGTGGACACCTTCGTGGCGGTGGTGCTGTGGGCCCCGATCGTAGTGACGCTGACCGGCTTCGTGCTGATGCTGCAGCTCACGACACAGTCGATACGAACCGAATTCGAGTAGTAGCCCGTCAGAACGTCAACAGGACTTTGCTCGATCGGGATGCATCGGCGGCGAGCGCGAACGCGTCGAGGGCGTCTGCCACCGGATACTCCGCGGTGATGACGGGTGCCACATCGAGTGAACCGTCGGCCAGAGCTTGGATCACGTCGTCCATCTCGGTGTTGAACCGGAACGAGCCGATCAGGTCGATCTCCCGGGTGATCGCCAATGACAGCGGCACCGGCTGAGGCCCCGCCGCAGGTAACCCGACCATGACGACACGACCGCCGCGAGCCGTGCCGTTAATTGCCGACGCCAGACCATGGTGGTTGCCCGAGCACTCGAACGTCACGTCGGCCTCGACCGCCGCGACTGCCGTCCCGTCTCGGGCGTCGACTGTTCGATGCGCTCCGAGTCGACGCGTCACTTCCAGGGCGTAGTCCTCGAGGTCGACCGCGACGATCCGAGCTGCTCCGGCTCGGCGAGCGACCGCCACGATGAGGGCACCGATCGGACCGGTCCCGACGACGAGAACCGTCTTGCCGGACACCGCCCCAGCACGCTCGACGGCATGCCATGCGACGCTCGCCGGCTCGGCCAACGCAGCAATTCTCAGATCCAGACCGTCGGGCAACACTCTGAGCATTCGTGTCGGGACGGCGACGTGACCGATGAACAGACCGTCGTCGTGCGGTACCTGCGCGGCGCTTCCCATGTAGCGGCATCCGGGAGACAGGTTCGGACGATCGACCGGATACTTCGCGCCGGTGGCGGCGGGAGTCGCCGGATGGACAGTGACCGGGGTGCCTTCACCGGGGCCACTGCCGTCTCCTGCGCGCCGAACCACGATGCCCGACGCCTCGTGCCCCAATCGCATCGGCGCCTTCAGTACCGATTGCCCTGCCGCCCCGTGCTTCCAGTAGTGCAGATCGGAGCCGCAGATTCCGCCGTAGGCAATTGCGACGATGGCCTCGTCCGGCGAGGGGTCGGCCACCGCCACTGTTTCGACGCGGATGTCATCGGTGCCGTACGCGATCAGGGCGACCGTTCTGTCGGGCACAGGATTCGGTTCGGTGGTCATCGTGTCGTCCGTTCCGTTCGAGGTGGGCAGGTCAGACCCGGTCGAGCACCGGATCGGTTGCGTTGGCCGGATCGGTCAGATCGCGGTCCCGAGTTTCCGGTGCGAAGGATGCGGCGACGAGCACCGAGACCGCCATGATCATCATGTAGACCGCGACCGGGACCCAGGATCCGGAGAACGCGGTGATCAGTGCCGCGCACAGCAGAGGAGCGATTCCGCCGCCGAAGACGGACGCGAACTCGCGGCCGAGAGTGACTCCGGCGTACCGGTATCGAGCCCCGAAGATCTCCGGGAAATAACTCATCGTGACACCGACGGCCCCCTGGCACGCCAGGATGAATCCGATGATCATCACCAGGGTGATCAGTACGTGCGAACCGGTGCTGAGAGCCATGAACGTGGGAACCGGAAGAATTACGAGCAGGCTGACGATCCCGATGTACACGGGCTTACGGCCCACCTTGTCCGATAGCCATCCGAAGCCCCAGGCCGCAATGCCGCCGCAGATTGCGCCGATGAGCAGAACCTTGGGTATGAACGTGGGATCGACGCCGATGTCGTTCTTCATGTAGGAGGCCATGAACACCTGGTACGTGTAGGACTGAGCGCTGATGCCGACGGTCATGAACATGACGATGAACAGCGGTCGCTTGCCGTTGGTGAACACTTCCTTCACCGGTGCCTTGGGTCGCTCCTGGGCCGCCTTCAGCTCCTGGAACACCGGTGACTCGTTGAGCTTGCGCCTGATGATGAACGCGGCCACGGTGACCAGGATGCTGCTGAGAAACACCATGCGCCAGCCCCAGGACATGAGCTGATCGTCGGGGAGCAACTGGGCAAGGATCCAGGCGATGGCTCCGAGAGCGGTGCCGAGCGCCGCGCCGGTCATGACAAGAGCGGCCAATCTGCCACGCTTTCCGATCGCGGCTGTTTCCGTCAGAAGCGTTGCGCCACCTGATTGTTCGGCACCAGCGCCGAAGCCCTGGAAGAACCGGCACAGGACCAGCAACACCGGGGCCAGTAGTCCCACCTGCTCGAACGTCGGCAGCAGACCGATCGCCATGGTCGCGCCGCCCATCAGCATCAGCGTGGCGACCAGAACCCACTTGCGCCCGAGCCGGTCACCGTAGCGTGAGAAGAACAGTCCACCCAGTGGCCGGGCGAGGAAGCCGACGGCGTACGCGCTGAAGCTGGCAATGATGCCGGCCGCCGGGGAGATGTTGGGAAAGAACAACTTGTTGAAGATCAGCGCGGACGCTGTGCCGTAGATGACGAAGTCGTACTGTTCGAGTGTGGTTCCGATGAGGCCGGCCCACGCTGCGCGTCGTACGGCGGAAGGATCATGTTGGGCCGGAGCGATTCTGGGAGAATCTGACGGTTCTGTGGTCGTGTCCATGGTTGTCCTCGGGTGAGTTTCGGCCTCGGCCGAACGAAGGAAGGAGAATGAGTCAGTCGAGTGTGGTCCGGGATGCCGTGACGACGGGGCGGAGCGAAGAACTCGCCGCTTCGACGGCTGCGGCCATCGGACCGTGACGAACAACAGTATCCATCAATTCCGCTGTGCGTGTGATGAATTCGGGAAACTGCGCCAACTCGACGGGGAGTATGTCGCCGCGTTCGAGAACCGAGCGGACGAAATCCTCACTGGACGCTACCGAAGCGGCAAGTCCTGCCAAACGCGCACGTGCAGGGTCGGCCATCGCATGCGCATGCGGGCCCGGGTCGAAACCGTCGGGCGGGCACACGCAGCAGAGATAGGCGGCGATGGTCAAGGAAAGGTGTTGCGGTACAACACCGTTTCTCAGGTGATGGAGCGCTGGGTCCGGGATCCTCTGCGCGAGCTTGGCAGAGCCGTCCGAACCGACCTGTGCGGTCTTGTGCCCCAGAGCGGAGTTGGACCACCGCACGAACAGCTGGGCGATGTAGTCGTCGATATCCACCCCGTCCGGAACGGGCACGGTCGGGAGGTATTCGTCGACCAACACTGCTCGAGCTGCGGCCTCCACGAACGGGCGACCGATCGAGTCCGGAATTGTCGCGCGACCGTCGAGTGCGCCGAGATAGGCAATGAGAGAGTGAGTTCCGTTGAGCAGTCGAACCTTCATCAGTTCGTACGGTTCGACGTCCTCGGTGAACACGGCACCACCGGCTTCCCAGCGGGGACGTCCTGCGGCGAACTCGTCCTCCATCACCCACATCGTGAACGGCTCCGCCGGCACGGCAATGGTGTCCACAGCGCCCAGCTCGGCGGTGGACTCGGCGTCGTACAACGCACTGCTGGACGGAACGATGCGATCGACCATGGAGTTGGGGAACGTCACCGCCGCCGCCAGCCACTCGAGCACGTCGTGCGCACCGCAACGGTCCAAGAACTGACGCACGAGTGCAGCGGTGCGATCACCGTTCCCCAGCAGGTTGTCACAGCTGGCCACGGTGATCGGAGCCCCGTGCGTTCGCGCCCGCATCGCCAGAGCCCTCGCGAGCTGCCCCACCGTGGTCGTCGGCGTTTCCGGCCGCTGCAAGTCCTGTTGCACTGCAGTCGATTCGAGGTCGAGAGAGCCCGTCCGGGACGACAGCGTGTAGCCCAGCTCGGTGACGGTGATCGTCACGATTCGGACGTCCTCGTCCGCAATGGCCCGTACGACGGCGGAGGGGTCGTCGGCGGCGACCATGGCTCCCGTGTGTGCTCCGGGGACGCTCACCTTCGATCCCGACGGCGAGATCTCGACGACGCCGTAGAGCAGTTCCTGAGCGAGCATGGCGTCGACAATCGTGCGAGATCTGTTCGCTACGCCCAGAATCCCCCACGAACCGCCGTCCTGCGCCAGTGCCGCAGCGGTGTACACGGCCTGATGTGCGCGATGAAAGTTACCCAGCCCCAGATGGACGATCCCGGTGCCGTCCGGTCGTGCCGGGACGGCCCCCGAGCGAGCGAGTGCCGAACGAGTCAGTCTGGATTCGCTCATCTCGTCACCAGTCCGTCATCGAGCCGTCGAGGCGGCGAGCGACGGGGAGATACGCGGGCTCGTACGGGTACCGCGCCGCCAACGACTCGTCCATGTCGACGCCGAGGCCGGGGGCGTCACCGGGGGTCAGGTAGCCGTCGGCGAACGACCATGCGTGTGGGAACACCTCGTCGACCAGTGGGTCGTAGCCCATGAATTCCTGAATGCCGAAGTTCGGAGTGGCCATTCCGAGGTGCACGCTCGCGGCGAGGGTGATCGGCGAGACGTCGGAGGGCCCGTGCGGTCCGCAACGAACCTGGTGTACCTCGGCCAGCGAGAAGATCTTTCGGACATGACTTATCCCGCCGGCATGCGCGATGGCCACCCGAATGAAATCGATCAGCTTCTCGGAGATCAACTGCTGGCAGTCCCAGATGGTGTTGAACACTTCACCGATCGCGAGCGGGGTCGTGGTGTGGTGACGCACCAGCCGCAGGGCGCTCTGATCCTCGGCGGTGGTGACGTCCTCGAGCCAGAACAGATCGACGTCCTCGAGCGACTTGCCCAGTCGCGCAGCCTGTTGCGGTGTCAGCCGGTGGTGCGCGTCGTGCAACAGCTTGAGCTCGGATCCCACGTGTTCACGCACCGCTGCGAGCACCCCGGGAACGTGATTGAGATACGCATCGGTGTCCCAGACCTCTTCGACGGGAACGGCACCACGGCCTGCGGGTTCGTATCCCTGCGCGCCTCGGTGCACTCCGTACACGGACTCCAGGCCGGGAACACCCGATTGGGCCCGCACGGCGCGAAAACCCTGTGCTCGACGTCGATCGACGGAATCGATCAATTCCGACGTGTCCCAGCCGGTGGCGTGGGTGTACGAGAGAATGCGGTCGCGGACGGCTCCACCGAGCAGCTGGTAGACGGGTTGCCCGAGGGATTTGCCCTTGATGTCCCACAAGGCGAGGTCGACGGCACCGATCGCGGCCATCGTCACCGGCCCACGGCGCCAGTAGACACCGCGGTAGAGGTATTGCCAGGTGTCCTCGATGCGTGCGGGATCTCGGCCGATGAGAAGCGGCGCGACATGATCTTGCAGGTACGACGCCACCGCGAGTTCCCTGCCGTTCAAGGTCGCGTCGCCGTAGCCGACGACGCCGTCTGCGGTGGTCACTTTGAGTGTGACGTAATTACGCGTGGGGCTGCAGACGATGACGTCCGCGGCGACGATCTTGTCGGTCACGAGCGCTCTGCTTTCTCCGTGAAGTTCTCTCCGGCAACGACATCGGTCAACGGTTCGCGCGCGGCGAGTCGACCGATGTTGGCAGTGATGTCGTCGACCCGGCCCTCGAAGGTTTCGCGTGTGATGCCGGACGAATGAGGTGTCATCAGGACGTTGTGCAGCGTGTGGAACGGATGACGCGAGGGGGCACCGATGCCGTCGGCCGACGGGTAGTCGTACCAGACGTCGATGGCGGCGCTCCCGAGCGATCCGGCGGACAGCGCGTCGAACAGTGCATCCTGCTGCACCAGGGGGCCGCGCCCGACGTTGATCAGCACTCCGTCCGGTCCGAGAGCTGCGAGTTCGGTGTCGCCGATCATGCCGGTCGTGCGCTCGTTCAGTGGTGCGGACACCACGACGACATCCGCTTCGGTCATCAGGTCGGACAAACGATCGGTCGATGCGGCCCAGGCCAATCCGTTCTCGGCAGCGTTCACCGATCCGCTTCCCGTAACCGCGATGCCCCGGCAACCGAAGGCTCTCAGCAACTGCCACGTCTGTGCACCGATGTGACCGAAGCCCACGAATCCCACCGTTGCCGAACCCAGCGAATTCGATTGCCGAAGCGTCCGGTCGTACACCGGCGACGCCCACCGATCCTCCCGCATGAGGCGGTCCTGCCCGAGAAATCCGCGCCGGAGGACGACGGCGGTGGCTACGATGTATTCGGCGATCGAGCGCTCATGGTGAAAAGTGTTGGCCACCAATGTCTGCGGGCTCAGAGCGTCGAAGGAAACGCCGTCCGTGCCTGCCCCCGCAACGTGCACCAGCTGCAGATCGGGTGCCGCCTCCGCCATAACGGCCGGGAACTTTCCGCCGACATACACGGTCGCATCGGCGATGTCCGCGACGAGTGCATCGACGTCGAACTTCTCGTGCCACGACAGCTCGATATCGGAGGCGACTCGGCTCTCGAAGCGGCCACGATGCGGTAGGAGGTTGGAATCTGCGATGACGACCTTCATTTCGTGTCGTCCTTTCCTGGTGCGAGAGTGCGGATCCGAGCGGGCCCCGATGAGCCGCGGACCACGAGTTGGGTAGGGAGATGGATGGTTCTGGGCGACGACTCCGGTTCGACTGCCCGCTGGAACACCAGATCGGACGACACCAGGCCTGCACGGCCCATCGGAACGTTGATACTCGTCAGAGCGGGATGCGCGAGTTCGGCCAGGGGCGAATCGTCGATGCCGATGACGCTGAGGTCTTCCGGTACTGCCAGGCCCATCGACCGAACCCCGTTCATGACGCCGATGGCCATGGGGTCGTTGTGGGTCATGACGGCGGTAGCACCCGTGGCAACGACGCTGGCAGCCGCAGCATGGCCACCGGCCAAGGTTTCCTGCTGCCACCCCAGTACATCGAGCACGATTCCTCGCGCCGCACAGAACTGTTCGACGGCGTCGACGCGTCGCTCGTTGGACCACGATTGCGGCGATCCCTGGACGTACGCGATATGCGTGTGACCGAGAGCTGCCAGGTAATCGACGGCCTGCCGGATACCGTCCTCGGAATCGGCGACGACACAATCACATTCGCTCGATGATCGGTTGACGAGCACCAGCGGTGTGTCGCCCGCCAGCTGCACGATGTCCTCGGCCGGTAGTCGTGGAGCACAGACGATCAGAGCGTCGACTCGGCCCTGCAGGTCACCGATCACTTCACGCTCACGGTCGGCGCTTCCGTCGGTGTCGGTGAGGACGATGGTCTGCCTGCGATGCCAGCCCTGCGCTTGCGCAGACTTGACGAAGCTCGCGAAGACAGTGTGGCCGATGTCGGGTACCACGACTGCGACCGTCGTTGCCGCGACCCTGGTGTCGGAGGACCGACCAGAGGCCGCGACGTAGCCGATCTGGTCGGCGACGGCGATGATCCGAGCCAACGTGTCCGCCCCGATTCGATCCGGGTTGCTGAAGGCGCGCGATGCCGTCGACAGCGACACACCTGCACGTTGCGCAACCTGCGTGAGCGTGGGTGCCACGGTTCACCTCCCGGGTTCGTTGTGATGCCGAGCACAACGATGACAGAAGTTGCGCAATATTGTCAACGCCTTGCGCAATAGCGGCCTCGTCCGAACCGGGACCGGGTTTGACACACTCGACTGCGATCACGTCCACACAGAGGGAGACTCACCTTGCGCACCTTTTCGCACCCCCAGACCGGCACAACCGTGTCGAGCATCGTCCTCGGGTTCATGCGCATCCTCGACCTGGACGACGACAGGATTCGCAAGTTGGTCGACACCGCCCTGGACGTGGGAGTGACCGTATTCGATCACGCCGACATCTACGGCGGCAGACCCCACGGGTGCGAGGAGCGCTTCGGACAAGCGGTGACACTCACTCCGTCGCAGCGTGAGCGCGTCAGCATTCAGAGCAAGGTCGGCATTCGCGACGGCTATTTCGACTTCTCGGAAGACCACATCGTGTCGACCGTCGAGGGTTCGCTCTCGGCACTCGGCGTCGATCATCTCGACACCCTGCTGCTGCATCGACCGGACAGCCTGGTCGAGCCCGACGAGGTCGCGGCGGCATTCGACACACTGCACACGTCGGGCAAAGTGCTCGGTTTCGGCGTCTCCAATCACACTCCCGGTCAGATCGAATTGCTGAAAACAGCCGTCACCCAACCACTTCTGTTCGACCAAGTGCAGTTGAGCGTCGTCCATTCACCGCTGATCGCTGCGGGCCTGACCGCCAACATCGGCGCGCTGGACCAGTCGGTGGATCGCGACAACGGGTTGCTCGACTACGCGAGGGCACGCGGCATCACCGTGCAAGCGTGGTCGCCACTCCAGAGCGGGACCCCGTCGGGTGTGTTCGTCGGAGATCGCAAGAACTACTCGGCCCTCAACGATGCGCTCGACGACATTGCCGGCCGATACGACACGACACCGGCCGCGATAGCGGTCGCGTGGATAACACGCCACCCGGCCGACATTCAGGTGGTCCTGGGGACCACCACGCCGGATCGGATAGTAGAGGCCGCTACAGGGTCGGACATCCGCCTGACCAGGGCGGAATGGTACGGCCTGTTCCGCGCAGCAGGTCACACACTGCCCTGATGCCGGGCATCGGGCTGTGTTACCTCGCCGTTACCAAGTAGCGACGAATCCGTGATGTTGCAGGCTCGGTTCGGTGATGTTGCGCTGTCAGGATTACGGGACAGCGTGCACCGGAACCTGCAGCCCTCGGGTTCCACACCGAGCACGCCGGTTCGATAGGCCACCCGAACTGAGAGGTTCGCACCGTGACTGTTTCCGATTTCACCGATGTTCGCTCCACCGCCCCCGCTCGACGCCACTCGATCGGGATCGAGTCCTACTCCCCCGATCTGACCGTTGTTCGCGCCGTCGGCGAGCTGGACATGAGTGCCCGAGCAGATTTGGTGAACGCCCTCGACGGTGCCCTGCGGGGCAATGCAGTTGTGCTGCTGGACTTGTCGGCGGTGGACTTCATGTACTCGGGTGCCGCGAGCGTGATCGTCGATGCTGTCGAACGTTCCGACGGACGCGTCGAGGTCTTCGCTCCTACCCGGCCGGCGCGCCGGGTGCTCGATGCGGTGGGTGCGAGCTTCATCGGGGAAGATCCCTCCGCGCGCTGATTCGCAAGGTTTGCGTGCCGGTGCAACCGGCAAACCTCGTGTGGACAGCGACTCCAGTCGGTAACGACCGTGAATCGTCTCGAGAACTGGGGCGGCTTTGGTTTTGCCGCAATGGGTCCTCTTCACACGAGGCAAGGATCGACAATGTCCGACCAGTTCACCAAGAGCGACCCCACCACTGCTTTCTCCATGCCCGATCGGGACGACCAGCCCGAGCTCGAGCATCCGGGATTGACTCGCGACATGGTCACCGCACCGGATCACGGCGAGAAGTCGTACCGGGGTTCGGATCGGTTGCACGGCCGAAAAGCGTTGATCACCGGTGGTGATTCCGGGATCGGACGAGCGGTGGCGCTGGCATTCGCACGAGAAGGTGCCGATGTCGTCATTGCTCATCTCGAATCCGAGGGCCCCGATGCCCAAGCGACCGTCGACCTGATCGAAGCCGCTGGACGGTCGGGCCGAGCGATCGCCTGCGACCTCACCGACGAAACGCAGTGCACCAAGTTGGTCGACACTGCCGTGGAGGTTCTCGGAGGCCTCGACATCGTCGTCAACAACGCCGCGTTCCAGATGGCCCAGATGGGCGGCATCGCTGATATCACCACCGACCAGTTCGACCGTGTGCTCAAGACCAACTTGTATGCCTTGTTCTGGATTTCGAAGCACGCCGCCGCCGTCATGGGTGCGGGCTCCACCATCATCAACACCACCTCGATTCAGGCATCGAATCCGTCACCGGAGTTGATGGACTACGCCACCACCAAGGCAGGCATCGTCGCTTTCACCAAGGGCCTGGCTGGCGACCTCGCCAGCCAGGGCATTCGAGTCAATGCCGTTGCGCCCGGACCTATTTGGACTCCCCTGATTCCTGCGACCATGCCTGCCGAGAAGTACGGCGAGTTCGGCGAGACGGTTCCGTTGGGCCGCCCGGGCCAGCCCGCGGAATTGGCTCCGGCCTACGTTTTCTTGGCCTCGAACGAGTCCAGCTACATCACAGGCGAGACCATTGCGGTCACCGGGGGCACCCCGTTCAACTGATCTCGGGGTCTTCGGACTTCGACGCCCGCCACGCCAACAGCACCCCGTCTCCTTCGGGTCGCCGCCATGGCAGGAAGAGCGCCACAGCGATCGCGCATGCCATGGCGGCCCCGACGGTGACGAACGAAGCCAGTTGGAACCCTTCCAGGGAGGCTGCTTTCATCGCGTACACCAGGTCCGCTTTCTGCGCCGCGAAAATGGGATTGGTCGGTGAGTTCACAATTTCGATGACGCTGACGACCGTCTCGCGGGCGAAGGCCTTCTGGTACGGCTGCATGATCGCATCGGGAATGGCGTCGATCCTGGGACCCACATTCGTGGTGTAGATGGATGCGACTATCGAGCCGAGGACCGCAACTCCCAGCGTTCCCCCGATCTCCCTGGTGGTGTCGTTCACTGCAGACCCTGCCCCCGCTTCGTCCAACGACACCGAGGACATGATGGATTCTGTGGCCGGGCCCTGCACGATTGCCAATCCCAGACCCATCAGGATCATCGAGATCACAACAGGTCCCAGGTATGGAGTCTCCACCTCCGTTCGGCCGGCGATGAACATGCCGACGCTCATCACCACCAGACCGAACACAATCACTGCGGTAGTACCGATGCGTTGGGCGATCAGTGTGGCCAACGGTGCGCCGATTGCGATCGCGACCGCGAACGGCAGCGAATGAATGCCGAACTGCAACGGTGTCAGCTCCATGACGCCCTGGAAATACTGGGTGATCATGAACAGGAAACCGAACATGCTGAAATATGCCACTGCAATAGCCAGTGCGGGCAACGAGAAACGTGGGTTTCGGAACAGCTGCAAGTCGAGTACCGGTGACGGCGCGCGAAGCTCCCACCACACGAACGCGCCCAATGCCATACATCCGACGATGTAGCCCCCGAGGCTCAACGGCGACAGCCACCCGTTGTGCGGCGCTTCGATGATCGCCCAGACCAGCACGGTGATACCGGCCAAGGAAAGCACGATCCCCAGTGGATCGTATTTTCCGACGTGCTCCGCCTTCGATTCCGGCACGCAGGCAAACGCTGCGATCAGAACGAGCAGAGCGACCGGAACATTGATCCAGAATACCGAGTGCCACGAGAAGTGTTCGAGCAGAAAGCCGCCTGCTGTGGGGCCTATGGCGATAGCGAAGCCTGCCATCGCCGTCCATGCGGCGATGGCCAGTGCCCGTTCCTTGGCGTCGGTGAAGATGTTGATGATGAGCGCCAGCGTGGCCGGGAACACCGCGGCGGCACACACTCCCATGGCAGCGCGGGCCGCCACCACCTGCCCGAGGTCGGCGGCGACAGCCCCGCCCACAGACATCACTGCGATGCCTGCCAAACCGAACATCATGACCTTCTTGCGCCCGTAGCGGTCTCCGATGTGACCGAACGCCAGCAATAGACCCGCGAACGTCAGCGTGTAGGCATCGACCACCCACTGAAGCCCACTGATGTCCGCTCTCAGCTGCAACCCGATGGACGGCAGCGCCACGTTGACAACGGTGTTGTCCAGAACGACGAGCAACTCGGCGATGCAGATGACGAGCAGCGCGAGGTATCGCCGACGGAACGGCGGCGCACCTGGTCGATGGAGGGCGATCGTGGGCAGCGACATGAGGATCCCTTCAACTATGCCGGACGGCATAGTTCCTGAAAGGAAAGTATCTGCAACTGGCCGTTATAGCAACCGCGTCGCGCGGAACCGACTCGACGACGACGCGCGTTGCGCCCCTCCAGCAGGCTGAACACTTCACTATCCATCCGGGACGGGACGCGACAGCCGTGCAGACTATGGTGTCTGGCATACCCTGCCGCCACTCTTCGGAATCGGAGCAACGCCATGTCCCCTGACACAGACGTCGTCGATCTGAGCAGCCCACTTTTACTTGCTTGTGGGCAGATCCTGCCGAACCGCGTGATGAAGTCGGCGTTGAGCGAGGGTTTGGCGACCGTCGAGCATGCACCCGACTCTCGTCTCGAAACGCTGTACCGCCAGTGGGGTGCGGGCGGTTACGGACTCGTGGTGACCGGAAATGTCATGGTCGACCGATCCCACCTCGGCGAGCCGGGCAACGTCGTCATCGAAGACGATCGCGACCACGATGCACTTGCTCGATGGGCAAAAGCGACATCCGACGGCGGTGCACCCATTTGGATGCAGCTCAATCACCCGGGCCGCCAAGCCAATCCGATCGTGACGCGCACCAAGCCCGTCGCACCGTCCGCCGTTGCTCCCAACATCCCGGGGATCCCGGCACCGCGGGCGTTGAGCGAGAACGAGATCCGCGACATCATCGGCCGGTTTGCGACGGCAGCGGCGGTGGCCGAAACGGCAGGCTTCGACGGTGTTCAGATCCACGGCGCGCACGGATACCTGGTGTCTCAATTCCTGTCGCCCTTGTCCAACCGACGCGACGACGACTGGGGCGGCGACCTCGACGGGCGAATGCGATTCGTTCTCGAGGTGGTCCGAGCCATCAGGTCGGCGGTCTCCCCCAGCTTCGCGGTGGGAATCAAACTCAATTCGGCAGACTTCCAGCGCGGCGGATTCAGTGAAGAGGAATCACGGATCACCGTCGAGCACCTTGTCCGGGAATCGATCGATCTCATCGAAATCAGCGGTGGCAGTTACGAATCACCCGCAATGATGGGAACGGCGAGCACCCGCGAGCGCGAGGCCTACTTCCTGGAGTACGCGCGCACGGTCCGTGACGCTGCGGGACCGGTTCCATTGGCCGTGACCGGAGGCTTCCGCACCCGATCGGTGATGAGCTCGGCGGTCCGGTCGGGCGAATGCGACATGGTGGGTCTCGGGCGGCCGACCGCTCTGACCCCCGGTGTCGCCGGTCCGCTGGTCGACGGCACGCTCGACCGCGTCGAGTCGCCGCAGGTAGCCCTCCGGCTCCCATCGAAGGCGAACGCCTTCAAACAGATCAACGGAGCTCTGGACCTACAGTGGCACACCGACCAGCTCCAGCTCATCGGTGCCGGCCGGCAACCGAACTCGAGCCGCCCGGCATGGAGAACCGCCGCGACGATGGTGCAGCGCAACGGCTGGGACGCGTTTCGCAATCGCAGAACGGCCGCGTCGACGAACCCATCCTCAGCGATCGAGAAATTTCGCCGTGAACGGTGGATCGGCAGATACGTTGCGAATCCGATCGTCGACGCGCTCACGGCGGTCGGTGTCAGAACGTCCCTGATCACCGATATCGAGACCGTCGGCCGCAAGTCCGGCCTGCGCCGTCGCGTGCCGGTGTCCGCATCGTTCGATACCACCGGAGCATGGCTGATCTCACAGCACGGAACCCGATCCGGCTGGGGCGCCAATATCACCGACGAGCCCGCCGTTCGTATTCGGGTGGGTAGCCGATGGCGCAGCGGGACCGCCACTTTTGTGCCCGGTGATGACGTCGCCCTCCGTGCGCGGTCGTTCTCGAACAATCCGGTACTCCGGCGGGTCATCGGAGCGGGCTTCCGCGCGCTGCAAACCGATCCGATCTCGGTGCGCGTCGACTTCAGCGACTGACTCGAAAATGGACGCGCGCCGATCCGGTACTCGACGGCATCAGTGCCGAAGTCGCATAATCACTCGATGGAACCGATCCCCACCGGCACACTGCGCAGCACCGATAGCGGCTTCGCGCTCGAATTGAGCAGAACGCTTGAGCTTCCACGTGAGGACGTGTGGGCAAGACTCACCGAATCGTCCCTTACTGCGCAATGGTTCGGTCCGTGGGAACGGATTTCGGACGACTCCATTCGGATCACCATGAGTTTCGAGGAGGGCGCACCGGCCTCGGATATGGCCATCGAAGCGTGCGAGCCGCCGAGCCGGCTGGCCGTGCGGACGCTCGACGACATGCAGTGGCCCCTCGAGGTTCGGCTCGATGATCAGGGCGATTCCACGGTGCTCGTCCTCGTACACAGTTGCGAGAACACGGACGGTGTGGGCGAGATCGGACCCGGCTGGGAGTACTACCTGGACATGTTCGTCGCGTCTGCACGCGGCGGACCCCTGCCGAAATTCGACGACTACTTCCCATCACAGCAGACGTACTATGCGTCGCTGCGCCCGCTGTGAGTCAATGGTTACGCAGCGCGTCGATGAGCTCATGCTTGTTCAATTTCGAGTACCCCTCGAGGCCCAGTTCCTTGGCTCGGTCGGTGAGTTCGTCCACCGTCCAGTCCTCGTAGGATCCGGACTCACCACCCTTCTTACCCACCTCGTCCCGACCCTTGTTCGCGGCCGCATTCGAGATGCGGGCAGACTTCTCTTTCGAGTTGCCCTCCTCCCGGAGCTTCTCGTACAAGCCCTGGTCTTTCAACTGCGGCTGGTCTGTGTTGTCGTTCTTCGCCGGCATCGTGATCCCCTCGCACTGGGCTGACTCGGTCAATGACAGCGCTACCCGGTCTGCATGACGACAAACCTGGTTCCGACACCTAGGAATGGTGTGCGTCGAGCATCATCGGGTAACCGAACTGGATGCATTCGGATGGATCACACGAAGTGGCGGGAGACGTCACCGACAACCAGGACAACAGAGAAGAAGAGGCCCCACTCTCGGTGGGAGTGGTCAGTGACGACGGCTTCGCGTCTACCGTTGCGTCGTCCATCATCGAAAATCTGCCCGATCACGCGATGATCGACGGGCAGCGGCGGGAACTCCGGGTCTCCGGAGCATCCGTTCCGCTGCCGCCCACAGCAACCGGCTCCGCCCCACTCGGTCAATGGCTGGCAGCGGTGCGAGCTACCGACGACTACGACATCGTGTTGTGTGTGTCGGAGGTTCCTCGCCGGCTCGGGTCGCGTCCGGTGATCGCCGAGCTTCGCGACGGTACGACAGGCGCGGTGTACGTGCCGTCCTTCGGAACACTGGCTGTACGTCGCCGTGCCACCACCGCTGCTCTCGCTGTGTTGCACGAGTTGATCGAGGCCGACGATTCGTCTCGACCGCCGAGACGATATTTCAAGTCGAGCTGGATTCCGAGCGATTCCGGGGAAGGCGACGAAGTACTGGTGACGTCGAGCATCCTCGGCCGAATCAGGTTGATATCGGGAATGATTCGTTGTATTCGCCCGTGGCGGTTGGTTCCCACACTGTCGGGCGCGCTCGCAGCTGCGAGTGCGGCGTCCGCCTTCGGCGTGTTCTACGCGAGCATCTGTCAGATGGCGGCGTCGATGAGTGTGATGCGCTTGGCGATGATCGGAGTTGCCGCGGTGATGGCCATGACGGTGTGGGTCATCTTCCCCAACGGGCTGTGGGAGAAACGGTCGTTCCGAAGCTCGACGATCGACCGTTGGATGTACAACGCGGCCACTCTGGGAACAGTGCTGACCGGTGCACTGTGCATGTACGCCCTGCTGTTCGCTGTCGTTTTGCTCTCGGCGGCGGTCGTGATCTCACCGGTCTTTCTCGCTGTGCAGATAGACCGCACCGCAACCCTCGGCGACTACTTCTCGTTGGCGTGGCTCGCAGCTTCGCTGGGTACGGTGGCGGGTGCCGTCGGGTCCTCGGTCGCAGACCGCGAGGACATCCTCGGTGCCACGTACGGTCACCGCGAGCTGATTCGACGGCAATCGGCGACGCCGTCGTCCTGATTCGGAACGAACCGGACCGCAGTTGTGAGTGAGAACAACAAGATGTGGGTACGTTCGGGAAATGCCATACCTGGAACGCACCGCTGATGTCTTCGTTCTCAACCTCGGAAGCCGCGGGGTCGACGACACCGAGAACCGCATCAGCCCGAACTGGGTTGCCGAGATCAACACCCTGCTCGACGAGGTCCAGGCCGGCTCCGGTTCTGCTGCGCTCGTCACAACAGCGACAGGCAAGTACTTCTCCACTGGAGTCGACTTGTCGTGGGGCGCGGAAAACCTCGACCAGATCAATCGGTTCATCGGCACCGTGCAAGAGATGCTGGTGCGCTTTCTCACGCTTCCGATGCAGACAGTCGCAGCCATGCAGGGGCACACTTTCGGCGGTGCCGCATTCTTCGCAATGGCGCACGACTACCGGATCATGCGATCCGATCGCGGTTTCCTGTGCTTCCCCGGTGTCAACATCGGCGCTACCTACAGCCCCGGAACCGTGGACATGGTGCGAGCGAAGATGGCACCGAACGCCTTTCACGAGGCACTCACCACCGGACGCCGCTACGGCGGAGACGACGCTATGGCACTCGGCCTGGTCCACGACGTCTCGGCCGCAGATTCGCTCCTCGACACCGCTGTCGCACGCGCCGGCGAACTCGCCGGAACGCGAGGCGACGTCTTGGGCGAGATCAAGCGAACCATGTACGCACCCGAGATTCGGTCACTGCTTACCCCGGTTGCCGGTGTCGACGAAATGGAATGGGCCTCGAACTGAGTTGAGCCCTACTTTCCCGCTACGAGGGGTGCCACCTCGGTACCGAGCAATTCGATGCCGCGCAGCAGATCGCTGTGCGCCAGGCGTGGATTCGTCATCTGAAGCGAGAGTCGATCCACACCGCCCAGTTGCTCGCCGACTCGCAGAATTTTGTCTGCCACCGTCTGGGGATCGCCCATGAAGAACGCACCGTTCGGACCGGAGGTGGCGTCGAACTGCTGCCTGCTCGGGCGGGCGAATCCACGCTCACGAGAGATCTTGGTGAACATCTCGTTCCAGCCGGGATAGATCGTGTCTGCGGCGATCTCCGTCGTCTCGGCGACGAAGCCGAACACGTGCAGACCCACCTTCAATCGTTCCGGCGGGTGGCCCGCTTGGGCTCCGGCACGCCGGTACAGGTCGACGAGCGGGGCGAATTGGCGTGGCTCGCCGCCGATGATCGCGATCATGAGCGGGAGTCCCAGAAGTCCTGCGCGAGCGAACGATTCGGGCGTTCCACCGACACCGACCCAAATGGGCAGCGGATCCTGCAGCGGACGCGGATAGATCCCCTGCCGGTTCAGCGCCGGCCGGTGACGACCCGACCAGGTGACCTCCTCGTTGTCCCGGATCTGCAGCAGCAGGTCCAGCTTTTCGGCGAAGAGTGAGTCGTAATCGGCCAGATCCAGGCCGAAGAGTGGGAACGACTCGGTGAAGGAGCCGCGACCGACAACCAGGTCGGTCCGTCCCTTCGAGATCAGATCCAGGGTGGCGAACTCTTGGAACACCCGTACCGGATCGTCCGCACTGAGTACCTTGACCGCGCTACCGAGCCTGATGTTCTCGGTTCGCGCAGCCGCGGCGGCCAGAATGATGGACGGGGCCGAGTCGTAGTACTCGCTGCGATGATGCTCACCGATGCCGAACGAGTAGAGCCCCACCTGATCGGCGAGAGCGATCTCTTCGAGCAGGTGACTCATGCGCTCCTCCGGAGCGATCACGCGACCGTCGGTCGGGTCGGTCACGGAAGAAACGAAACTGTCGACGCCCAGATGCACGATGGGACCTCTCGATCGGTGGTGGACGTAGTCGTCAGCGTAGGTGAAGCTTCAATTATTCCGGATGAGAAAGCAGTCGAATACTATTCGACTCCGCGTCTCGATTCTTCCCCGTGAAGTCCATCTACCGACTATCACCGACGAGCATCGTCAGAAGTGCGCTCGATGAATCCCCTAACGCCGTCCGCGTTTGCGAGCGCGTCGTTCGTCGAGCTTTTTCTTGCCGTACCCCCAGGTGATGCGTCCGAGTCCCTCGAAGAGTCGACTGGAAAGACTCCTGCGGCCGCTCATACGGTGTCCTCGTGTTCGGTGATGGTCATGTCGGTTCGGTTCCCTTTCTCGTCGGCAGCCGATCCAGGCGGTACGCCGGGTACGTACTGACTGCGCCGAATAAGTCGAATCGGGAACGAGCAAGCACACATCGGTCAGGCGTGATCTACGTCACGGACCGCGTGCCGGCTCCCGAGCTACCGCCCCTCGACGAGTCGATAGATCCATCCGATCACTTCGGGGTAGGCAACGGCGTTGGCAGCCGGATGGTCGATTGCCGGAACCAGCTCGGTTCCGAAGTCGAGCTCCCGGACTGTGATGTCCGTGAAACCGACGGCACCCCAGCGCTGTGTCAGGAGCCGGCTCTGCTCGATGTCGACGGAGCGGTCGTTGATGCCCTGCACGATCATGACGGGCAGCGCGGGCGGGGTGAACCCGATGGTGTTCGCATCCGTGAGTGGACCCAATACGGGACCCCTCATGAGTGAGCCCAGCGATGCGCCGTCGGCCGTCAAGTCCTCGGACCGCAGCGACCCATGTGCGAGCGCGTCGGTATTGCAAAAGTTCAGTGCCGCATCCAGGGCCGTTCGCCCGCGTTCGTTGAAGAGGGCACGTATCTCGCCGGCACGCTCGGGATGCGCTCCGATCCAGCCGTCGACCGTGTACAGCATTGTTGCGGCCCACTCGGTTCCGTCCTGGCCCTCGACACGCAGCACAGGATCGGTCGGTGCGGCACCGACGAAGGCACCGACCACGGACAGGTCGGGCGCATAGGTAGAGGCGAGTTCGGCGGCGGCGGCCGAGGCAACGCCGCCCGCAGAGTATCCGTAGAGCACGATCGGCGCACCGGTCTGGCTCGCCGCGGCACGAGCCGAGTCCAACAGCGCACGCGCGCCCGCGACTCGGCCCAGGAATTCGTACTCGCCGGGGGTTCCGAGCCCCTGATAATCGGTGGTGACCACCTGATATCCCTGGGCCAGTAGAGGCAGTAAAGCCGGCATCGTAGTTGTCAGTCCGAGCTCGGACGAACCCGAGCAACGATCAGATATGCCGTAACTGCCTGGCGCATAGGCGATCACGGGCCGTGGCCCCCGACCCTTCCATGCGCGATCAGGTGTGATCAAAAGCCCCGACACCGCCACCGCACGATCACGGGGATCCACTGATCGATACAGGATGCGCTCGGTGCGTGAGCCCAGAAAATCGAGCTGCGGCACGGCTTCTCGCCGCACGACGGCCCCGGGCGCAAAGGCTTCGAGATCGGCGACGGGAGCACCGTAGAAATCGGCTGTCGCAGGTGCTGCCGAAGCGGGTGCTGCCGAAGCGGGTGCAATCGACAGAACGCAGGACACGACAAGGACCAGCGCGGCGCACGTGACGGAATGGAGTCTCATCTCGCGAGTAAGTATGCGGCTCAACGTGACAATTCGCATTCCGCCACAGGCTGTGCGGTAGCGGTGTAGCGCGAGCTCTCCCCTACTTTGCCGACTTGATCCACGCCGGGGAAAGCCTGCGTACCTGTGGTGCAGAGGCCAGTAGTGGGGCGACTTCGCGTTCGTACGCCAGATATGCAGGATGCCGAAGAAACCCGACTGCGTCCTCAGCGGTTCTGTAGTGCTGAAACGCTGTGATGCCATCCGGATCGTCGGAATCGAGGCAGTAGTAGTAGGCGAGATGCCCAGGGTTGTCGAGCACGGCCGGTGCCAGGCGCTTTTCCCACAGAGCCCGGACGGCGTCGCGTCGATTCGGCAGAGTCTTATGAGTTACGACGACGGTGACGCCGGGTTCGACTGGCATGACAGGTCCTTTCGACCGAAGCAACCGATGTACCGCGATCATGCACCACGGTCCCGACACCGGCCGGCATCGCGAAGATTCGGCCGCCCGAATAGTCGGGCCTGTAGTGTCCCCGGTCATGACGGCACGAGCTTTCACGAGATCGGCAGTCGTCGCGGGGTCGGCAGTTGCGCCGCCCGTCCGCGCAATCTCGGGCTCCGGAGAGAACGGCCGGAGAAGTGAAAGTCGAGTGATTCTGCTGCACTTCACTTCTGGCGCGTTCGAGCCACATTCAGGGGATTTCACCGTCCCGATGCCATCCGGTGGTGGATCCATGATTGTCGTATCCGACGCGGCGAGCACGACATATCTCGATGCGCTGGCGAACACCGAGCGGTCCGCCCAGCCGTGATCTGGCTCGCGTGGCGGTCGAACCGGGCACCTCTGCTGATCTCGCTGATCACCATCGCAATCCTGATCACGGCGACGTCGACGGCCGGAGCCTACGTTCCGCGTTATCCGCAGACGTCGTGGTCGTTCCCTCGAATGTGTTCTCGATGGAACGATGTGGGACCGTGCAGACCGGAGACCGCACTGACCCTGTCGACGCTGGGTGCACTGCTTCTACCGTTGCTGCTCGGAATGTTCGTCGGGGTACCCGCTTTTTCTCGTGACGTGGACTCTCGTACCCATGTGTTGGCGCTGACGCAGTCGCGGAGTCGACTGCGGTGGTACTTCGCACCCGTAATCGTTGTCTTCCTGCCCATTTCGGCTGCTATGACGTGCCTCGGCCTGGCATTGCTTTGGGCCACGGGCCGGTCGCGCGATTCTTCGAGTGCCGACCACGGCCCGTCCGTCGGTTTCTCGTGGTTCGATTTTCCTCACTTCGAGACGGCCGGCGTCGCTCTCGGTGCATACACCTTGCTGATGCTTCTCGTCGGCAGCACTCTGGCACTGGTGTTCCGACGCGGGATCGTCTCCATGCTCGCTACCCTCGTCGTCTTTCTCTTCTTTGCACCGGTGGCGTTCACCTGGATTGCGCGCGAGCACTACGGATCGCCCAGCATCGACAGTGAGCCGATCAGCGGCTTGTATCGCGAATCGGAATATCCACCCAACCCGTACTACACCACCGACGGAACGTGGGTCGTCGACGCCGGGTACGTCGACAGCAGCGGGGCGGAGGTCGGACCCGACACAGCGCGGTGCGCGCAGCCGTACCGGGACGGGAATCCACCTGCCGGGGAGACGAACGAACAGCGTTCGGAGCGAACTCGACTCGAAACCGTGGACCGAGCAGCACGATTCGACGACTGCTTACGCGACCAAGGCGTCGCCCGCTTCGATATCAGATACTTTGCCGACGACGAGTTCTGGCGTTTTCAAGCGATCGAAACCGGCCTCATGCTCGCATTCGGTCTCGCGGTGAGTGGCGCGGGAATATCGGCGGTCCGGCGTCTTACCTGAAGATCTGCTCACTGTTTGTGCAGCGTGAAGCTCGGACAACTGTCGCCCTGACCTTGCGGTGCCCGCAAGTCGACATCCCTACCCGCCTACCGACAGCAGCTGGGGCCGTTTTGCCGTCCGACTGTCGCCCGAGGAGCGCCTACGGACGCGGCGAGTCAACCACGGCGCAAGGAACATTCCGGCCCAGTTCAGGTCGCCGCGAACCCGGGAGACCAGATGTGGGCGCCCGAGTGGGGCCAGAGGACGATCCCATGCGTCGGTGGCACCCGGCAGGCCGAGAGCGAATGCGGCGGCCGCGGCGAGCCGCGCGTGTCCTTTCTCGTTCAGATGCAAGCGGTCCCAGCTCCACAGACGCGGATCCGATGCCACGTCATGCTTCTCAAGATCAATTACTATGACACCGAATTCTTCTGCAGCCGTCCGAATCTCGGCGTTCAGCTCGGTCATACGCTTCGCGATGATCGCTCGACCGGGGACGGGGTGTGCGAGGCGGGGAAACGTCATGGTGATCACGGTGCAGTCGGCCGCTCGCAGCGCGCCGAACATTGTGCCCAGCTCACCGGCCACAGTGCGCGCATCGAAATGGGGTCGCAAGATGTCGTTGACGCCGGCAGCGACGGACGCGACGGTGGGTCGCAACGCCACGGCGGCGGGCAATTGCTCTGCTCTGACCTCAGCAGCTTTGCGACCACGCACCGCGAGGTTCGCGTACACGACCGTGTCGTCGCTCTCGGCCATGTGCTCGGCGAGCCGATCGGCCCAGCCACGAAAGCCCGCCATGTCGTCGCCGTCGTTCAGCCCCTCCGTCTGACTGTCACCGAGAGCTACGTACCGCAACTGACCTTCTCGGTTCTCCATCACCGCTCCTTCGTCGAGCAGAAATATACAACAAGTTGTGCATGAAGACGCTTTTCCTGCGCGACGGGTACTGTGCCGGATCATGTCCCTACGTGATGCCGTGCTCGCCGCACTGGTCGACGGGGAGCTGTCCGGCTACGACTTGTCCAAGGCGTTCGATGCAACGGTCGCCAACTTCTGGACTGCCACTCCTCAACAGCTCTACCGCGAGCTCGATCGAATGGATCGAGACGAGGTGATCACCGCGAGACTGGTAGAGCAGGACGGTCGCCCCAACAAGAAGCTGTTCAGCCTGACCGACAAGGGTCGTGCGGCGCTGCGCCAGGTCAGCCACCGCCGCCCGAAGCTTCCCGCGATTCGCGACGAGCACCTGTTGGCAGTGCACGCACTGGAGGCCGGCGACCTCGAGCCGATGACTGCCGCGATCCGCGAACGGATGCAGCTCTCACGCGACAAACTGGCCAGGTACGACCGGATGGCGCACCGCCTGCTCGACGGACGCACCGAGACCGACTTCCTGACGACCGCAGATCGCATCGGCCCATACCTCACCCTGATGCGAGGACGAATGTTCGAGGAAGAATCTCTCCGCTGGGGTGCCCGGATTCTCGACGTACTCGAGGTCCGCGCTGGTCGACGCTGACCGCCATTACCCGATCAATAGTCACAAAGTTGTGTATCGTTCGCGATAACACCCGAACCCGGGTCCGACCCTACTCAGGAGATGACGCGTGCAGCGGTTCCGACAAGCCGTCGAGGCGAACGACCACGACGCCATGGCCTCCACCCTTGCTGACGACGTCGTCTTCAGCTCGCCAGTTGCGTTCAAGCCGTACCACGGCAAACCGATGACCGCGGCGATCCTGCGGGCCGTCACGCGGGTGTTCCGCGACTTGCGATACGTCCGAACTGTCGAAGACATCGGCGGTCGCGATCACGTCCTGTTCTTCGAGGCCCGCATCGACGATGTGACCGTCCATGGCTGCGACATCCTGCACCTCGATTCCGACGGCCTGATCGACGACTTCACCGTCATGGTGCGTCCGCTGTCGGCGGCACAGGCACTCTCCCGGGCCATGGCTAAGGAATTCGCCGCCGAGATGGCGTCGAACACTGCGACCGACAAGATGGACTGACCCGCTGGACTTCTCACTCGACGCCGATCGTCACCTCGGTGGATTTGACGAACGCGGTTGCCTGCTGCCCCACCGCGAGCCCGAGCTCCTCGGCGGCCTCGCGGGTGATCGAGGAGGTGACTGTCTGGTCGCTGCCGTCGAGACGAACCTTCACCGTCGCCATCACACTGCCGAGCGTGACCTCGGTGATGGTGCCGACGAGCTGATTGCGGGTGGACAGTCGCACGATGGTTCCTCCATGTGAAAAGTAGTTCATGAATGGTCGAGCGAAGCGAACGATACTGGAGGTGCCACACAGCGTCTGCATTCTTCGGTGCTGTCCGACCCGCACTGCCGAGCCCCCCTGCTCACTCCAGGGCGGGCATTGCGTCCACGCGCGCGGGCACGTGCTTGTGCCACGGAGTCGCGGAAAACTCGTCGCGGCGAGCGGCATCGGTCAATTCGTTGGGTGCAACTCCGACGCGGGCCGCGGAACCGGGAAGGTCGAGTCCGAAGCCGTTGGGAAGGGAGATATGGCCGGGTTGCATCGTGTTCGTGATCTCGACCTGTGCCACGGCCGACCCCTTGGCGGTCGTGATCTTGGCACTGCAGCCTTCGGACAGTCCGAGCGCCTCGGCGTCGACCGGGCAGATACGCAATGCACCGTTCCCGCCCCGTTTGCGCCAGGTGTCGTCCCGAAAAATGGTGTTCGCAGTGAACGCGCGACGTTCGCCTGCGGAGAGTACGAAAGGGAAGTCATCGCTGGTGTGAGACGGATCGCTGTTCTTCAGGTTTCTCAAGGAGCCCAGCAGGGGTGCGATGGCCAGCTGTATAGGTCTGTTGGCGGCGGGAACATAGTCCCACGCTCCGCCGTCGAGGTCGTCGACGGTCATCTCGACGCCTGATCGGTTCTCCAGAATTGCGGCGAACAAGGCTTCGGCATTGCGATGGCCCGCTGCGCGGACCGATCGGGGGTGCTCGCGGTAGATCTTGTGGGACAGCGCCCACAGCGCCGCAGCCGATGTCGCGCCGTTCGGGAGCGTGGGGCCGAGCGTTGCGTAGAGCAGGTACGCGGCGACCGGGACGGACTTCTTGTCGAGCCCGAGCAAGGCAAGAAACGTTGCTGCGTACACCTTGTGGCCCAGCTTGAGCGCCCCACGCAGCAAGATGATCCAGCGGGGTTTCACCAAGCCCAATTCGTTGATCAATCGTGCATAGATCTCGGGTTCGGGCAACGTTCCCGGCAATGGGTCGAGTATCGGTGCCCGCAACTGAAAGCTGTTGCGCGGGTATTCGAGACAGAAGAACGTCGCCTCCCATTTCTCGAACTGACTGGACGCGGGAAGCACGTAATCGGCGCGTCGTGCAGTCTCGGTCATCGCAACGTCGATCACCAGGCTGAATTCGAGTTCGTCCATCGCTGTGCGAAAGCTTGCAGAGTCGGCCATCGAATGCGCAGGGTTGGACGACTCGATCACCATTGCCCGGAACCTCGCGGGGTGGTTGTTCGACACCTCCTCTGCGATGGCGTTACCCGGAACCAACCCACCGAACATCGGCGTACCGTGAACCGGTGTGCTTTTGACGTCGAGTGAGTAGTTCAACAATGGTGCGAGCCACGAGTGATTATGCATGGCACCACTTTTCGCGAAATTTCCGGTGACGAGCCAGATGAGCTTCTCGAGGTAGGAGACCAAGGTGCTGTTGGGGCTCTGCTGGACTCCGAGATCCTCGTAGATCGAGACGCTGTCCGCTGTCCCGATGAGATGCGCCGCGCGCCTGATCGCGGACTCGTCCACTCCGCACACACCTGCGTAGGCCGAAACGTCGAGTCCGTGAACTGCGGCCACTACCTGTTCGACACCAGCTGTGTTCTCGTGCAGGAAGGCGTGGTCCATCATCCCGTTATCGACGATGATCGCCAAAATGGCTGCAAGGCACCACGCGTCGGTTCCCGGCTTGATCTGTAGATGTATGTCGGCGCGCTCTGCAGTTTCCGTTCGCACCGGATCCAGGACGATCATCGACCTGAGGGGGTCTTTGCCGATCTCCTGCAGCACGGTACGAGCTCGGGCGACACCGTGCGACTGCCACGGATTCTTGCCGAGAAACACACTGACCTGCGCACGGTCGAAATCACCCACAGTGTGGCTACCTGTGAGGTGCGCGTCGACCCACGCCTCTCCGGTCTTCTCCTGCGCGATGGCGTTCGATCGATACCGCGCACCCAGTCCGCGCATCAGCGCACCGGCGTAGGCACCGCCCAGATGATTTCCCTGTCCGCCGCCGCCACAGAAGAAGATGCTCTCACCGCCGTGCTTGTCACGAACGGAGCCCAGACGCCGTGCGATCTCTGCGATCGCCGTATCCCAGTCGACCGGCATGTACGTGCCGTCGGCCTCGCGTCGCATCGGAGTATCCAGTCGCGACCCGCCGTTCTGGTAGTGGTCCAGCCTGAGCGCTTTGTTGCAGGTGTATCCGAGCGACTTGGGGTGGTCCTTGTCGCCACGAATCTTGGCGATCCTCCGACCTTCCGTGGAAACGGTGATACCACAGTTGTTTTCGCACAGAATGCAGGCGGTCTTCTTCCAGTCCACACTGCTCTCGTCCGTCACATTCGTCTCCAGTAATTGTATGTGGAACTGCATAGTACGCCTGCTGCACAATCGAGTCGGTGTGCAGTCGAATGAGGAGGTGATGAAACGATTTCGATGCCTCGACTGCGATCGGCCGTGATGGCGAGTGTCGCGCGATCGGGTATCGACGACAAGGTACGGGAGTACATACCTCCGCCGGAATCATTGTGCACGCGCACACTTCACACGGCATTTCGGCCGTTCTACCGAAGTTCGTTGCGCCGCAGACGATCCTCTGTACTATGACGGAATGCATAGGACTTGGGGCTCGTGACGTACATCGATGACATCCATCTTTCGACTGCGGTCGTCATCGACTTCCTGCGCTCATGATGCGGTCGGTACCCGGCCTGCGGACGGTGGAAGAACATCGTGCGCTCATCGACGGCTTGATCTCGCGCACCCCCACGGTGATGACGCCCCTGTCGCAGGCAGCAGGACGCGCCCTCGGCGCGGAGGTCGATGCTCCGATCCCACTTCCGCCCTTCGACAACTCCGCAGTCGACGGGTACGCGGTGCACGTCGCCGACCTGGTCGGTGCCGGACCCGACGCGGTCGTACACCTCCCTGTTGCACGCGTGATAGCCGCAGGTGATGGAACACGAGAAAAATTACGTGCGGGAACGGTTGCCCGCATCATGACCGGTGCCCCGATACCTGCAGGGGCCGACGCCGTGGTTCCGGTCGAGGATGCCCGGTACGACGGAACAGAGGCGGTGTTCGGTAGCCCGAGCAGGGCCGGCGCGAATATGCGGAGAACCGGGGAGGACGTCATGCCTCCGGAGCGCCTCTTCGATGCGGGAACGGTCCTGACGCCGTCGCGTATCGGACTACTGGCTGCATCCGGTCTGGGACGGGTTCTCGTACACCGTCGGATCCGGGTCGCCGTGGTGTCGACCGGCGCCGAGATCGTCGACGCTGCCACTCTTCTGCGTCACGGTCGTATTCACGACTCCAACTCGGCACTCCTGTCGGCCGCGGTCGAAGACTGCGGTGCCGAACTCGTGGCGTGTATTGCCTTGCCGGACTCGGCGAACCAACTCAGATCGCACCTAGCAGAGCTCGGAGCGTGTGCAGACGTCGTCATCACATCGGGCGGAGTCAGCGCCGGGGATCACGAGGTGGTCAAGCAAACGCTGATGCCCTACGGCGTGCGCTTCGCCGGCGTCGCGATGTCGCCCGGGCGACCCCAAGGTGCCGGAACCGCTTTCGGCACAACGTTATTGACCTTTCCTGGAAACCCCCTTGCCGCCTACGCTTCATTCGAGCTTCTCGCGCGTCCGATTCTCCGACGCGCTATGGGCCTGGTTCCGGACAACCGTCCTACCCTGCGGGTGCCGTTGGCACATCCACTACCCAGGAAGTGTGGAAGACACACCCTGGACCTCGCGATCGGACGCCCCGACGGGTCGATCGCCATGCTCACCGGCTCGGGAAAGCACGGGCTCGGCGCGGCGCGAGAGGCGGGCTATCTCGTGGAATTGAACGGTGCAGTTCCTTCCCTCGACGCCGGCGAGACGGTCACGGCGACAGTGCTCTGACCCGCGCGATCACATCCGATGACATGTAACGAGTGAAAAGAGAGCTCCATGGTCGAGAACGGCGCCACCGGCGACTGGCAGAAGACGGCATGCATTCTGTGCGAGTGCAATTGCGGTATCGAGGTGAAGGTCGAGGACAGGGCGCTTCTCAAGATCCGAGGCGACAAGGATCATCCCGGATCGCAGGGCTACACCTGCGAGAAGCCGCTCCGGTTGGACCGTTATCAAAACGGCGCTCACCGCATCGACTCGCCTCTGCGACGCCGTGCGGACGGCACCTACGAGGAGATCGACTGGACTACCGCGCTCGACGAGATCGCTGAACGTCTGCGGGCAGTTCGTGAACGACACGGAGGCGAACGCATCTTCTTCTACGGTGGCGGCGGACAGGGCAATCATCTCGGCGCTGCCTACGGTCGATCCCTGTTTCACGCAGTCGGAGCGAAATACACGTCGAATGCTCTGGCGCAGGAGAAGACGGGTGAAGCGTTCGTCGACGGTGAGCTCTACGGCAGTCCCACCGCAGGCGACTTCGAGAATTCCGAAGTGGCCGTGTTCGTCGGCAAGAACCCGTGGCAGTCCCACGGACTGGCTCGAGCACGGCCCACACTCAAAGAGATCGCCCGTGATCCGGAGCGGTCGATCATCGTGATCGACCCGCGCAGAAGCGAGACAGCGGAGCTGGCGGACCACCACCTGCAAGTGAAGCCCGGGACGGACGCGTGGTGCCTCGCAGCTCTCGATGCCACTCTCGTGCAGGAGAATCTGATCGCCCACGAGTGGCTCGCGACCCACACCGTGGGGGTGCACGACGTCCTCGAGCTACTCCGCAGTGTGGACATCACCGACTACGCTCGTCGGTGCGGTGTGCCGGAAAACGACATTCGTGCGGCCGCACGTCGCATCGGACGGGCAAGCAGCGTCGCGACGTACGAGGACCTGGGAATTCAGCAGTCCCCCAACAGCACGGTGTGCGCGTATCTGCAGAAATTGATGTGGGTGCTCACTGGGAACTTCGCCAAGCCCGGTGGTATGCACATGCATTCGTGGGTCTTCCCTCTCGCCGGTGCCTGGTTCCCCATCCCGCGCGAGAACAGACCGCCGCTCGATGCGGCACGTCGAATCGCCGCACTACGCGCCATGCGCGCAGGTGCAGGTGCGGTGCGGTCGTTGACGACTCGGATGGGAGGCCATCGCAGGACTCGCAGCATCGTCGAGCGCGCGGCGCAGCTCGCCCTGAACAACTTCTTCTCCTCCGTGTCGGTAGCCGTGGCCGATCCGATAGCACGCACGATGGGTAATCCGTATCAGACGGGCTTCACACCGGTCACCGGCGCTCGCATCGTCTCCGGCCTCATACCGGGGAACTCGATCGCCGACGAGATACTGAACGATCACCCTGATCGACTGCGCGCCATGTGGATCGACTCGTCCAATCCTCTGCACTCCCTGGCGGACAGCGACCGATTCCGTCGCGCGATGCGCAGTCTCGAACTGACGGTCGTGGTCGACGTCGCACTCACCGAGACAGCGCGGGAGGCCGATTACGTTCTCCCTGCCTCGAGCCAATTCGAGAAGTACGAAGCGTCACTGTTCACTCTTCACTTCCCGCACAACGTGTTCCAGCTACGGGTGCCGCTCATGCAGCCGATGGCAGGCACTCGATCCGAGCCCGACATCTACGCCGAGATCATCGACAGACTCGGCGTCGTGGACGACAACGTGCTGTCGGCCCTCGGTGCGGCGGCACGTACGGGTTCGGCGACGTTCAACCTGGCACTCTTCTCGACCATCGAGCAGAAGCCGGAATTGGCCGGGCTCCTGCCGTACATCCTGTACCGCACACTCGGAGCCACGCTCGACGTAGGCAAGGAATCCACGGCGCTGATCTGGGGCCTTGCACAGCTCGCCTGCATCGCCAACCCGGATGCCGCGCGGCGGGCCGGATTCGACCGAGACGGTGCCGCGCAAGGAGATCAACTCTTCGACGCCATTCTCGCCGATCCGCAGGGCGTGACCTTCACCGAAGACCGGTACGAGGACGCATGGCGCTACATCCGCCACCCCGACGGCAAGATCCACGCCGCCATACCGGAGCTGCTCGCGGAAATGCGGCTGCTCGACCGAGAAGAACCGGACTACACCAGCGACGATTACCCCTTCATCCTGTCCGCGGGTGAGCGACGAGCTTTCACCGCCAACGTCATCATCCGTGATCCCGAATGGAGACGACGGGACAAAGAGGGAGCGTTGCGGATGTGTCCCTCCGATGCGGAATCGATGGGGGTGGCCACAGGTGACACCGTTCGGCTGATCACGGAGACAGGTAGCGCCTCGACCGTGGTGGAAGTCAGCGACATGATGCAAGCCGGCCATGTGTCGCTTCCGAACGGAATGGGCGTCACCTACCCCACGGGTGACGGCAACGAGACAGTCGTCGGGGTACCTCTCAACACGTTGACATCGATCACTCGTCGGGACAAGTTCTTCGGCACTCCCTGGCACAAGAACGTGCCGGTTCGAATCGAGCCTATCCAGAACTCGGCACAGGGGTCGAGCAGGTGACCGCCCGGCAGTACTCGGAAGCATCGGCATAGCACGCTGATCGGTCCATGGCCTAGGCCATGGACCGATATGTTGCGGGCGGACGATGACTACCGCAGAGCGACGGCTGCCACCAGATGTCCCGCCGCCAGTGACGCACTCGTATCGTCCAGACGCACGAAACAATCTGCGCCGGCTGCCGATTCGAGGCCATGCCGTTCCACCCCGGTCAGCAAGGTGACCGTTCCGTTCGTATTCAGGTGTGCGAGATGAAACGAAGGATGTCCAGGCCGCGGGTCGACGCCGTGAGCAAGCGGCACAGACACCTGTCGACGCTCCTCGGCGCTCAACCCCATGCCCAACCGAAAATTGGGGCGGGCGAACAACTCGAAGGATTCGTACGCGGCCAGTGGATTACCAGGAAAGCTGAGCACCGCAGTGCCCAACATGCGGCCGGCACCTTCTGGTCGGTCCGGCCACATAGCGACGTCCACGAATCCCATGTCCTCTGCGCGCAGAGCTGTGTCGACTACTCCGTCACGGCCCGCATCGATCCCCCCGGACGTGATGACGACGTCGGCTCCGGCGCACGCCGTCGCCAGAACGGCCCGAAATTCGTCCACCGAGTCCGCCACCGAAACGCACATGGTCACGTCGGCACCGCAGGCCACTACGGCGGCGGCGAGCATCACCGAGTTGCAGTCGTGAATCTGACCGAATCCGAGAACTGTTGATCGGTAGATGATTTCGTCACCAGTCGAAATCACGGCTACGCGCAATCGCCTTCGGACCGACACGCTTCGAACGCCGACTCCGGCCAGCAGACCTGTATGCACCGGGGACAGGGCCGTTCCCGGCGCGAGAAGTCGCTGCCCTTCCCGCACATCCCGACCCCTACGCCGGATGTGAGCGCCGAAAGCGCATCTCCCACGAAATTCCACCCGGCCCTCATCTACTCGCACCTCGTCCATGGGCACTATCCCGGTAGACCCAGCGGGAACGGGAGCCCCGGCCGAGATTTCGACAGCCGTGCCGACAGCCGACACCACCGGCGCGCGATATGTCACCGGAACATGCTGTGCAACAGGCAATAGGACGGGAGATTCGGCCGAGGCACCGATGAGATCGGATACATGCACCGCGCATCCATCGACTACGGACGTATCGAACAGGGGAAGCGGATCCGGTGCGAACACAGGCTCTGCCAGGACAAGGCCGGATGCCGCCACAAGATTGGACTGCCTGACCGCAGTGATCCCGATCAGACCGGCAACCATCGCAGAGTGCTCCTCCACCGACCGCAAGGCGACAGTGGACGTAGCGAACGGCGAGTTCATGAACGAGCCTGAACCGAGGCAACCAGCATCGTGTCTTTACCTGTAGGTCCAGTCTTGGCAGCACCCCCTGGGAAACCGAGTTCCTCGAAGAACTCGGCATTGGTGGATACGTAGCCAGTCCACTGCGGAGGTACGTCCTCCTCGAAGAAGATCGCCTCCACCGGGCAAACCGGCTCACACGCACCACAATCCACACATTCGTCCGGATGGATATACAACATCCGATCGCCCTGATACATGCAATCCACCGGGCACTCCTCGATGCATGCCTTGTCGAGAATGTCGACGCAAGGTTCGGCCACGATGTACGTCACGAGACTCCGTCCGTCATTGATTTCCAGCCCACAATTATGCCGAACGTCATACTACATACGAATAACCAACGTAGATAGCAACTTTGGGCGTACATCGATGGAAATGCCATCTACCCTTGCCGGTTGTGCACGCGCACATCGTCTCTGGCCCAAGAGTGGACACTCGCACCTTCCGCCCGGCCCTTGCTGCCATCCACAATCTATCGAGTCCCCTGTGACCGACCGATTCGAAGGGCTTGTGAACAATGACGTCCGTAGCGGGAAAAGTCGCATTCATCACCGGAGGGGCGTCTGGCATAGGCCTCGAAACAGGTCGCCGACTCGCATCGCTCGGCGCGCACGTGGTCCTCGTCGATCGGTCCGAGATTTCCGCATCGGTGTTGGAGACCCTGGACACGACCCGCCACTGTCGACACATGTCGGTCGTGGCAGATGTCACCGACACCGCGTCGCTGGAACTGGCCGTGTCCACTGTCTTGACCGAATACGGATGCCTGGACGTGGTCGTCGCCAACGCCGGCATCGCCGAGGCCGGCACCGTCGCGATCAGCGATGTCGAATCGCTGGTCGCCATCGTCGAAGTCAACCTCATAGGAGTCATCCGGACGGTTCACGCAACCTTGCCTGCAGTGACGGCCCAGCGAGGTTACTACCTCCTGGTTTCCTCTGCTGCAGCCCTGAAGAACATCCCGGGCCAATCTGCCTACGCCGCATCCAAAACCGGTGTCGAGGCGTTCGGTGGCGGGCTACGGCTCGAAGTGGCTCACAAGGGCGTCGGCGTCGGCGTCGCCCACCCTGCATTCGTGCGCACACCGATGTTCGAGTCGCAGCACAGCATAGCGGCGGTGCGCGCAGGTATCGAGGAAATGCCGTGGCCGTTCAGCGTCGTGACAGAACTCGACGACTGCGCAGCGGCATTCGTGAACACGATCGTCGAACGTGGTCGAAAGGTCTATGTACCCGGTGCACTTCGCGGCGTGGACACCGTGCGCGGAGTGTTCACAGGCCGTCTGTGGGACGCCATTCTGCGTCCGCGGGTGAAGAAGACGGTTCCCGCTCTAGAGGACGGGATTCTTCGGGCCCGCACGCAGCGCTCGGTCACGGGTCAGTAACCACCACACCAAGACCAAATCCGCGGTCGAGTCGATGTCCAGCCCGGTGAGGTCGCCGAAACGGGCGACGCGGTTGCGGACGGTGTTGCGGTGCACGAAGAGCGCAGCGGCGGTATCGTCGACGCGGCGATCGTTGTCGAGATACGTTGCGACAGTGTCCATGATCTCTCGACCGGTCGCGCCGCGAACCAATAGAGGGCTTAGGTGAACGCCGGCTATCTGCTCAGCGACTTCGTCGGCGAAGGCCAGCAGAGGAAGTGGTCCGAGCGCCGCGAGATCCACCAACCCGGTTCTGCCGAACATCGTGGCCAACGAGAGCGCGCGTTGGGCCTGCTGGTACGAGGAGCGCGCGTCGGAGGGTTGGCGTGCGTCACCCACCCCGATGGCAATCTCGGACTCCAGCCGTTCCGGGACGATGGGCAACAAGGCTATCAATCGACCGTCGATGACCGCGTCGACCACATCGAGAACCTCTCCTCTACAACGCATCCGGAGCAACGCACGAGCGTCCGACGCTGTCACCGTGTCGTCCCACACGATGCAGGCGACCCGGTACGAATGCGACAGGTCTATGCCGTGCTCCTGTGCGTCGCCGGCCAGGGAAGAGGGTAGGTACGAATTCTCGACGAGTTGCCGGATCAGATCCGAGCGGCGGATGGCACCGGTGACTGCCCGCTCCTGCATCACGGTGTTGACGGCTGCCGAATAGGACGTCGCCCACTCCCACATCATGTCTTGCATGTCGTCCACTGCGTCCGTGGGCAGATTCTGCTCGGCCGCATTGTGCCTGATTATCTTGAACAGCTCCCGCGCCCCCAATTGGATGCTGTGGGCAACCAATTCGAGTGGGATCGTCTGATCCGCCCAGCGCCGGACCAATTCGGTCACGTCGCTTTCGTCCACCGACGGCGAGTTGCTTTGCACGCGCCACACCACTATATCGAGCACGGCCCTGGTATTGCGTTCCACTTCCTCGCGAGCGACGGAGTCGTACAACGGAATCCGCTGGCGATACAGATCCGTCAATCGCGATGCCACCGAGTCGAGCTCTACGTCGGCACCGGCGATCAGCGACGAAATCCGTGCCGCGATCGCCCGCTCCCTGGTGGTGTCACTGTCTTCCTGCATCGAGCTACCTTCCGTCGCTACGATCGTGTCATATCCCGAGCCGACAGCCGTCGAATTTCGGGTGCGATGGCACGACTGCGGGCGGTGAAAGGTGCCGTCGTCAGTACCGCTCGTAGAGCGAGCAGAAGCCTGCCTGCCCGCGGATAGATCATTCTGGAGGAACGGTTTTCGAGTGCGCGTACGAAGTGAGGGACGATTCTGTCCGTGTGTGTGACAGCACCGAAAGGCCCGGGGAGAGCTTGTAGCAGCGCAACGAACGCTGGTTGGCTCATTTTGTTCGTGACCAGCGTCGTGTCGATCCACCCCGGGTGAAAGGACCCGACCCGTACGCCGGTTCCGCTCAGTTCGAGTCGAAGCGAGTTGGCGAAGGCTTCGAGACCCGCCTTGGCCGCTGCGTACGCCGAGTGCCCGGGCTGGTGAGCGAACGAAGCCCACGAACAGGTGAAAGCAACATAGCCTTCCGCTTTCATGACAGCGGGCAAGGCTGCTCGGACGATATTGTGCGCGCCGATCAAATTGATATCGATGATGCGCTGCCACGTTCCCTCGGGAAGCAGGTCGATCGGACCGTAATCGGACACCCCAGCGTTCGCCCAGACGATGTCGATCCGGCGACGGGTGGCGAGAATTTGCTCGACCATTCGGTTGCAGGCCTCGGCATCGCGAACGTCCAACTCGTATGTGTCGCACTCCCCCGGTATGGTGGCCGCCACGCGGGCCAGACCGGCTGCGTCCACATCAGCGAGAACGACAATGCCTCCTTGAGCGGAACACTCGAACGCGGTAGCGGACCCGAGCCCGCCCGCCGCGCCGGTGATCAACAGGACTTGTCCGGAAAGCGGCGAAGCGGTCACGAAACAACCCCTTGTGGGTGGTCGGGCAGATCCACTACGGCAAGGGCCGATTCCGAAATGCTCCCCAGGATCAGTTGCGATCCGCGCCGCACCACGCTGGTGACCATGGCAAAGTCGGGCGTCGGCGACTGCAAGTCATGGACTATCGACCCGTTTCGGTCGATCGCCATGACCCACGTGGTCCGTTCTCCTTGTCGGAGCTTCTCCGGCAAGGAGTAGGAGATTCGGCGGATGATTCCCGGCAAGCGGGCCACTCGATCGTGCAGCGCATTCCGGGGCGTCGCCATCGACACCCACGTCAGGTCGCCGTCGACCGAGATGTTGTCGGGGAACGCGGGCAGGTTGTCGATCAGAGTTCGCGGGACCGCTGTCCCATCGACGAGAGAATACCGAATGATTTCGAAGTCTCCCGTCGACACAACCGTTGCGAACTCTTCGTTATCCGACACAGTCAGGCCGTTGGCGAACTGAATGCCATCGACGACGATTCGCGCCGTACCGTCCGGTGTCAGTTTCACCAGATGACCGGTGCCCGAGTGCTCGAGCAGATCCGCCAAGAAGTCGTCGAACGAAAACCTACGCGAGGACACGGTGAAGTAGATATTTCCCGATGGTGCCCGAACGACGTTGGACGCGAACGTGATCGGGACGGAGTCGAGGCGGTCCAACACTACGTCGACACAGCCACTGCCGAGATCGACACGCAACAAACCGCGTTCGCTGTCGCACACCAGAATCGTCGAATCGTCGACGACGGTGATGCCCAGCGGCCTACCCCCTGTGTCGGCGAGAGTCTCGACAGTAGAAGTACTGTCGTCGATCAGTGTCACCCGGAGAACCCTCCCATCCACGAGTCCGGTGAGAATCCGTCCCTGGGAATCCAGCCGAACGTCCTCCGGGCCCCGGCCCGGCAGTTCGACGCGTCTGATCGAGCCCATCGGGGTGTCGCTGTACTTCGCTCTCGCACGGGCAGTCGACTTCGGCGGTGTCCACCGGACGGGCCGCAGACTCGGACTGAGTGTCGTCGCCGGAAGACGGGCCGCCGACGGTGAGGCCTGACCGTTGACGACCGCGGCGATGGCACCCGCCGAACTCCAGGGCGCACCGTGCCCCTCGTGAGGCAAAGGGTAGGCGTCGATCCTCGGATCACTCGCCGACAACGCCATGTCACTGGAGTTCACTCGTCGATCGTCGAGTCCATAGACCACCGACACCGGGCAGCTCAGTGCAGGTAGACGTTCCGAGAGCGAACGCTCCTCGAGGTAGTGATCGATCGAGGAGGTCGAGGTACGGAACCGTCGAATACCCGTGGCCAATAGGTCCTGTACCGCGAACTCCGGCACCGGACCACTCGGAGCGAACGCAGAGCCGAGCCCTGCACGCAGCATTCTCGCGGGAAGCATTGCCCACACTGCGTTGCCGACTAGCGGCGTCCTGAGAATTCTCTCGGACAGACCGCGCGAGGTCAGTCGACTCGACACGGTCGGCGTCGTCGCGACGAGCACCAGTCGTCGAACGAGCGTGGGGTACTGCTCGGCCAGTGATGTCGCGACCAGGCCGCCTCGCGAATGGCCTACCACGGTGACGGACTCGAAACCTGCTACTCGTATCTCACGGGCGACATGAAGTGCATCGTGCTCGATGGTGTCGCTTCCCGACAGGTCGGGCACGAGGACGTTTCCGGCCAGGAGCGGTTCCACGCGATCCCAGGTGGCGGCCGAAGCGCCGAGACCATGCAGCAGAACGATTGCCTCGGATGTCATCGTGGCCTCTCGGAGGTACGCACGAGGTGGTCCTCGGGATCGAATCGAACTGCACGAGAGCGATAACCGAGAACGCTGCCGGGCCACAGGTTGCTGTTGCGGCCGGAAGGATCGAGATACCAACTCCGACAGCCGCCGCTGGTCCACACTGTTCCTTCGGTCAGTGCATCGATGTCGGTCGAGTACTTCGCCTGAGCCTGCGGCGTCGGCTCGATGAAGCCACCGGCATCGATTGCACGCTTCATGGCCCTCCCGATGTACTGGATCTGCGACTCGAACATCATGATGACCGAGGTGTGCCCGAGCGCAATATTGGGGCCGTGCATCAGGTACAGGTTCGGAAAACCCGAGACAGAGGTACCGAGATAGGCCCGTGGGCTCTCGCCCCAACTCTCGGCCATCGATCGACCCTGTCCATCGAATACTCTGTCGGTCAACGGTAGTCGGCGCGTATCGAACCCGGTGCCGAAGATGATCGCATCGACATCGTGCACTCCGCCCGCTGCATCCACGACTCCCGTGGGTGTCACCTTCGCTACTCCCCCGTTCTCGACGGTCACGTTCGGCTGAGCCAACGCCGGGTAGTACTCGTCGGACAGCAGAATTCGCTTGCAGCCCATCCGATAATCGGGCGTCAACTTCGCCCGCAGCGCAGGATCGCTCACGGCATGCGCGAGATGTGCTCGTCCTTCCTTTTCTCCGATTCGCATCAGTGCCGGGTGCCGGAAGGCCAGCAGCTTGATCTCACGTTTGGCGTAGACGACTGCTCTGGATGCACGCTGGTAACCCGGAACCGACCGCAAACGCCTACGGGTTCTCTCGGATATCGGCCGATCGTTGCGAGGCATAACCCACGGTGCAGTGCGTTGGAACAGCGTCAAAGACTTCACGACCGGCTGGATCTTCGGCACGAATTGAATTGCCGATGCACCGGTACCGACGACGGCCACTCGCTTCCCCGAGAGATCGACCTCATGGCGCCACTGAGAGGAGTGGAAGACGGGGCCGGTAAAGGTGTCTATTCCCTCGAGAGCAGGCAGCGACGGGTCTGCGAGCGATCCGGTGGCGAGCACGACATGGTCGGCAGTCGACCTTCCCCGGGCGGTGTCGAGTATCCATCGTGAGGTGTTCGAGTCCCACGCCAAAGATCGCACGGCACAACCGGTTCGGAGACGCGGGATCAGACCGTGATCGCGCGCGAGATTGTGCAGATACGAGCGAATCTCAGACTGCCTCGCATACGTGTGCCGCCAGGTGTGGCTCGGGGCGAACGAAAACGAGTACAGCAAGCTCTGCACGTCGCAGGCGGCACCGGGATAATCGTTGTCGCGCCACACTCCCCCCAGCGACGACGCCCGCTCGAAGATGACGACGCTGCCGCTGTGCAATTTTTCCAGCCGGATAGCGGCACCGAGACCGGCGAACCCCGAACCGATGACTGCCAGGGTGTGATGATCGGGATCGGCGTCGGACCCGGTTTTCACCATGATTCTCTCGCGTTCTGTGAGTGAGGCTTTCGGGAGAATTCAGACCACGAGGTGACCGAAGCCGGCAACTCAGTGGGCAGTGCGAACGCGCCGTCGAGGGTCAAGATTTCAGCGGGACCGACCGAACCGTGAGTCTTGCTCGTCAGGCGAACAGACACGAACGCGGTCGCATAGTCGATGTCGCCGATGTGGAATACCTGCTCGAAGTAGAGATTTTTGGCATCGGTGCCCAGCAGGCGTGTTCGCACGCGGTACGACCGAGGGAAAGTGAGAGAACGGTGATATGTGATGGTTTGGGCGGTCACCACCGGGCTCCACCCGCGGCTGCGAAACTGCGCCCAGAGACCTGTTCTTGCGTAGTACGAAATTCGCGCAGCGTCCAGAACGGACAGGTATCGACCGTTCGTCATGTGCATCAGGACGTCGAGATCCACGAGAAGCACCCGGAACCGCGTTTCCAAAGCCTCCCCTACCGTGGCTTTTCGCCTCGTGGACCGCATGCGAACGAGCCAGCGGATCGTCATGATCACAGTGTTCACCCCTTCGCCGACGTATTCTCTGCACCATCGTGGTCGAGAAGGTTCGTCGTCGCGATAGCTGCCACAACACGTCCGAACGCAGGAAGGTGTGCGCATGCACAACGCCCGAGGAAGGCTCGGCCGATACAGTGTTCACCGACAGCCAGGAGAGACCATATGAAGATCTTCATCATCGGAGCTGCCGGCGGCATCGGCTCCAGACTGAGCACCGTTCTGACCGCTCGCGGTGACACGGTCTCCGGAATGATCCGCAACCTCGCTCACCGTGACCGAGTCGAATCAACCGGCGCTACAGCTGTTTTCGGTGACCTCATCGATAGCGACGCCGCCACGCTGGCAACCGCGTTCGCCGGCCACGACGCCGTCGTCTTCAGTGCAGGCGCACACGGTACCGGCATGGACAAGACGACGTCGATCGACGGAAAAGGTTTGGAAAAGGCAGCCGACGCAGCGCACAGTGCGGGCGTGAAGCGGTTCGTACTGGTCTCGGCGTTCCCCGAATCGGGCCGCAGCCAACAGCCTTCCGAAGGATTCGAGCACTACATGGCCACCAAGAAGACTGCCGATGTCTACCTGTCCCACACCGAGTTGGATTGGCTGATCGTCCGGCCCGGAGTGCTACTCGACGAGCCGGGGGGTGGCACCGTCACCGCCGGATTGGCCATCGAGCACGGCGACGTACGGCGCGACAACGTCGCATCGTTCATCGCGGCAGCGTTGGCCGAACCCGCACTGACCCGGACGATCGTCGAACTCACCGACGGCACAACGCCTGTCGCCGATGCGGTTCGGCAAGTGATCGCAGGCTCTGGCGCTCGGCTACCGTGACGAGTCGACGACTCCATTGAACAAGAGCACCATTTCTTTCTCTACAAGGTCCAGCGCCCTGGTGCTCCGCTGTGCCTTGCACAGCAGCAAGGCGCCCTCGATAGCCGAGAGTGCCATGGTGGCCAACCCATGGGCGCGTTCCTGATCGATACCGTGCTGCCACAGTGACGCCGCGATCGTGTCCTCCCACGAGGTGAACGACTCCCCCGCGGCAGCGAGTGCGGCCGGACTCTGAGGCCCTTCGATAGCGACGGAGGCCACCGGACACCCCGATGCGAAATCGGTGGCCAGTAACTCGCCGCGAAATCCGGAAATGATCGCTTCAACCGTCCGCAGCGGACCGAGGGTTGTCAATCCTGCCGAGATCATCGAACCCATGAAGGTACCGGCCGCTCGGGTCGCCTCTTCCACCAGCTGTGGTCGACCCTGCGGAAAATGGTGGTAGACCGAGCCTCGCGGAGCACCCGCATGTTCCAGGACGTCGGCGACGGACGTTGCCTCGACGCCCCTCTGTTTGAACAACGCGATGGCGCTGCGCAGCATGTCTTCGCGTGCGGTCGACCGTCTCGGCATGGTGCCACCTCTCGGGTCGGCTCTGATTATGTCGTCCATCATAACAAGGGTGCTCAGCTGTGCACCCGACCCGCCGCACCCCACCTCGACGTCGCTGACGTGGGGAGGCTCGAGATGTATCACTCGGACTGATATGCGGTGTCAACACATTCGATTTCCCTGATCACCGACACCGACACACACTTAGCGGCGATGCGTGACCCACCTCACTCGAGGTCCTTCGTACGATTCAGGGAGATCTACATGACTCAACTCGGTTCCGAACCTGGTGTGCAGCAGAGGACGCCAGGTCGCACCCAGGGAATTCTGTTGGTCTCGATGAGTTGCCTGCCGGTGCTCGGTGCGGTGTTGCTCGCCCCGATTCAACCGCAGATGCTCGACGAGTTTGCCGACACACCCGGCGTCGAAGCCTTGGTTCCCCTGACCATCACTGCGCCTGCGCTGATGATCGGTTTGCTCGCGCTCGGCGCGGGACGGGTGATCGACAAGGTGGGCCGCATCCGACTGCTGACTGTCGCGCTCGTCGTCTACTCGCTGTTCGGAATCGCCCCGTTCTTTTTGGACTCACTCCCGTTGATCGTGGCGTCGAGACTCGGTGTCGGCGTTGCCGAAGCCGCCATCATGACCTCTTGCACCACACTGATCGCTGATTACTTCTCCGGCAAGGACCGCGCTCGCTACTTCGGGTTGCAGGTGGTGTTCACGAGTTTGTCGGCCGTGGTCTTCATCGGTCTCGGCGGCGCACTTGCACAGAACGACTGGAGAACTCCGTTCTGGCTTTACACCGTCGGAGTCGTCTTCGCGATCCTCACCCCGATCATGCTGTGGCAGCCTCGTTCCACGACCACGATGCAAGACCTGGTTGCGTCGATTCGATGGCGGCCTCTGCTCAAACCGTTGGCCGTCACACTGTTCGGCGGGGCCGTGTTCTACACACCGATCGTGCAGATTCCGATCAAACTCGACGCCGTCGGTGTGAACAACACAGCTACCATCGGCATCGTGAGTGCGCTAGTCGCGCTGGCTACGGCACTTGCCGCGCTCACTTTCGGTCGACTTTCCGACGCCGGTCCGAAGATGTTGTTGCCCATTGCATTCGGTGCATCCGGTATCGGCCTGGCCGTCGTCGGACTGGCATCGAATCCCCTGTTCGTCGCGGTTGGTGGCATCATCGCTTCGGCCGGATGTGGACTGCTGCTTCCGACGTTGCTCCACTGGGTTGTCAGCGACCTCGACTACGCTCAGCGAGCCCGCGGCACCGGAGCGTGGACGGCCGCCATGTTCACCGGCGAATTCCTGTGCCCCCTCGTCGTCGTCGCCCTCGGTGCCGTGTTCGGCGGGCTCACCGGAGCACTGATCGCACTCGGGACCGCGTCCGTGCTCATGGCAGTGATGCTTCCGAGGCTCGGGTCATTCACGGTCCACACCACACCGTCCAGCAACTCCTGAGAAACCAGCAATCCTGGGCCATGCCTGAGCCTCTTGGTAACTGAGAGCCTCTTGATACCTGAGCGAGCATGCGGTGCGGCCACGCCGCGCAGAATCCTCGAACCTGACACAGAGCGCACTAGCGTCTGAGCCTGGCTTCGTACCGCGGGCGAGTGATCGGCGGTGCCCTGGCCGGCATACCGGTATACGGTGCACTGGCGACAGGAGGACAGACCTGGTGGATTCGAGCAAGGGCGTCGACGAGTCTGCACTGCACCGGAACCGGTCCTTCCTGATCCTGTGGACCGGCGGTGTGCTCTCCGGTGTGGGTTCGTCGATGAGCACATTGGTATTCCCCCTGGTCGGCTTTGCCTTGACCGGCTCGACGTTCTTGGCAGGCCTGGCCGCCACCGGCGTCCTGACCGGCGAGCTGCTGGGGCGGCTGGTGTCCGGTCCGCTCGTCGACCGGTGGCCTCACCGTCGGACGCTCACTGTCGCCAATGTTGCTGCAACCGTGTCGATGTCGAGCGTCGCCGCCGCCTCGCTCACCCACGCACTGAGTCTGATCCATCTGGTGCTCGCCGGGTTGGCGATCGGGGTGGCCGACGCGTTCGTCGGTCCTGCGGTATCAGCAGCAATTCGGCACGCGGTTCCGATAGGCCAGCTTCCGTTGGCGTACACACGCATTCAGGTACGGGAGCACCTTGCGACTTTGATCGGCCCACCGTTGGGTGGGGCGCTGTACTCGATTGCGCGCAGTGTGCCGTTCATCGTCGACGCGATCAGCTACCTGACATTTGGGCTCCTCTCGAGCCGATTGCCGACGACGACGAGAACGTCGGATCAACCGAGCAGGTCCTTTCTGAGCGACGCACGCGACGGCTTCGTTTTCGTGTGGCGACACAGTTCGGTGCGCGCAATCCTGATGTGGGGAGGAATGTTCAACTTCGCCTTGGCATACGTCTTCACCGCTGTGACCTTGCGGCTGATCCGAGATGGCGTGAACCCGGTGGCCATCGGTCTCATCGACACGGTAGCCGCCGCCGCAGGTCTGATCGGCGCAGTTGCGGCGGGGCGAATTGTTGCGACCTTCCGCACCGGGCGGTTGACGATGTCCACGGGCTTGGCGTTGGCCGTCATCGTCGCCCCGATGGGATTGACGACAAATGTGGTCCTGATCGGTGCGCTGTTCGCCGCCGGCATCGTGCTGCTCCCCGCCAACAACGCCGGCATCTCCGCCTTCATCGCGTCGGTAACGCCCACACACCTCCAAGCACGCGTCAACGCCGCCGGTGGAGTCTTCTCGCTCGGACTTGCGCCGCTGGCCCCACCAGCAGCGGGGCTGTCGGTCGCCGCTGCCGGCGGACCGGCGTCGATGTTCATCGGCTCGGCACTTCTGGTCGCCAGCCTCGCGCCGCTAGCGGCCAGCCGCGACGTCCGGGGGCTGAGCAAGCCGGCCCACTGGCCGACAACTGCACTTTCCTCATGACGGTCACGATCACCACCGCGTCGAGCAGAAACCGCCGTCCCGAAATCGACCATCGCCGGCGCTGAGGGCGGCGTCGTCATCCCAATCGATCGACGCAGCGCGCACATCGAGGGAGCCGTGGGCGGTGATGATGTCGAGGTCGGCGTCGATCGGAAACTCCTCGTCCTGCTTCCAGACGTCTTGACCTTCCCAGACAACAAAAAGTGCGCATGACAGCAATTAAGCAGTTCAGGGGCACTTGGTGTGCGCCATCAGGGATTCGAACCCCGGACCGCTGTACTAGAGATAACAATTCAGGTGGATGTATCGGCGTCCATCGTCGGCCCGTTGAGCTGAGTGTTCGGCAAATCGAATGACCACCTGCGTCCGTCTGCGTTTATGCGAGTACGACCCAAAGTGATGAGTAGAAGATGACTTCCGTCGATCTGCTCCCGGTCATCAAGATCATAAGCACTGTCCGGTCAAAACTGTTGATTGCGAACAGATTGCGCTCTCATCATCCGAGCGGATGAAGCGAACTCGAATCTCGGCATCCCCGCCACCCGCCGCGCTGCGCTCCATCTACTCGGTCGACACAGGTGGGGTTCCCTGTCAGTGCCTTCTAGCTGCGCGTCGTGGGCAATAGTGTCGAAGACGGATCAATCCAGGACGTTTGCGCCTACTGGCAATGAGTAAGCATCGCACCCAGAGTCGGACGCCGATCTCGCCTGCGCTCGGTACGAGCTCGAAACAACAGAACCCCACCCGAAAGAACTCAGCTGTGTCCAATTCCACCAGTGAACGAAAGTCCTTGCCGTTCCTCGTCTACGTCCTCGCAATGGGTACGTTCCTCATGGGCACGTCGGAATTCGTCGTTGCCGGACTCCTGCCCGATATCGCCTCCAACCTCGCCATCGGCATCTCCGAGGCCGGACTCCTGGTCACTGCGTTCGCGATCGGCATGATCGCCACCCCGTTGATCGCGGTGGCGGCACTCGAGATGCCCGAACGAACGACACTTCTGCTCGCGCTCGCTGTTTATTCCGCCGGACACATCGTCGTCGCACTCACAGACGACCTGTCCGTCATCCTCGTGGCTCGCTTCGTGACCGCGCTCGCAACGGGCGCATTCTGGTCGCTCGCCGCATCTGTCGCGTCCCGCGTTGCGGGACCGAACGCCAGTGCGCGCGCCATTGGTCTGGTCCTCAGTGGAGGCATTCTCGCGACGGTGATCGGGGTGCCCCTCGGCTCTGTTGCCGGCCAGCTCGTAGGTTGGCGCGGCCCGTTCTGGATCCTCGCGGTATTTGCCGTACTCGCATCGGTGCCTATCGCCCGCTTCGTTCCCAGTGGTCGTTCGGTATCGACGGTCATCCCTCTTCGCTCGCAACTCGCAGCGGTCGCCACCGGAAGACTCTGGGTGGTCATGGCAGCGTGCGTGCTGATCTCGACGGCCGTCATGTCCACCTACTCGTTCATCGCACCACTGCTCACAGAACGCTCCGGCCTGGCCGTCGGACTCCTCCCCCTGGGTCTCACTATCTTCGGCGTCGGTGCCGTCACCGGCACCCTCAACAGCGGTCGGTTCGCAGACCGCGCGCCCTACGTCACCGCGCTGAACGGTGGCGTCATCGTCGTGATCGCACTCGGACTACTGAGCGTCTTTTCATCTTTCGCTACGCCATCGATCGCCCTTCTCGCTGTCGCGGGAATGGCCGGCCTGGGCACGAACCCCGTGCTCATGTCGATGGCCGTCCGATTCGCAGAGGGCGCGCCGACTCTGGCCACATCGCTGTGCACGTCGATGTTCAACCTCGGCACCGCCGTCGGCACATGGGTCACAGCGCAAGCGATCAGCGAATACGGACCCGCCGCGATTCCCGTCGTAGGTGCACTGTTCGCAGTGTTGCTCGTGGTTCCGCTGGCCGCGCTCGTGATCATCGACCGGGCACGTCGGGATAGCGATGCTGCGTCTGCACCGTCGCAGTCGGTCGCCGGCCACGAAGTCGAAGTTCGCTGACCGAACGCGTCGCAGCGCGGCGGTCGTCTGGACTGTGAAACTGCCGACGACGATCCGGAGCTCAGGATGGTTGGACGTGGTCCGACGTCGGTGTCGAACCACGTCCAACGTTGTGCTCCAGAGGGCCCGAAACGCAGCAGCCCCCGCCCGACAGGGCCAATAGTGCGACCACAGTACTTATCCCTCGACGGCACCGGTGTTCAACCGCGCCTATACGCAGCGAGAAAGGCGACCTCGCCTCCCTGGTCCCTGACGATGTCGAGTTGAACGAGACGCTGTGGATCACCGCAAATTCGACCGTTGAGGAGCCCCAATATCTTTGCTGCATTGTGTATTTCGAATATCCGACTGCACGCAATGACCAGGACTTCCCCCGTTTCCATACCGAGGATTTCCGTGACAAGGCGTGGCGTCGGCAGCAGCGACAAAGATCCGCCCGGCCATCGATGACTTCTGCGGAAATGACGACGCCGAACGAATCTCACTGCCCGACGCACGTCAGCTAGCCCTCGAACTGTGTTGCCCCGTTGATGGTTCCACCACACTGGAAGCTGTCGGTCACCGACGATGCCGCGGATCACCTCGACCTGCTCGCCGTAGTCTCCAACGTCATGACGGCACCGGGGATCATGGACCTTTCTGTTCCCGGACTGAGACAACCATGGGGTGCCCTTTCGGTACACCTCTCATCAGACACTGGTTCGATCGGGTCCGCTGTTGTTGTATCGAAGTATGACAACTTCCGTAAAGGCCTACGCCGCCACCGCAGCCGACAAGCCACTTTCCCCCAACACAATCGAGCGCCGTGCCGTCGGACCTCACGACGTCCGCATCGACATCAAATTTGCCGGCATCTGCCACTCCGACATCCACACCGCACGCGGCGAATGGGGACCGATCAGCTACCCCCAGGTCGTCGGACACGAAATCGCCGGCATCGTTGCCGAGATCGGCTCCCAGGTCACCAAACACGCCGTCGGCGATCGCGTCGGAGTCGGCTGCATGGTCAACTCCTGCGGCGAGTGCGCCCAGTGCGTCAAAGGACTCGAGCAGTACTGCCTCGTCGGCAACATCCAGACCTACGGCAGCACGGACCGCGACGGCACCACAACCCAGGGCGGCTACTCCCAGCAGGTCGTCGTCACTGAGCACTTCGTCGTCAAGATCCCCGAGGGCATCGCCCTCGACGCCGCCGCGCCACTCCTCTGCGCCGGCATCACCACCTATTCCCCCCTCCGCCACTGGGGTGCCGGACCCGGCAGGAAGGTCGCCGTGGTCGGTATGGGCGGATTGGGCCACATGGCCGTCAAGATCGCCCATGCCATGGGTGCCGAGGTCACCGTGCTCTCGCAGTCGCTGAAGAAGCAGGAAGACGGACTTCGTCTGGGAGCAGATCACTACTACGCCACCAGCGACCCCGACACCTTCGAGACGCTCGCGTCCACGTTCGATCTGATCATCAACACCGTCAGCGCCCCAATCGATCTGAACGCACACCTGTCGCTGCTCGCCGTCGACGGCGCGATGGTCAACGTGGGGGCTCCTGCGGAACCACTTCCGCTGCAGATCTTCTCGCTCATTCCCTCTCGCAGGACGTTCGCAGGATCCGCTATCGGCTCCATCGCCGAGACCCAGGAAATGCTCGACTTCTGTGCCGAGCACCATCTCGGTGCCGAGATCGAGGTCATCTCCGCCGACAAGATCAACGACGCCTGGGAGCGCGTGCTCGCCTCCGACGTCCGATACCGATTCGTCATCGACACGGCGACACTGGCCTGATCAGCCCGGCACAACGATAGAACGAATACCGCCTGTGCACGCACACGATGTGCGTGCACAGGCGGCTTTCTGCGCCGCAATGGATACCGCGGTTTCCTCCGGCGACTGCGCATCCAGATCGAGTCCGAGAGGTGACTGCACGCGCTGGATCGCCTGCGCGGAAATCCCTGCAGCATTGAGTCTTTCGACACGATCGCGGTGCGTACGCCGTGAACCCAGCGCACCGATGAACGCCAGGAGCCTCACTCCCCGGGGCTTCACGGCCGGCGTCGTCGCGAAGGGTGCCCCGACAGGGCCTCGCGCGAGGTCACGCTCAGCCTTAACCTTGGATTTATGAACAACAAAGCCGAGGTACGTGAGTTCCTCATGACGCGCCGGGCCCGGCTGACGCCCGACGCGGCCGGCATCGTAGGCGGAATCAACCGCCGGGTCGCCGGACTGCGACGCAGCGAGGTCGCGTCCCTGGCCGGCCTCTCCGTCGAGTACTACGCACGCATCGAGCGCGGCGCGATCGGCGGTGCGTCGGCGTCCGTGCTCGATGCACTCTCACGCGCCCTGCAGCTCGACGACACTGAACACGCACATCTACTCGACCTCGCACGAGCCGCTGACGGAATTCCGAACTCCGGCCGCCCACGTCGCAAAGCCTCGCGCCCGATCAACCAGAGAATCAGTCTGCAGTGGGCGCTGGACTCGATAACGGAAGGCGTTGCTTTCGTTCGCAATCAGCGTCAAGACCTGCTGGCGACCAACGAACTCGGTAGGGCGTTCTACGCCCCGATAATCGGAGACGGTGGACGAACGCCCAACCTCGCTCGATTCCAATTCCTCGATCCGTTGTCCCGGGAGTTCTACCCCGACTGGGACACCTTCGCCGAAATGTGTGTATCCATCATGCGTGCCGAGGCCGGACGCGACCCTCACGACAAGGGCCTCCAGGATCTCGTCGGTGAACTTTCCACGCGCGACGAGACATTCCGGACGTTGTGGGGTGCCCACAACGTCCGGACGCACGGGGCGGGCAAGAAGCGTTTCAACCACCCGTTCGTTGGCGAAATTCACCTCGCCTACGAGGAGCTCGTCGTCACCGCTGATCCCGGATCCATCCTCATGGTCTACACCGCGGAGCCAGGCTCGCCGAGCGCCGAACGCTTGCATCTACTCGGATCATGGGCCGCGCAACACGCAGAGGCTTGAACGTAGCCCCCGGCACGCATGGCGGTCAGGGTTCGGTGATCTCGACGTCGAATGTTGTCGGGTCCACCCCGTCGCGGTCGGGTCCCCCGCGTACACCTCGGTCGAGAGCATCCATGGCGGCCAGCTCGTCGTCGTCGAGCTCGAAATCGAACACGTCGGAATTCTGCGCGATACGTTCGGGGTTGGTCGATTTGTAAAGGTCCCGAAAGGTCGAGCTGAACAGTGGTCTGTGGACCACCCCACGAGTCCGTGGACGGTGGCCGAGCTCTACTGCGCGGTGTACCCCGCATCGACGGGCAAAGCCACGCCGGTGACGTAGCTCGCGGCATCGCTACACAGCCACAGCACTGCCGACGCAATCTCCTCCGGCCGCCCGAGCCGCCCCAACGGAACGCCGCTCGCGGCAGCGTCGGAATCGAGCTCTCCGCCCGCGATCATTCGTTCGACCATGGGTGTACTGATGGTTCCGGGGCACACCGCGTTGACTCGCACTCCATGCTGGCCGTATTGCAGCGCAACGCTTTTGGTGGAACCGATGACGCCGTGCTTGGTTGCGTGATACGTGGCGCGACCAGCTCCGCCGACCAGACCACCGAGCGAGGAGCAGTTCACGATGGCACCGGACCCCTGCTCACGCATCTGTACGAGTTCGTGCTTCATCGACGCCCACACACCCCGTAGGTTCACGGCAACGATCTTGTCGAATGCGTCGGCAGTTTCGTCTGCGGAATCGACGGGCGGAAGCATGATTCCGGCATTGTTGAACGCCATGTCCAGGGTGCCGTAAGCCTCGACGGTGGCCTGGACTGCCGCGGCAACCTGATCCTCGTCGGAGACGTTGCACTGCACTGCAATCGCCGTGAAACCATTGGCGTTCAACTCGTCTGCGAGGTGCTGGGCAGCGTCCCCGTCGAGGTCGACAATGGCGACTTCGGCACCGGCTTCGGCGAACGCGCGGGCCGTTGCCGCGCCCATTCCGGCGCTGGCACCGGTGACGAATGCGGTCTTGCCGGTGAAGTCGTACGTGACGGTCATGAGGGTGTTCTCCTTCAGGTCGATCTAGCTGTGCTGCAGGTCGATTCCGGTGTGCTGAGCGAGAGCAGCGAGCAGTTCGTTCTGGAATCGTTCGTCGTGCACCGCGGGGTGGGGCGCTTCGGTGCGCTGGTGGTGCCAGTAGCGCCCCGAGACATGAGCCTGCGAATCGTCGGTGATTGCAAGCCATGCCTGGGTCACGTGGCCGAGTTCGAGATCATCGCTGGCAGACGGTCCGCCCATCTTGGTCGGCACCCAACCGGGATCGACCGCATTCGCCAGCACCGAGGGCCACAGCCTGGCCACCGCGGCCATGAGCGTGGTGATCAGCAGCTTGCTGTCCGAATACGAGGCCGTTTCCTTCGATCCGGACCAGTCCGCGCCGACGAGGTCAGCATGCCCGCTCCGGTGCATGCTGCTGCTGAGGAAGACCAGCCGCCCCGGATCGCGAAGCAGGGCGGTGAGCACGTACGGTGCCACAACATTGACCGGCAGAAGCGAGGCCCCGTCGATGACACCGGCGTTGTGGATGACAGCGCTGATGGAACCGATACGGTGTGCTTGCTCAGCGACGTCCTGAACCTGGTCCAGGTGAGCGAGGTCGCCGACAACGCCGAACGCACCGCGGGAGGTCAGGTCCTCCACGGCGGACAACCGTTGCCGTGTGCGGGCGTGAACAACCACCTCATGTCCGGCATCGAGCAGCGATTCGGCAGCGGCGCGGCCGATGCCGTCGGTCGATCCGGTGATCAATACACGCGACACGAATTCCTTCTCTCTGTCCTACCGTTACAACTACGGCACGCGATCACAGCTCACGTCATCTCGTAGATACCGCGCCAGGTCCTTACCCTCGACGGTAGAGCGTCGTCAGCGTGCGAGGGAGGCCCTGCGAGTACGTGCTCCGTGGTCTTGCGTTCCGGCCCTGTTGCGGTGGACTCGGAGCCCGTCCGTGATCAGGTCGGCAGAACGGAGAGAATCCAGGCCACTAGCGGGGCGATGGCGATCACCGACATTCCCCAGATCAACAGCCCGCGAAAGGTTTTGTCTCTCAACTCTTCTTCGGTATTCGCGAATATTGGCGCACCGTCTGTGGAGAACGGGTTGCCAATCAACGCTCGGTTCCTGCTCGACTGGAGCTGAATACCGCCTCGATACTCCAAGGATCTCGAGATCTGCGCACCCTAGGCCCGACGCGTCATATCCCATCGGGGCCGATGAAGCCGTCTGATCGATGGGATATGTGTGCCGATTGCGCAGCAGTGAGCTACTCCGAACGTGAAACGGTCACCGTCACATCACCGTCGATGGAACCGACAGTGTCCGAACCTGTTTCGTCCATGCTGCCAAGAATGACGATGCCTGGGAACTCGCTCTGATCGCCGTAGTAGAGGACGAAGTCGTTTCCCGGTGCGTAGTAGCCGATGTCGCCCGGGTTCGGGTCTGCGCTGCCTGGCGCTCCGTCGGTCGACAACTCTGCCGGCAGCGGCCCGGTCTTCTCGACCGAACCGTGGTCGGACAGATTCAGCGTCAGCGGGAGTTGGGCCACGAGGTCACGGCTGGCCGCGGTGTAGTTCAACGTTCCGACGACGATCCGTTCGCCGACCTGGAAGTCGATCTGCATGGCTTCTCCGTTCTCGACCTGCTCGTTCGCAGCGTCGACCGTGGCGGGGACACTCGCACTGGTGACATTCGGGATCGTGACGCTCGCGCTGGTGGAGCTGGACCTTTCAGCCGTCGACTCCGAGGCTGTCCCGGCGGAACAGGCCGCCAGCGCGAGAACCGAGGACGCCGCGACCAGACCTGAAAAGACTCGGCTCCGCACGGCCGATGCCGTCACGACGCGGACTGTCGTTCGTAGGTCACGCGAAATCTTTCGGCGGGATCGCGCGGTGTCAGCACCAGGGTGTCACCGTCGACCTCGTAGTTCCGCTCGAACGTCTGCCCGATCAAATCGCGCACTGCCGCCGATTCCACTGTGACGGTGAGGGTTCCGGCATCAGCGTCGGTGGTGAGGTCACCGAAGTATGCCTCGTATCCCTGGACCGTCAAGGGGGTGTCCGGCGCGGACGTGTCCGGGTTCATCGCCTGTACCGACATCGTCTCGTCCGTGAAGATGACCTGCCCCGAATACGGTGTGGGTGTCAGATCGCCCTCTGTTCCGACCTCGAGCGAGGTCATCCGCCACTCGCCGGTCAGGCCGTCACTACCTGCCTCGTCCGATGCTTGCGAGCAGGCGGCGGTCGTGATCAACAGTCCGACTGCTGCGACCCAGGAGATCAAGAGTTTCTTCACCATGCTTACCTCTTTACGTTTTCGGCTGGATGAGACATGAGTTGTTCGGACGAACCGGACAGTGGGATCCCCTGTCAGGGAATACCTCCCACGTCCTCGACGAGACCGACTCGATCGTTGGGGCCCCGCTGCGATCAGCGGCCCTCGTACTGCTCATCGGTGATGTGCTCGGCCCACGTCGTCGTGGTGGCCGGATCCTCACCGTTCTGAAGCATCGCGATGTGCTCCATGTACACGCCGGGAGCTGCTGCGTGCCAATGTTCTTCGCCGGGAGGGGTGTAGAGGGTCTGGCCTGGATGAACCTCGATGATCGTGCCGTCGCGGCTTCCGAATCGCGCGATTCCCTGCGTGACGCGCAGGTACTGTCCGTTCTCGTGTGAGTGCCAGGCCGTGCGAGCGCCGGGTGCAAATCGAACCGTCGCAACGACCATCGTCTGATTCGCTTCGTGCGGCATCGCGATCGGGTCCAGCCACACATCGCCGGCGAACTGCTCGGCGGGGTTCTTGGTGGTGGGAACTGCGGGTTCGATGTTCATCGAGGGCCTACTTTCTGTCGTATACCTACCCAAGAGGGGCTGGACCTCAGGACGCGTCCGAGCTGCCATTCTCACCGAAGAGCTTCTTGGCAACGCCCATGGCCGCCATACCCTTGGGCCAGCCCGCGTACAGCGTCACGTGCGTCAACGTCTCGATCAGTTCGCTCTGCGTCACGCCGTTCTCGATCGCGCGGCCGAGGTGGAACTCGAGCTGCGCGGTGTCGCCTCCCGCCGCGAGTACGGCCACAGTCACCAGACTCCTGTCACGGGCGGCGAGCTCGGGCCTGTTCCACACGTCCGCGAAAAGTACGTCGTCGGTGAGCTCAGCGAGCTTCGGAGCGAAATCTCCGAACATCGACCGCCCACCTCCTACCTGCCTGGGTCGATCGGTCATCACATTCCTCGTCTCGCGTCGGATCGTTCGCGCTCAGCGCGACTCACATGGACCAGTCAATCGCCAAAACCCTGTGTCGGGGAGTCACTGTCGAGGGGTGCACCAGCAGGGCACCTCTTGCCAGTCCGATCCGATCCGATCCGCACGATTCGATCCCGGCGGTCGGCCTCGCTGAGCTCCGGACCTCCTCCTGACCTGGGCACTGACCCCGGACGTCGGCAGCTACCTCGCCGCTCGATCTTCGAAGCCCGGTGCCTGGCGTCGGTTCTCGCGGCGGCACCTGTCGACATGTAGCTCGTCGAGCCGTCGGTGCAGCCATCATTTCCACGTGGTGACTGCGGACTGAACAACACCCTCGAACTTCCCGAGGTGGGCACCACCGAACACGAGAACCGTCTCGACACCGCAGGAATTGCCAATTTCTTCTCGTGCTCGTCCGTCGTCTCAATGCCGATACTGCTCGAACACCTCCCGCAGGATGCCTACGGGTATTGGCCGCGTTCGGTTCTGAGGGCTCAAAAAGATGAGTAAATGATGACTCAAGCGTCCACAGGCGTCCATCAGCTACCCCGCGGTGCGAATCCGGCACACAACTCGCAGGTCAGCAGGGAGGAAGCCCGAACCTGACTCCCAGTATTCGCAATTGGGAATCAAGTCTCCGAAACGCCCTACGCCGCTTGAGAACCCGCAGGTCACAGAGTTGTCCATTCTTGCGAAGCTTGCGGTCGCCTACGCGTACCCAGACAACAAAAAGTGCCCCTGAGCAGCGAATATGCTGTTCAGGGGCACTTGGTGTGCGCCATCAGGGATTCGAACCCCGGACCCGCTGTACTAGAGATAACAATTCAAGTGGATGCACCCGCGTCCACCATTGACCCGCTGAGCTGGATGTTCGGCGAATCGAATGACCATCGGCGTCCGCGTGAATCCACCCGGGTGCGCCCCAAAGTGATGAGTAAACGATGACCTCCGTCGACCTGATCCCGGTCCACCGGGCTCCCGTATGGTCCGGCAACGTGTAAACGGACCGCCACGGACATTCGACGCCACCACTGCTCAAAGTGACGAGCTACCTCGTACCGTTTGGGACCTCAACAACGAAACAAGGATAAGCCGCGGACGCACCGCGCAGTAGAGCATTTGCCCGTGCGATTGCAATCGCCGTGGACTGCGATGTTCACGCATCAGCACCAATGGCGGTGACCGCCGTTCAAGTAACGTCACGCCCGAGAAGGTACGCCGGATCGTCGTCGGCGATCCTCGCTCACATCGTTCGGAGCGGGTCGATGACCTGCTCGGCACGCGCAAAATGGCTGCGCGATGCAGTTCAGTCAGCTCAATGGCACCCCACGCCCCGACTCGGACAACCGTAGGTCATCGAACTCCCTCTTCGTGCGGCCATTCCCCTCCCGAAAGGGATGGACAAATTGACGAACTCGTACATCTCCGAGAGACGGAGGCAGTTCCGCGTCCGAGACCGAGCGAAGCTGATTCGTCTGGGCGATCTGCGCAGCGATATAGGCGACCGGCCGCCCAATGTCTCCGGGCATCATGAAGGATTCACCGTCGTTCTCAATCCCTATCGTCCGCAGTTCGCCGGCCCACACGTGCAAATCCTGAATCAGATAGCTGTGCAACACCGCCACCACAGCACATGATCGCGATCCAACCTCACGCCGCCAAGGGAGTGGTCGAACACGGCAACTCACACGCTGGATCTAGCGGGCCCAACTTCGTCCATGCCATCGCTTATTCGTCCATGCCATCGCTTAAGGGAAGCCCTTCGGAAGGTCAGTCGCCGACCGCAGATATCAGCAAGACCATGACCGCGGCAACCTGGACAAAGCTAGACACCCTCGAAGCCTGTGGCTTCGCCGCCTGAACGAGCTACCGCCGCAGTCAGCACCACCCCGCCGGCCAGTCCTTGGATTCCCATCGGGCCTCGAATATGCCGTAGATCTCCGACACCTTTGTCAGCGGACATGTAAACCTTCATGGCCACGGACACGCATCCCAATGCCCGCACCCCGGCGGTCGTGACACTCTGCCGCATCGCCATGCTCACGTTCCCGTGTCCGGCGTACTTTGTGCCGTCTAGGACGCACTGCCCGCATCTTCTACAAGCTCCACACCGTCGGGAGTCTCTTGCGGCCAAACAGTCGATTGCGTGTACGCGGTATCCGAGAAGTACGTGCCAGCCAAATTCGCGCCAGACAAGACTGCACCCGACAAAACAGCACCCGAAAGATCGGCTCCGGAGAGGTCTGCGTTCGCAAGGTAAGCGTCGGTAAGGTCAGCACCGGTCAGAAAGGCACCGGATAGATCGACACCAGCCATTTGGGCACCCACCAGGTTTGCGCTGGTGAGCTCATGATTGGCCAACTTTGCATCAGTCAAGTCGACACGAGTGAGCTGCGCCCCGCCCAAACGGGCGCTCGTCAAGTCCGCGCCACTCAGGCAAGCGTCCGTGAGAACAGCTCCACCAAACTCTGCTCGGCTCAGTTCAGCGTCTGTCAAGTCGGCTCCGCTAAGTTCACAATCGGTAAAGTCTGCATCGGTCAGTGTTGCACCGGATAGATCAGCAGCTTGGAGATCTGCTGACGTTAGAACCGCCCCTGTCAGGTCGGCGTACTTCAAAATCGCCCTATCGAGCCTTGCATCGGTCAACTTACCGTTGGCAACCTTCGCGGCAGTAAGATTGGCACCAGAGAGAATTGCCTGCTCAAGCTTGACGCTGACCAGTCTCGTGCGACGCATTTGCGCGTTCGCCAAGTTCGCGCCCGCCAGGTTGGCTCCGGATAAGTTGGCAGAGCCTAGTTGCGCGCCAGCGAGATTTGTCCCAGCCAAGAACACTTTCGCGAGCATGGCGCTTGTGAGACGCAGATTGCAACTCGACCAGTCAGTCGTCGCCTGAGGCCCGGCCGTTATCTCCGGGGGCTTTGCGAGTGCGCGGTGCTGCCGGATGATACCAACAATCGTCGCGCGAACCTCTTGCTCTTCTTGTCTCAATCGATCGGGCAATACCTCTTGCTCCGCTCCTCTAGGGGAGATCTGTTCACGCGGGATCGTATTTGTTCGAAGATAAGCACATAACAGGTCGACACAAACCTGCCGTTCAGAATCGTCACCAAACTTGTGCCACCCGTCGGCAAGCGCTGCAATCCCGTAGACGCCTGCCAACCTAATGGCAAACTTGCTCGACCCGAGTTGCTCGGCAGACTCGGTGTATCTCTCTCGCAGGGCACGCTCGGCTGTGTGCTCAAACTGCTGCTGACTAAGACGGAGCGCTTCCGCGGCAGTTCGTTGAGCCTCTGCGGACGTCGCCTGAGCCCGCGCCGCGGTTGCTTGAGCTTCGGTTGAGATGCCGAGTGTTCGTACTGCAATCTCTTGAGCTCGTTCGGTGACACGCTGCCGCCGATACGCCAGAAAAGCGGCACCTCCAAGGCCAATCACCGTTAACATTGTCAGCGATGTCCGCGCTGCGCTGAACAGGATGTCGCCATCGACTTTTCCGGCCGCAGTGAAGAACTCGCCGGCTCCAAGATGTGCCTGCGTCCATGTGAACAGAAGGAATAGGAAGCCGCCGACCGATATAGTTATACCGGTTCCAATCACTACAAGTCGCCCGAGTGCCATCTGCCGTTCCATCGGCACCACCGGAGCGGCAGTGACAACTCGTGCCGGATCCGTTGAGGGGTCGAAATTCTTGCCTGCTGGGCCCGGCGTTTGCGAGGTGGTCACCTACACATCTTGGCGCACGTCTGGGGCGGCTATGACACCGGCACCTCTCGTTTCATACACCACTTCAGAGGACCCTGAACTTCTCTCACCGGATCGGCAATATTTGCGTTGAGTCGCCTTGGGAGATGACGACAAAATTCGAAGGAATATGCAAATTTGGGTGCGATTGATTGCCATGAAGGTATCGGCAGTGTCGACCGATGCCGACTGCCGTTGCCGGTTAGGGTCGCCAGGACTGCGGAACGGAGAGGATCGTGCGTAGAAGCTCGTGCAGCGTGCTCTAGTAGAGGCCTGTCCACCGCACGGCCGTTTCCCGTAAGACCATATCGCCTCGCAGACCTGAAGCACTTGCCGACCAAGTCTCGAAAAGTGGCCGCCGAGTCTCCCCCGAGTAGGCGGGGAGCTCAGAGAAAATGACATCGCCGAATTGCTTCGTCGATTGCCGCCTGAACGACTACGTCCTCGGATAGGAAATGGATATACATGCCCCCCTTTAGGTAATCCCGCAGCCGCTATCAGATCGTTAACGGTGACGCCGCTTTCCGTCGCATGCGATGGTGCGGGCCGCGCCCGCAATCACGGCGTCACGGGTACGTTGTGCACGTCTCTGCTGAGGGCGAACGCGATGATCGACTTGCTCCTGTTCCGAGTCTTGTTGGGCAACAATCGTCATGTAACTCTCTCGGTTTTGTCACGGAGTGGACTGCCATTACACCGATCGCACCCGCACGGACAACTGCGTCAACGACCGAGTGGCTACAGAGCTTGCTCCGTAAGCTCGCATTGCGCGATGTTGATCGGTTCCATCAAGCCATGATTATGCCGAGGGAAGCGGCTCCTTGGAGTGGTGAGAATATCGGAAGGCCGCAACGTATGCTCCCGCAGCACCTGAATTTGGACGTGCTTCGAGGCTGCCGTCCGTAACCGCTTGAGTCGCTCAGTTTGTCGACCCGAATACTCTTACGAGATGGATATCAGTGGTGTGGCCTCAATCATCGGTGCTCTCGGTATCGGATCCTTCGCAGGTCAGTACCTGATCGGCAGCCAGCAACGCCGCCAGCTACGCAGCGAAGTCCTCCGACGCCTTGCAAGCACAGAGCGCAACCGATGGGCAGGGGTGTCGACCTCTGATACATCGTTCGAGCAGTTCAAGGATAGTGTCCGTGAACTGGAGACTGCCGCGATCATCGCTAGGGTGCCGCGCAGACCACTCGCGCTGTACATCCAACTTGCCACTGCAGCGCGCCTCCTCAGCGACACCGATGTCGAGGAAAAGGACGGCTACGACGAAGCTGGCGCTATCAACACAGCAATGAGTCGATACGTCCGCGCCGCTGCAGAACAACTCAGCCATCTCATGTGGTCACCGTGGATTGCACGGACACGCATGACCAAACACGCGAAAGAGATCGAACGAGCAGTGCACGAACTTCCCGCACCGGTGCTTTCAGCAGTCAAGCGAGCCAGAGAATTTCGGCCCTACTAGCGAATGGGCCCCGGTGATATATGTGGCGCACTAGTGCCCCATCATAGTTTTACTGAGGCCCACCACGTGAAGGCTAGCCACCGCCTAACCCGCAGCGAAGCGACTGCGTGCGCCGTAGTCTATCGACATGAGTACACCGTTCGACCCTGACCGTGTTAGATACGACATTGAACGCCAGCAGAGGATCGCGGCGGAGGCTCTGGAACCGTCGAGCACTATCGAACGACTGATGCTCCAGATCCTGGGAGGCTGGTCACGGGTCGCCGAGGATGTCGTCTTTCTACGACACATCGTCCGGGACGATGCGCTTGCAGCGCCGCCCCGAACCGATGCGGGGCGGCTAGCCAACCATTTCAAGATGCTTGGTCGCGAACTAGGGGTGCGAATACCTGATAAATCCGCCTTTACCAGACGATGCAAGCCAACCGGGGCGATACGAAACAACCTTGGCCACATGCTCTACATCAAATCGATCACCGGCAGCGAACCGAACCGAAGCGTGGAAATCCTCACTGCGGGCGAGATGAATCTCGACGACGCCAACTGGGCGAAGCGTGAAAACCCCACCGTCACAATCACCGAATCCGAACTGAAGAATGCGCTCGCCGACCTCAAGTGGTTGTCCGATTGCATCTTCGCGATCCGGAAGATTGGAGTGGAGTGGCAGGATCGGCCTGACGACTCCAGCGTCGCGCATCTGCGAGGAATCATTCCGTGGGCTTTCAATGACTGGGATCCCACCGACCTAAGAATGCGCGACTTGCGCGCCGAAAAAGATGTCGTAGACACCGAGGCGGCCATCACCAGATTCCTCAGAGGAATTCGGCGGGTAACTGCAGGGTTGAACATGCAACAGAAGAAGATTGCTGACAACGACCGCGTCATTCAAGAACTCGCAGCACAGCACCCGGAGAGCCTGGCTGACTTCACAGGTTCTCCGGAAAACGACGTTGACTACTACATCTACGAACTTGGCCGACTCACTGCCCTTGCCCGCGAAATCTCAAACTTTTTCAAAAGCCCAACAGAACTGGTCACAGCGCTTGCACAATTCGAACGCGAAGTACCCAAGCTCAAACAGGTCCGCAATCCGTTGACGCATCTGGATAGAACGGCTCGGCTCGACAGGTTCGCTACGTTTTCCAAAGCAGTCAACATTCACGACGATGGCACGATCGAGATATTGATTGACCCAATCGGTGGAGCACACCACGCCGCAGCCCTGAAACTGAGTGACACGTGTTCGACCTACCTGCGTCAGCTAGTTCAGAATGCAATTGCGGAATTGCCTCCCCAGCCGATCGACAAGCAGATCGAGTTCAGGAATGCGACAACTCGATGAGGTTCGTCCGTCGCCGCGTCGTCAGCGACAAGCTCGTCGGGTTGTTGGTCATGGCAGATCGCCGATAGTGGGGCCACCGCGGTCTGGAGTCACGGTCTGAGGATCCCGCAGCCGTCTGCCAATTAGTGGCCTAGGCAGCGCGAACATCGAGCCCGTCCATACGTCTACACGGACAACCATTTCAGGTCGGCGTAGGGGTAGCGAGATCTCAATCTAGATGGGCTCAGACCTCCGTCAAAAGAGAACTGGACGTCGCCAGGAGCCCCGACCACCATCTGCTCGGCCTGGGCCGATAAAAGCCACACGCCTTGGGCCATTCGTGTCCCGTGACTACTTGACCACGCCAACCTCGAAATATGCAGCTCGCACTCAGTCGGTAAGTACCAATGAAAGCTGTGCTGTTCGCAGTAAACGCGCCAACACAGTCTCGGCCGAGAAATGCAACTACCGTACCTATCTGTCGAAATTCTTGAGATCCGAAAGGCCGCCGCATCTGTGGCTAGGTCGATGAAAAAGTCACCGCGCAGCTTTGACCGTCTCCGTATAAGTCTCGTATGTCTTGGACACTGAGTCTTTGTGCCGAACTAGCGTCCCTTCCTCGGCTCTGAATACTCGGTCTGCGCCCCCGGGCACTAGAAGCCACTCAAAATTGCTGCTGATCCATATGTCGTCGAAGATCAGCGCTGACGGCAGCACCTTGTTCAGGGCAACCACCGAGAAGTTTTTGTATTGGTGAGCTAGATCCTCAAGCCTCTGCAACGCATCGGCGTCTAGCAGAGCGTTTGGGTCGCCTAAACCATACGCAGTTGAACTCCTTGCGCCCTAGACGCTGGGACGTGTCGCGGGCCCTGAAGGCTCACCGTTGACCTCCTGGTCCCCACTACCTGCGGGTCAGGGGAAAGTTTGCTTCCGCAGAGTGGAGACACCTCCCACTCCATCTGCAGAAATGAAGCCCCCCACACCTGACGTCCACGCCGGACAGGCGCAAGACACCCAGCCTCAATCGGGAACACTGCGAAGCAGTGGCTCACCATTCGCGACCAAGCTCACCCCTTCCCGTTCTGACCAACGCCGATCTGCGTCGCCCGGACACGACAAGGCCTGTGGAAGTCGAATTTTACTTTTATCCGAGTACTCCGACGTTGCTACCGGCTGATGTTCTCGAAGACGGCAGCAAGACCCTGCCCGCCACCGATGCACATGGTTTTCCAGCCCATAGCGAGCGTCACGCCGCCGCATTCCGCGAAGGAGGGTCGCGAGGTCCGGCCACCTGAGGCACCGACCGGATTGCCGAGTGAGATACCCGAGCCGTTCGGGTTCAGCCGATGATCCTCCGGCTCGATATCCCATGTCCGCAGGACCGCCAAGGTCTGTGCGGCAAAGGCTTCGTTCAACTCGATGACGTCCATAGCGGCCGTGGTCAACCCTGCTCGCCCGAGAGCCTTCTCGGACGCCGGGACCGGTCCGATTCCCATTGTCCGTGGCGGTACACCGGCAACGGACCAACTCACCAACCGCGCGATCGGACGCAGCCCGAGCTCGGCTGCACGCTCCGGAGTCGTCACGTTCGCGAGCGCGGCACCGTCGTTTTGACCACTGGCATTACCTGCCGTGACGGTCGAGGCCGGATCGATTTTCGCGCGCATCGGACGTAGCTTCGCCAGACTATCGACAGTGGTGTCGGCACGCGGATGTTCGTCGGTGTCGACCACGATCGGATCACCGCGCCGCTGCGAAACCTGCACCTCCACAATCTCTTCGGCGAAAACTCCGTTCTTCTGCGCGGCCACGGCGCGCTGATGCGACTGCACTGCAAGTTCGTCTTGATCTTCACGACTGATCGAAAACTCTGCTCGCGAATTCTCGGCGGTTTCGATCATCCCACCGGGAACAGGAAAGTTTGTCCCACCCGCAGTGACACGGGCTCGCGCCAGACGATTGCTCAGCGCTACCGATTCGGCCTTGACCCCGTTGCGTCGAAGCAACCATGCATGTAGGTGGCATCCAGACGCCTCCGGAGCGCGGCCGCCGAGTCGAGGCGGCTCACACGATCGCCACATGATGTTCACGAAAACTGGCCGGGTGCGATTGCGAAGACTCAAAACGATGAGTAAGTGATGACTGGAGCGTCCACAGGCGTCCATCACCTACCCAGCGGGGCGCAATTAGCGCACTTTTCGCAGGTCAGCAGCATGGCAGCCACAACCTGACTCCCTGCATTTGCGATTAAGAGTCAAGTCTCCGAAACGCCCTACGCCGCTTGAGAACCCGCAGGTCACAGAGTTGTCCATTCTTGCCAAGCTTGCGGTCGCCTACACGTACCTGGACAACGAAAAGTGCCCCTGACCAGCGAATATGCTGTTCAGGGGCACTTCTTGTGCGCCATCAGGGATTCGAACCCCGGACCCGCTGTACAAGCGATAACAATTCAAGTGGATGCACTCGCGTCCATCATTGGCCCGTTGAGCTGGGTATTCGGCGATTCGAATGACCACGTGTGTCCGTCTGCATCCATGCGAGTTCGCCCCAAAGTGATGAGTAAAAGATGAGCTGCGGCGACCCGCTCCCAGTCCATCGGCGTCCTGCTGAATCGCCCATCGTCTAAACGGACCGTCATAGCTATTTGACTCCACTGCTGTTCAAAGTGATGAGTTCAGGGCTGGCAATAGTCTAAGAAGTCAACGAAACTCACGCAGACGTAGAACCCGTGATTGCGGGGGTATCCCGCACACGTGCCTCCGAATCAGAGATGTCCGCGTCGAACCCTATCCCCCAAAGCGGTCGCAGAGCGGCCCTGTGATGTACCCGGCTTCGCACCCGCTCTCAGTTTGAAGATCACCACTCGTGGGTTCCTGGCCACAGGCAAGCCCGCAGCGCTCGTACCCGTTCACGACACCATCGCCGTTGCGATCCTCCTCGGCAATGTACGGATACCCACCGCCCGGATTGGGATTGCTCGGAACCGGCTCGTTGTTCACACACGCTGGGTCGCTCGTGGAAAACGTTCCATCCGTGTACACAGCCGTTCCCGGGTAATCACAGAACTGGAGGACCTTCGGTGCGGGCGGGACGTAGGTATCGCAGCTGCTTTCGTATCCAGTCGTCCCGTCGGAGTACAGCGCCGTTCCTGACTGGTACAGCGACAGGTCACCGCATTCGAAGGTGACCGGGGCCGGTTCTGGCGCTACAGCCGGCTCCACGGTCGTCGACGGGATCGGCGCCGTGGAGGGGGCTACGGTGGTCGACGCAATGGTCGAGGTGGTGGTGCTTGTGGTCGGACCGGTATTGCTACCGCATGCAGTAAGAGCAACTGCTCCGAGTGCGGCGATGACCATGACGATTTTGAAGTTCATGAACTCTTTCCGTGGAGCGGCCCGAGCGGGAAGCTGAATGACGTGTCTAACGGTCAGGATATCGACCGGATGTGCCGGTTCGTTTCATAACCAGTTCGATCGAAGCCGTAATCACGGACAATGCCAGCTTCTGCTGTAACGCCAGCGCAATCGAAAACGCTTCTCTAGGTGAGGCCGAAGCCAGACGTGGTCGATCCAAGACGGGCCGCGCGCCGCGCTTGTGTCTCCGGACAGCGACAAGAACGCCGGCTCCAGAATGACGAAGGTGAACTCGTGAGATTCAAACTGGCTCTTCTGATTCCGATTTCGATGCTCACTCTGACGGTGTCCGCATGTGGCGGTGGCGAGGTCGCACCCAAAGCCCCAACCACTTCATCAGTGACAACGATGACGTCCACCGACGCTACGCCGCCACCTCCGCCCACCACTATCGCGGTCGCTCCACCCGAGACACCAGCACCTCCTGCGCCGGACCCGACTCCCGCCACCATCGTCGGGTGCCAATCCGGTTACGACCCGGTAGCGACGACATGGTCGGACGGGACCGTAACCGGATACTCTGACTACTGCCAAAGCGTCCGCGACGAATTTCTGCAAGAGCAGGTGGTTCCGGAGTCGGGGCCGACCGAGTACGTCTGCGAATCCGGCTACGCGTGCGGCATCACCGAAGCCGATGGCGTCGTGTGCGACGAAACCGGTTGCCGAGCCATTTGACGAGGTTCAGCGCGAGTCGTGTTGAACGCGGGAGAACAACCTTGCTGAGCCCCGTGACCGCCAGAATATCGAGAACGGTCAACTACGTCCGCAGAACCACCACCCGCAAGGCGCGGACCGAGGCTCTCTCGTCCCGGACATTCAGATCCGCCGCGTCCATTGAACGAGCAGCTACCGCTGCGTCAAGAGACATGACAAGTTGAGGCAATTCCACAACGAGAGAAGGACTACTGACACCGTGCACCATCAGGCATAAAGGTAACCGCTATAGGTTTGGCACATAAGCGGAGAAGTCTGTGTCCAAGTGAGTTTCGATGTCCTCCGCCGAGGAGAACTGGGCCCGGATCCCGGGCCACCATCGACTTGGCTTGGCCTGATAAAGCCCGTGCACGCCATCCGTCATCCGCGCCCCTGTCACGACCAGGCCATGACGAGCCCTGGAGAGCATGACCAGCAGGACACGCTGTTCCTCGGCCAGAGCATCTCCCTCACCGTTCCGCTTGCCCGGCAGATGCCCTTCCTCTAGACCGACGACGAACACCCAGTCGAACTGCTGCCCTTTGCCAGTGTGCGCATTGAGCAAATGGACACCGGAGCCGACCGACTGCCGAGGGTCGGAGGCCCTGATCGACCGCACCGCGGCCTTCGCCGTGACTACTGCGCCCTGGTCGAGCGTGTCGAACGCGTCGTCGACCAGCTCGCGGGCGTCGACGTCGGCAGGGTCCAACGCATTGAGCACCGCCAGCCTCGCATCATCGATGCTCGCTCCATGCGGCAGGGCCGCGACGGTCGACTGGATGAGAGCCACAATCCCGGGGTCGTCGATCGCGAGGTCCCATCGACGGACCGGAAACGCCTTCTCCTCCGCGAACGCCGCATCAATGTTCTCTCTCCGCCACCCTGCACGAGCAATGATCCCGATGGATGCTTCGGGCACCCGGTTCAGAATCAATCCCGACAGACGCCTGAGCAACTCCGCCTCGGCCTGTCGGTTCTGAAGAACGAGGGCTGCGGAGCAGCCCCTACCCGGCCACCGCCCCGGCTGCGCCGACACCAGGCTGGAACCTGGATCGACCTGTTCGCTCACCGAGTTGACCATATCCAGCACTTTCGGTGAGGAACGGTAGGATTCGCACAGCTTGATCGGCTTACCGCAGATTCTTCGAACCTCAGCTTCAACCTCCGTCGGCGTCGCACCTGCCCAGGAATAGATGCCCTGGAGTGGATCTCCGGCGAACGTTCGCCTGGATGTGCAACTCAGAAGAGCGAGGTCCAGCTGTTGCATCGAGAGGTCCTGAAACTCGTCGATCAATACCGCGCCGAAATGCGCTTGGTAGAGCCTCGATACTGCGGGAATCCGGAGTAGGCGCTGGGCGTGTCGGAGGAGGTCGTCGTAGTGCAGTTGATTGGCCTCCTGCCTTGACCGCTCGACCTTTTCTGCGAGTTCGATTGCTTGCGCGGGATTTCGCTGCTGAAGAGCCGTCAACACCTCGGCGTCCGAGAGCGGTCCCCGCTTGATCTCGCTCAGGACCCGCTCAGACTCGTACATGGCGGCGCCCCCGCCGCCCGCTGCTTCCATCGCTCGCCGCATGGTGCTTGTCTTCGGTAGCTCCAGACCTTCCATGTCGAGGCCGATGGTCCGGCCATGCGCGAGGACCACCTGTGTCGCGAAGCCATGAAGGTTACGAACTTCGATCTGCCGGCGCGCCCTAGCGTGGCCGAGTACAGAGCGAAGGCGCTCCTCCAGGTTTGAGCGCGCCCGCTTGGTAAAGGTCAGAGCTAGGACTCGCTGGTTTTGCTCAAGGTGGCGGATCTGAGAAGCAGCGCGATGCGCTAGAACCTCGGTCTTTCCGCACCCCGGCGGGGCGATGATCAGCAAATGGTCCTTCGCGCAAGTGGCCGCATTTAGCTGCTCCCTACTGAGCGGGAACCCGCTCACTGCTTACTCAGCTCGTCCAGTGCTCGCATGAGACGCGACACGCTACCGATCTTCATTGCAACGTCCGGTGTCAAGGCCTCGGCGATGCACGTCGCCGCATCCACTTTTCCTTTGTCTCGACAGAACTTCGCCACCGCTTCGTGGCCAATCTCCTCGACGGCCTCGACACCAGCCGACTGCAACAATCCCTGCTCGTGGCAGAACTTTCCATCGATGAGAGCCCTCGCCGCAGCTGGACCGCCTAGCGCAACGGTGTACTCGTCCTCAAGATCGGATGCCGAAACGAAAACCTTCTTGTCGACAATGTTGCGGGGCCTTCCGCCGAATGCTCCTACCCAGGAGCCGCTCTCTGCTTCATCAACTAGACCCAAAAGGGTGGGCCCGAATCCGTCGGGTCCGAGAAGTGGAAAAACGTTCCTAAACTTCTCCGCACCGTCCAGCTCGATAACCACAGCGCCGAGGCGGTCGAGGTCGATGCCCAAATTCTCGGCAACCGACTCAACAATTACTCGATCAGCGGTGCCCTCGACGAGGACGACGAACCGAGCCGTCAAGGCCTCCAGGAGCCGCGGCGACCACCAGTGCGCCCGCACCTTCTCGACCCTCGACAACCTCGACTCCTTGACCTGGTGACATATGCCATCACGATCCACCGCTATGACCTCTGAGGGCTCGAAGCGGTGGAGGATGTAGGGCGAGTGGGTGACGATAATTTTCTGATTCCCGTTGCCGCTCAGAAGGTCCGCGGCAGTCCGCTGGCTCGTCGGGTGCAGATGGATTTCCGGTTCGTCGATCGCCAGGACGTTCGCCGTACCCTCGGCCAAGTCAAAAAGCGTCATCGCCATGAGCTGGCGGACGCCGTCCGACTGCTCCATCAACGGGACCTGGGCGTCGCCGCGATTGAGGAACATCGTCACGTCCTCAAGCACATCGCTGGACGGATCGGTCACGCTCCGAACCGAAAAGTCGTCTTTGGTGACGGCCCGCGGCATCGAACGACTGAGATGGCTGGCCACCCGGCTAAGAAGCTCACCAACCGACTCGTTGCTCGCTATCTCCTCGTTGAACTGCTTGAGCAGTGCCTTCAGACCATCCTCGTGTATTCCAAGGTTTGCGGCTGCTAGCAGCGTCCGGACCGGACTGTGGGCACCCTCCATCATCGACGCCCCGCGAGTCGCCTTCAGATACCGCCAACCAAACACCTCAAGCTGTTCGCGACTTGGCCCCCGCTCATGCCCGCTCTCCGGGAACCAGCGGCGGATCGTCACTGCCTGGTCGTCCTCGGGGTCCGCATCGACGATCATCTGAACCCATAGGTACTCGCTGACGTGGTCATCAGCGATGCTGATCTCGGAGGGAAACGGACGACGGTTTTCGTCCGTGAATCCCGACCACCAGGCGTTGACCACGAGTGGCTGCTCCACGTCACGGAGGTCGCTCGGCTTTAGTGCCTGATAGAGGCCGGCAGTGCCAGTTCCCAGCAGCAGGTTCAACATACGTAAGATCGAAGACTTACCCACGTCGTTCGCTCCGACTATTACCCCATGCCGGCGCACCTCAAGATCTAGGTCCTGGATCCGACTGTGATTCACTATCATTACCCTATTTAGGCGCATAAGTGACTCATTCCCTCATGTCCTGGAGCTGACGATGCTCAGCGAAATTCCCCAACCGCGCTCACCGAAATTCCCCACTCGTGAGCGGTCTTACTGTAGTGGTTGGCGGGTTCCGGTGGTGGCTTTGCGGAGCTTCTCCGATCGGACGTTGCGGTCGGGCTAGTTCGAAGAACGATGCCGGCGGTGGAACGATGTGCTGCACAATGGCGGCATGGACGTGTGGGATGAACTGGACATAGGCGCGAGCGTGCGTATCGAGCTTTTAACCTCGAATCGATTGCTGCCTCCTCGGCCGGACTACACGGCCCTGTTCAAAAAGTCCTCGCAGGTAGAGAGTCAGATTCGGGCTGTTGCGGCCCGTCCGGGCGGCTGGGGAACTCGTGCCAGTACTGTTTTCGCCGACAAAACCAAAGGCGCAAGGCCACTGAGTGTTCTGACGCTGGAAGATCGTGTTCTGTACCGAGCATTAGTGCAACGACTGTCGGAGACGTTGCCCAGCCGAATTGTAACTCGGCAACCCTTCACGGACTTCAGAGATGCGTCCCGGGAACTTCTTGATGCGGAATATGTGACCACGCTGGATGTTTCGTCATACTTCGTCTACGTAGATCACGAACTTCTCATCGACGAACTTGTTGCACAAACCGGCGACATTGCCGCAACTGACGCGCTAGTTGAGCTGTTGCACAAGGTCATGGGGCGACGGATAGGACTACCACAAATCAGCACAGCTTCTGATGTACTCGGCGACGTTCACCTCGATCGGGTCTATCGCCGTCTCACTCGCCAGGGCTTCGTCGTCACTCGATTTGCAGACGACTTTCGGATCTTCACCGACACCCTCGAAGATGCACGCCGCGCGCTCGAATCGTGTGCAATGGAACTGCACGCCCTCGGGCTGGTGCTCAACGCGGACAAAACGTTTACCTATGGAAAGGCGAAATATCAGGAAACGGCTCAAGCGTTGCCCACCGCCGAACGCAGTCTGTTCATCGACGACGAGCATGACGACGACGAGCTGACTGCGTTCCTCATGAGTACCGGCCCTTATGGAGCTACTACGCCCGAGGGCCAACAACGCGCCAACGGTGACAGCGAAGACGACGGGAGGGAAATTTCTGCGTTCGGGATCGAGCCGGTGACCGACATCGACCAATCCGATGCGACGCACACGGGATCGATCGATGGCGAAATCTCTCACCGCCTCTCTGCCGCGGCGCGGCGCGCGTGGGAGCTATGGGAAAGCGCTGCACCGGACAGCAATAAGGAGCGCGCGATTGCGCGGACGCTGGTTTATCGAGCATTACCAGTCTTAGGGTCCATTGACGACCGTCGTCCGCTCGACAATTTGGACTACCTGATGTCATCCGAGCCTGCTCTTACACCCGACGTCGTGGCCTACCTCGGAGCTCTTCCTGCGGTCGGCGGCATCCGCGCGACACGTGAAGCTCTAAGTTCCCTTCTTCAAGGCCCGCCTCCGCTGAGCACGTGGCAAAAAGTCTGGATTGCGAGCGCAGCGGGGCGCAAAAGCCTTGGACGTCGCAAGAGCGCAAGCACCCCCCGGTATGTCGCATGGCTCGTCGAGTCTTTGTCCGACCCCAACGATGGCCTCGCTGCCACAGCCGCATCCAGCTTAGGACGACTGGGGCTCGGAGACCCAAACGACTTGGCGGCGGCAGTCGACCGTGTCGGGGCACCATGGAGACGCTTGGCCTTGTGGGGCCTGAGCGCGGTGGATCCTGACCGAGCACGCGAGAGCGCGGACAACAGACTCGATCGACTGATGTTGGAAGCCTGATGAACACGGAGGTAATCAGCGAAGAAGCGGAGGCAGCGTGCCGCCTCCTCAACGAGACACTTGCCAATCATCGTGTGGTAATTCGCGCGCTGCACCAAATGCATCGACGTTCGCGTTTGACCGCTGTCTTAGACCGCGAACAACTGCAGCGCCATTCGACGCTAGTGCGTCTACTCACCATCACTGAATCATTTGCGGTCGAACGCCTGACCCAATTCGTCGAACCGTGGGCAAACGGCGGCACCTTACACGTACGCGAATATTGGTCGGCTGCAGTGAATTCGGAAACAAACTCATGGAATGGTATTAGAGACTCGTATAAGAGGTGGGTTGGTCCAGCTACGAAAGCACCGGAGTGGGGTCACCCCCTTGGATACGCCGAGGCTCGAAATGCGGTAGCACACGGACTTGGAAAACTGACACGTAGACAGGCTGCGACTTCGCGAAAACGCAACGCTACCGTAGCTGCACTAGCAAATGTCGAAATAGTGCCGACCGACGACAACGACATTAAGATCGACGAGGAAACGCTGAACAAAGCTGTTACACAGCTCTGTAAGTTCATCGCATCACTCGATCGTACGGTTCCCGAGGCCTGAAGATTAGAGTACGCCCTGCGCGACGCACTGGCAGATTCGTCGATCAGCAGTGAGGGTAAACGCCACGTGCGGGATCGAGGGCACTCCAACCTCGGATCCATATCTACAAGCATCTAACGTTTAAAGACTTCCCCACGCACTCACCACCAGCGCTAGTTAGAACGGGTTCAGCAACGGGGGCCGACCCTCTAACAACGCAAGGATTACCGACAAGATAGGTACGCGACAGCCCAAAACACCGCGCTGGCTACTTGCGTTTACGCTTTTTCGCGCGCTTCGTTATTTTCCGAGGCGTCGAATTCGAGTCCTGCAGGTATTTACGCCCAGTTGGCACCGGATTCAGTCTTGTGACCAGCTGATCCAGTGCGGAATCACTTTGACAGACCGAATTAAAATAGAAGAAGTCCTTGAGTGAGCCGTGCTCGTCGAAAACCCACCCGTAGGCGCGGTCCGCCTGCAGTTGATACTGTTTGGCCTGCGCATACAGCTGAAGTCGCTCTCGGGCATCCGCGACTGGCATGTCGTTCGGACACGTCGCTGCGAAGAACGTTGGGAATCCCCATAGACCCGCGCAAGCCACCATCCCGTCGTGATAAGCACTGCCTCGACGCGTAGCTTTGGCGCACGTTTTCACCATCGACAGAACTTGCGACTGAGCTTTCCCACACAGTGCGAGAAGGTCGGCTCCACAGCGGAGCCATCCAGGTTGCCCCGCGGACCTCAACTGATCAATCAGCTCAAGCGCCTTGGCCGGCGCGTTCATGGTCGGCTTTCTTGCCATGTGGTTTCGTGGCAATTCAGCACGGTTCATCCAAGCCGTCAGGTCGTCGCAGTTGTCGCTAACCAAAGTCCCGACTGTCGACCGTCTATGACGGCGGCGGTCACCCTTCGTTGCTGACGGCGCGGTACGGTGCGCAGCTTTCACCTGTTCGGGGTCGTCTTCAACGTACATATCGGCGGCGAGAAAAAGCATGTATAGGTCCAGCTCATCGAAAGCACGGTAGTACTTGGTCACGGGGCTGTCAGTGCGCCGTCTGAGGTACAGCAAGAATTCAGATGGCCTTTCGCCAATCTCAGCGATTACGGCCAGATCATGTAGCGACAGAATCAGAGGTGGCTTGTTTTCATGTAGAAGTCCGGCTTGCTGCAGGTCACCGAGGTTCGTGCCAAGCGGGCCGATATCGTCGAGCACGATCACGAGGGATCGAACTTCCCGAATCCCCGATAGATCCAGCCAAGTCGTGTCGTTCTCCCAGATGCCATGATTGGTTTCTATCAGCTCTTGGATTCGGACTGTTTGCCGCGCGCCGTCCCCTAGGGTTGCTTTGAGATCGTTCTTGAGTCGTCTCACATCGCCACGACGAGATTGGTCGGCTATAGATTTCCCCTTGACCTCAACTACAATGGCGACATCGTCGATCACAAAGAGCGCATCACCTTCGACATCGTCTGTATATCGGCGTAGATTTCGACAGTCGGCGCCGACCGTGTCCGCAGATACATTTCTTTTTGGCGCGAGGTAATGGTAGGTCGCGCGAAAGACCGAGGTTCCGAGAATGGTCTCAAGGTAAACGCTAGCAAGTTGCTCGCTAACCGGCTGGCGGGCTTTTTGGTCGTACTTGCGCACATCTGAGGAATTAGATGGCAGTGAGCGCTCGAAGATCCGCCGGAGAGAATCCAGGCCAATGTCGTTCGATGTCAGCGCGAAATTATGGCCCCCATCAGACATCAACGGTCGCAGCAGGAATGGATTGCTACCCATCAGCAGGTCGAAGACGCGCCTGACCGGACTTACAGAGTCATCAAATTGCTGAGCGAACGATTGGAGGATCTGTGTAACCTTAACGACATCGAGCCCTGATTCTTCCGCTACATCATTCGATGCGATGACTGAACGCTCGGCGGGTAGAAACATGAAAGGGATCATGCCGGACATGAATTCTTCGATGACCTCGTGAGGAATATCCTCCGGAGTCTCATGCTGGTGCGCCATCAACAAATTGCCAGTATCGTCACGCAGACGTGTCATACGGTTGGCCGATATCACCTTCATCGCTGATCTCACGGCTAGAACGTCGAGATATCCGTACCCGAGGTGCGTCTGCATCAACTCGCTTGAGGCGGAAGTCTCGAATAACTTTCGATCGTGTTCGTCTCGGATGTGATCGTATTGCAGGTTGCGAATGTTCAGCACTGCACCCTGATATTCACTCGCCAATCTAGCGAAGGGGTCGCCGGTCAGCATACCTTCTGTCAACTGACGATAGCTGGCGATTCGGCCCAACCTAGCGCAGCGGTGGTGCAACTCTTCGATCACTTCGTTGGGTCGAGTGTTTTGCCTGGGCGTTGGATTTGGTTTGCGTGAGGCGCGTGCCAGCAGTACAGCCGCCAGTATTTCTACTGGCAGCGATGCTCCGTCCCGCGGTGCGAGACGGGGGTCAGGTGCGATTGGGAACTCTCGCATTCGCATTAATTCGATGACATCGAACGCGTCGGCCTCGACGACTAATTCTAAGATTACTGGAACCTCAGCAGCGATATGTTCGTGAAGGAGGGCGCGGGCATCCGATGCGGTTCGGCATTGCCGGAACGGCACCAGCTCGGCCATGGGGTCGCCGAACGACTCCGGCGTAAAATCGCCCACTACCCTTCGCAAGGGGGGCTGAAAGTTTGGCATGACACGCTCCAGGTTAGGGATCTCCGAGCTTAAGACGCGCCACCGACAACACCGGCGTCCGAAACCGATCGACCTCCATCGCGGTCGAGTCTGCGGGCGACACGCGACCACTTGCCTGCCAGGTCGACGAGCGTCTTGGGTCCGGGCGCATGGGGTTGCAGGAGGGGTTGCAACTAACGATCGCGGCGGTTCCGTCGACACGCCCAACGGACTTGTCAATCGACAAGACCCGCTTGAACTTCCCGACCGATCAGCGGTCCGAGGCCGGGCGTTGATGGCTCAAAGTGATTAGTAGATGATGACCTACCCGCCACAGTCGCACCCTCACAGCAATTGAACCAGCCGCAAAACATCTAGACGCGCAGGTCAAGGACACGGATGAGCAGGGTCCAACTCACTTGACTCCACGACACACGGTCCTGCGAATCAAGTCATCATGACTACCGCCGAGTTCTGCGCGAAGTGGAGCGACAGCCCCAAACTCACTCATCACTTTGCCCTCAAAGTGATGAGGGTAAAACCCGCTCTACTGGGACCGAAATATTGTGTGGAATGGCGTGAACTCTTGATGGTGGGCTGTAGCCACCCCGGGAATGCCCAGAAGCACGGGCTCGAGGATAGGCCGACATCTGTGGTCCGCACGGTCCAAGTTGTAGTCACGAAAAGGACATTACGATAAGGACCTTTCGTGGAGCCGGGTGTAAGTCTCGTACAGTTTCCTGACCCGGCAACCACTCCTCTACGGGCCACATTGGGTTGCGGGACGCCGGCCATGCCGTCTAAATCGCTCGTCCCTTCGCGGCTTTGCCGTCACGCCACGGACTCAAGAATCGATAGACCGATCAGACATCCCCACCGGTCAGCGGCCTTAGACCGGTCGCCGGTGGCTCAAAGTGATGAGTAAGTGATGACCAGAGCGTCCATAGGCGTCCATAGCTACCCGAGGGGGCGAATCTAGCACTCGAATCGCAGGTCAGCAGCATGCCAGCCAGAACCTGACTCCCTGTATTCGCGATTAAGAGTCAGGTCTCCGAAACGCCCTAAGCCACTTACGAATCCGCAGGTCACAGACTTGCTCATTTCTGCGACGCTTACGGATGCCCAGACATTCCCAGACAACAAAAAGTACCCCTGACCAGCAATTATGCTGTTCAGGGGCACTCGTTGTGCGCCATCAGGGATTCGAACCCCGGACCCGCTGATTAAGAGTCAGCTGCTCTAACCAACTGAGCTAATGGCGCCGATCCGCACCGCGTGTTCTCTGCGGTGCGGGAGAAACATTAACAGCAGATGCGGCCAGATGTGAAATCAGCTGGTCAAGGCACCTGTTGCGTCAGTTGAAGATCCTGCGAACCACGAGAACTGCTACCACTGCGCCGACTCCGAGCAGAGTGAACTTCACGGCCGGCTCGTTGAGCTTGGCCACCACCGTCTGCTTGGTGTTGGCGACGATGTTCTTGGGGCTGGCACGGACGCTCAGCTCGTCCAGCGTGCTGGCCAGCTGATTGCGAGCGGCCTCGATCTCGCGCTCGATTCGGTCGGTGTCCTTGGCCACGTGTCCTCCAACTTGTCTGCAAATAGTCTTGGTCGTACTCGAGCCTAGAGCACGGCGGTATTTCGATACTCTCGTGCGGTGACCGAATACAGCAAGCTCGAGCCGGGCGACACCGCTCCGGCGTTCACCCTGCCCGATGCCGACGGCAACGACGTCTCCCTCGCCGATTACGCCGGCAAGAAGGTGATCGTGTACTTCTACCCCGCCGCGAGCACCCCTGGCTGCACCAAGCAGGCCTGCGACTTCCGCGACAGCCTCGCCGAGCTCAACGGCGAAGGCCTCGAGGTCGTCGGCATCTCCCCCGACAAGCCGGCCAAGCTCGCCAAGTTCCGCGACAAGGAGGAGCTGACATTCCCGCTGCTCTCCGACGAGGAGAAGACGACGTTGCAGGCGTGGGGTGCGTTCGGGGAGAAGAAGAACTACGGCAAGGTTTACGAGGGCGTCATTCGTTCGACGTTCCTGGTCGACGAGGAAGGCAAGATCGAGGTGGCGCAGTACAACGTCCGCGCCACCGGCCACGTCGCCAAGCTCCGCCGCGACCTAGCGGTGTGATCTGGCCAGTCGTTGCAGGAACAATGCTTCGGCGACGGCCATCTTCTCGATTTCCGTCGGGTCCACGCTCTCGTTCGGGGCGTGGATCCGGCATCGGGGCTCTTCGACGCCCATCAGCACGATCTCGGCATCCGGCAACGCCTCCGCCAACGCGTTGCACAACGGAATGGACCCGCCCTGCCCCGCCGTCCCCATAAGACGTCCGAATGCCTCTTCCAAGGCACCTGACAACGCCGCGTAGCCCGGGCCGTCCGTTCTGGCCCGGAACGGCGAACCGATCGCCTCACGCTCGACGGTGACGCGCGCATTCCACGGCGTGCGTGCCTCCAGATGCGCCACCAACGCGTCCTGTGCCTGATGCGGATCCATCCCTGGCGGAACTCGCAAATTCAGCCGTGCCGAGGCTCGAGGGGAGATTGCGGCGGCCGAGCCCACGACGGGCGGGCAGTCGATTCCGAGAACGGTCAGAGCCGGCCGTGCCCATACCGCGTCGGCCACGGTGCCCGAACCTGCCAGAGCGACGCCGTCGAGGACTCCGGCATCGGACCTGAACTGCTCGGCGTCGTACGGCACCCCATCCCAGGTCCGCGTGCCATCGAGACCGTCGACGGTAGTGTCCCCGTGCTCGTTACGCAGCGTGGCCAGCACCTGGATCAGCGCGCCGAGCGCATCGGGTGCCGGTCCCCCATACATTCCCGAATGCACTTCGCCGGCAAGCGTTTCCACGTGTACGACGACGTTGGCTATCCCACGCAGGGTAGTGGTGACCGTCGGCAGTCCCACAGCAGTGTTGCCGGTGTCCCCGATCACCACGACATCGGCAGCGAACAACTCGGGCCGCTCGTCGACGAGTGCTTCGAGCCCGCCCGTGCCCATCTCTTCGGAACCCTCGCAGACGATGCGCACGCCGACGTCGAGCGACTCGCCCACCGCGCGCAGCGCCAGCAGATGCATCAAGACGTTGCCCTTGCAGTCGGCCGCGCCTCGGCCGTACCACCGACCGTCACGCTCGGTCAGCTCGAAAGGCTCACTGTCCCAGTAGCTTCGGTCGCCGGGAGGCTGGACGTCGTAGTGCGAATACAACAGAACAGTCGGTGCCCCCGCCGGTGCCGGCCGAGAACCGACGACAGCCAGTGAGCCGTCGTTGGTCTCGATCAACTGCACGTCGGGAATTCCGGCGTCGACGAACGCCCGCTGCACCCATTGCGCTGCACCGACGCATTCCTCCACCGGGAACTGCCGAGGATCGTGCACAGATCGGAACCGGACCAGTTCTGCCAGCTCCGATTTCGCGCGAGGCATCGACTCCGCGATCGCGGATCGAATGTCGGCGGGGCGTACATCGGTCGGCATGGTTCCTCCAGACGAGAAATGACAGACGGGCTCTCGCCAGTCTGTCATTTGCTCGCACCTACCGAAGCGACACGTCAGCCTCCGGCCAATTCCTGCGCGATCCACTCACCTGTGTGCTGCCAGTGCCGATCCCAGGCTTCCTGCTCGAGTTGCTCCTGGGATTTGCCCGGCTCGGGAACGACGGTGGGCACAGTCAATTGCGGCGGATCCACAGTCGCCGCAGCGGGCTGCGGGGTACCTGCAGGCGCAGCGCCCGGCGGCACCCAGGACGGCGGAGTCCCTTGTTGCGGAGTCCCTTGCTGTGGAGTCCACTGCTGCGTCGTCCCAGTCGGCGGTGTGGTGGTCGGCGCGAGAGCCGATTCCGCCGTGGGCGGGAGCGTCTTGGGCAGGGCGTCGACCGGCAGCGCAGGCGCAACAGTCGTCGGATCGACGTATCGCGTTGCGCCGGCCAAATCGGCACCGCCATTGCGTCGGTCGACGCTCTGCCCGGCGGTCGCATCCCCTTTACTCGGCAGCGTGGCTGCAACGGCGACACCGGCCGAGGCCACCCCGGCGAGCAGCACCGCAGCGAAGATCAGTTTGCGGCCGCCGGTCGCTGAACTCGACCTGCCCGTTGCTGCCACCGGGGACGTGAGCATCACCGAAGGGACCGTCTCCGGCACTACTGCTTCTTCCGCGTCGTCGGCCCTCTCCGTTTCCACGAGAGCGGCCTGATCCTCGACCGAAACCGACGCGAGCCAGGCCGCCCCGCAGGCGGCGACCCGATCAGCGGCACCCACCCGCACGACGGGCACACCGAGACCGAGGGAGAGAATGTCGATCAAGTCCCGGTTGCTCGATCTGTCTCCGAACAGCGCCACCGCCTGTGGTTTCTTGCCGGATTCGTCGACCACTTCCCAGGCCAGCGGAATCGTGCTGCCGATTCGTTCGGGGGACATCGAGTCCAGGGCCGCATTCTTGGCGGGCGTGAGTGTGGCATCGGCTGCGTCGGCGAGAGAGATGGATACGCCGTGTTCGCCCATGTAGTAGAGCAGCACCGTGTTCGCGTCGGCGAGGTCCTTCGTACGGGCCAACCAGGACAGGAACGACTGGGATGCCGAGACGAACACCGTCGACTCGTCGGTCACTGCCGTGGCGAGTTCGGCGCGCTCGGACTCGGACCGATGCACGACGGCGACGGCGTCGACCGACACGTTCAGCGTTGCTGCCTCGGCACGCATATCCGAGATCGCGCGCAGTAGAACGGCGGTCACGTCGGGGTCGAGTGGGGTGGTGGAGTGCGCGAGCACCTCCCCCGAGGTCGGCTCGAGCAAGACCGTCTGCATCGAGCCGGATTCGATCGCTGTACCGATTGTTGCCACTTCAGTCTCCCTGTGCTCCGGGGTGAGGCTCCCGACCATGAACGTCGTCCCACGGACACGAACGACGGCCACCCTGCACGGAAATTGATTCGATACCTATAACCATACCGGTTGCCTGTTTGACTGGCTTATATTGAACTTGGGGATTGTCACAGCAAGACGGCCGGACAGCTGTCGACACACACAGCGCTCCCCCACAAGAACGACCGAATCCGGAGTGGGCGATGCGACCCGCACGACAGAAGTGGATACCGTGCACCCGCGACGGATAGCCTGACCGGGTGGAATCCTCTGCTCGTGCCCAGTCCTCGCGCCGTCTCGACGCCGCGCTCGAGTCGACGGCGCAGACTCAGGAGCTGATGCCGAGGCGCCGTCCCACGCAGGAACGCAGCCAACGCAAATTCGACGCGTTGCTCCAGGCGTCGCGTGAACTGCTCAGCGACGTGGGCTTCGAGTCGTTCACCTGTGAAGAAGTCGCGTCACGGGCGGAGCTGCCGATCGGCACGCTGTACCAGTTCTTCGCCAACAAGTACGTCATCGTCTGCGAACTCAATCGTCAGGACCTCGTGGGAGTCCAACAGGAATTGGCGGAGTTCGACGGCGAGGTCCCGTCCCTGGACTGGGTGCGATTCCTGAACAATTTCGTCGACCACATGGCCGGCATGTGGATGACGGACCCGTCGCGCCGCGAAGTATGGCTCGCGATGCAGTCGACTCCGTCCACCCGCGCCACCGGGGTTATTCACGAGCGCGAGTTCGCCGATCAGGTCTCACGCATGCTCGGACCGTTGACGCCGCGCACGCCGCGGCACCGTCGCAATCTGATGGCCCAGGTGTTGGTACACATCGTCTACTCGATGCTGAACTTCTCGGTGCAGGACGGCCAGAGCCACGAAGATGCCGTGGCCGAACTCAAGCGAATCATGATGGCGTATCTGCTCGTCGCAGAGAAGGAGAGCAGGCGCTCGGGTGGGTCGGTCACAACCGACGAAGCCTGACCCGCCCGCTTCACCCACACGAAAGGCCCGCCCGATCTCGTGGATCGGACGGGCCTTCGTCGTCGTTCAGCGCGGAGTTACTCCTCCAGGATCGCCACCGCGGCGGCGATATCGCCGTCGTGCGTCAGCGACAGGTGAATCTTGACCGTCGGCAGAAACTCCTGTGCCATGCCGTGCAGCTTGATGGACGGTCGACCCCACGCATCGTTGACGACCTCGATCAACGGGTACGGATTGTCGCCGATCTGCGGCGGGCGTGCGAAACGTGATGTCGCCCAAGCTTTCAAGACTGCTTCCTTGGCTGCCCACCGTGCCGCGTAGTGCCGCGTCGGGTCGGAGCTCTTGGTCGCCGCGTGCCGACGTTCACCCGCGGTGAAGCTGTCGCGAATCATCGTCGTGCCGACCTTTTCCATCTGCTCGGCGAAGTCGGACACCGTCACCAGGTCGAAACCCACTCCCAGGATTGCCATCAGATGGCACCCGGCAGACCGGAGGAGTAGACGTCGTCCTCGCCGAGGCGAGCGGACTCGTTGAGCAACACGTTGGCCTCCAGTTCGCGTGACGCCTTGGCCGGCGTCCCGTCATGTCCCAGTCGTCGATCGTCGGGCCGCTCGTAGAGGGAGTCGCCACCCACCATCGCGGAGATCAGCCTGCGCTGACCGGCGATACGACGCTCGTTCGCCTTCGCGATGTACTCCGCACGCCGCTCGGCCGGAACGGCCTCGAGGAATGCTTGCGGGTGCACCAACGCGATGAGTCCGGACACGTGCCCGAAGCCGAGCGAGGTGAGCAGACCCGCCTTCAGCGGAACCGAGTCACCGAAGCGCAGCGGCTCGCGAGCCCACACCAAGTGCTCGAAACCGGTCATCTTGTCGTCGACGCAGTCGAGGCTGCGGTTCGGCGGGATGACGCCGTTGGCCAGCACCTGGCACAGGCCGATGAGCTGCCAGGCAGCCGCTCCGCCCTTCGAGTGCCCGGTGAGGGACTTCTGCGAGACGACGAACAGCGGAGCGCCGTCCGAGCGGCCGATGGCCTTGGCGAGGCGCGTGTGCAACTCGGCCTCGTTCGGGTCGTTGGCTGCGGTGGACGTGTCGTGCTTGGAGATCACGGCCACGTCGTCTGCGCTGACGCCGAGTGCGTTGAGCGAGAGCGCCAGTGCCGAATCTCTGCCGCCGCGACCGGCGCTGAGTGCGCCGAGTCCCGGAGCCGGGATCGACGTGTGCACTCCGTCGCCGTACGACTGTGCGTAGGCCACCACTCCGAGGACGGGCAGGCCCATCTCGAGTGCCAGATCGCCGCGAGCGAGCAGAATCGTTCCGCCGCCGTGCGATTCGACGAATCCTCCGCGCCTGCGGTCGTTTGCCCGGGAGAAGCGTCGATCGCTGATTCCCTTGGCGGACATCGCTGCCGAGTCCGCCGTGGCCGACATGTCGCCGAAGCCGATGATGCCTTCGGTGCTCAGGTCGTCGAATCCGCCGGCGACCACGAGCTGCGCCTTGCCCAGCTTGATCTTGTCGACGCCCTCCTCGACCGAGACGGCCGCGGTGGCGCAGGCGGCGACGGGGTGAACCATCGCGCCGTAGCTACCGATGTACGACTGAACGACGTGTGCAGCAACGACGTTCGGCAGAGCCTCCTGCAGGATGTCGTTCGCACGGGCATCGCCGAGCAGGGTGTCGATGTACAGCGAGCGCATGGACTCCATGCCGCCCATGCCGGTGCCCTGAGTGTTGGCGACCAGCGTCGGGTGCACCCAGCGCATCAGTTCCGACGGGTTGAAGCCCGAGGAGATGAAGGCGTCGACCGTGGTGACGATGTTCCACAGGGCAACACGATCTACCGAACTCGCCATGTCGGGCGAGATGCCCCACTTGGTGGGATCGAATCCGGTCGGAATCTGACCACCCACGGTACGGGTGAGCTTCATCTTGCGCGGAACGCGAATCTCGGTGCCCGCCTTGCGAGTGACCTGCCAGTCGCTCGATTCGGGAACCGGTGTGATCAGCGTGTGCTCGGGATCCGCAGCCGCGAACGACCGTGCGTCGATCTCGGTTCCGACGACGAACGTGAGGTCGTTGTCGAGGAAGATCGAGGTCATCAGCGGAGCGGTGTTACCGACCATTGCGCCGTCGTCGCCGTACGTGCGGATACCGCACTTCTCGACCACGATGTCGTGGTACTTGTCGGCGATGTCCTCCTCGGGAACGAGGTCACCGGACTCGATGTCGTACCAGCCCGGCTTGGGATCGTTCTCCCAGGCGATCAGGCCGGTGTTCCACGCGAGTTCGAGAACGCCTGCGGCAGAGAGCTGCTCGTCGACCTCCATCTCGAAGCGAGTGCGCGCCGAACCATAAGGTCCGAGCTCACCTGCACCGACGATGACGATCAGGTCCTTCGGATCGACATCGAGGGTCGGCCACGCCGGGGCGGTCGTCGGAGCGAGCCGCGGAGGTGCGGGCAACGCGGCGATGACCGAACTGTCCACGGCCTCTTCGGTCTTCTCGGCCGCAGCAGCGGCCGCGTCGCGAGCAAGCTCGACGAGGTTGAGCTTGGTGTTGGCCAAGCCACCCGTCAGATCGGCGACGATAGGCTCCTGCGCGGCCCGACGACGTGCGTCGAGGGTGCACAGCCGCAGCAGCTCGGTTGCCATCTCCTCGGTCGACCAGGTACGGACACCTTCGGCTTCCACGGCCTCGACGATGGGATCGTTGCCGCCCATCAAGCCGGTTCCGCGAACCCACCCGATGTGAGCGTGCGCGATGGAGACCCGCTCGGCCCAGTTCTTCTCCGAGCCCCACTTCGCGACAACTGCATCGAGTGCGGCCTTCGACTCACCGTAGGCACCGTCGCCACCGAACATTCCGCGGTTCGGCGATCCGGGGAGCACCACGTGCAGATGAGTGTCGATGTCGTTGTCGTAGCCGACCTTCGACAGTCCGGTGATCAGACGCTCGACCGACCAGAGCAGCACGCGCATCTCCATTTCGGCGCGAGCTCCGGCGTCGGACATCTCGCCCATGACCCGAGGTGCTGCAAACGGGAACAGCATCGTCGGAGTGGCAGCTGCCTTGACCAATGTCTTTGCGCCACCGGCAGTGTCGATGTAGTCGCTGCCGATCCACTCGATGAGGGCATCGACGTCGGTGTACGACGCGATGTTGGCCGGAACCACCCACAGCGACGCTCCGTTGCGAGCATTGTCGCGGTAGAGCGAGCGGTAGAAGCCCAGGCGCTCGTCGTCGAGCCGCGAGGTGGTGACGAAGACCGTCGCTCCCCCGGCCAACAGCTGAGCGGTCACTGCCGCGGCGATGGAGCCCTTGCTGCCGCCGGTGACGACTGCGACGTCGTCGGCCCACTGGCCCTTGTCCTCGGATGCAACCGCGGTGTCCGCGATGCGTGCGAAGGTTTCGGCCAGCACTGTCTTGTTCTCGTAGTCGGCCTTGGCCATCCACCACTGTGCTTGAGCTGCAACGGCATTGCCCGCACCGGCGAAGGACTCGACAGCGACATCACCCGCGGTACCGAGCCACAACCGGGCCAGGTCCTCACGGGCAGTTGCCCACCGGTCGTCGATCAGCACAGCGCGCTTGGCGTCGAACGCGGGAGCAACCAGTCGAGGCCAGTCCGATCCGAGTTCGGCCGAGACGAGCTCGACCAGAGCCGCGTCGGGATCCTCGGCCAGCAGCGCGTTGGGCGCGTCCGCCAGTCCGAGCTGTTCGAGAACCAACCGGGCAGCGGAGGCAAGAACGCCGTCGCGGCCGGTGATGTGCTCGGTGAACTCACCCAGAGCAGCAGCGTCGACGGTTCCGCCGGCTCCACCGCCTGCTTGCGGCATCGAGACTGCGACGCCGCGGCGTGCGGCCACCGCGGCCACGGCCGCATCGATGACGTTGTCGACAGCATTGCCGTCGGCGAGAGCGCCGTCGGCCAGGCCGCCGAGTGCGCCGCCGCGGACCGAGGCACCGTCACGGGTGCCGAGTGCGACCTCGGCGGTGACGTGGTGCGCCCAGCCGTCGCCCAGTTCCCAGGTCTTCTTGACGCGATCGGCGATCGAGGCCGGGCGTCGACCCGAGGGGCCGAAGACCTTGCGGAGGTGATCATTGATCGAATCGCTGAGTACCGGGCCGAAGGGCTTGTAGGTACGAGCCAGCTTGTTGACCGTGCCCGAGAGCGCGCCCATGTCGGCATCGGCTGCACCGTCGATGGCACCGAGCGAGAGCTCGGAGCCGAGGTCGACGAGCAGCTGGTTACGACGCGAGGAGACGCCGTCGCACAGTGCCTCGATGGTGTCGGCGGGCCCGATCTGATCGAGCTGCAGTTTGGTCCACAGGCCGATCAGGATCTTGGTGGCATCCGCGGCGACGAACGCGATGTCGTCCGGGCGAGGTCCGCCCGACGGTGCGGCCGCCGGAGCGGGAGCTGCCGCCGGTGCCGCCGCGGCTGCAGGAGCAGCGGTCTCGGGAGCCGGAGTTGCCTCGTCCTCGTCGGCCGGGGCCGGGTCGGTGTCGGTGCCGTAGATGATTGCGGCTTCGCGTTCGAGGTTCAGTACCTCGACCGGGTGGCCGAAGCGGCCGGGCAACTTCAGGGTCTGCGACGCGAGGTTGGCGACGGTCGGTGTTGCACCGAGACCGATCTCGACGAAGCGCTCGACGCCCATGCCGCCGTCGGACTCGTCTGCGAACAGCAGGTCCTGGGTCTCGATCCAGCGGACCGGGCTGGCGAACTGCCATGCCAGCAGCTCGGTCAGGATCACGCGGCACAGATCGCTCGGCCGTGCGGCCCACGAATCGAAGTCCGCGAGAACGGTGTTCAGCGGCTCGGACGGCACGAGATCGGCGATCTCCTGGGCGAACTCGCGGTCGAGCGAGAACGGCTTGGGCACCAGGTTCGGAATGTAGCGACCGACCAGGATCGCGGGATCGAGCTGCTCGGGCAGCAGGGTCTCGAGGCGGCTACGGAAGTCGTCGACTCCACCGCGCAGAACCGTCGAGTGGAACGGCACGTCGATGCCCGGAACCATGATGTAGGCGGCCTTGCCGCCGAACTCTGCCCGGCGGATGGCGATCTTCTTCTCGAGCTCACCGAGGCCGGCAACGGTGCCTGCGATGGCGTACTGCGAGCCACGCAAGTTGAGGTTGACGATCTCGAGGAACTCACCGGACTCTGCTGCGACACCGGCGACGAAGCCTTGCACGTCCTCGTCGGCCAGGCCGATCTGGGACGGGCGGATGGCAGCCATGCGGTAGTCACTGCGGCCGTTCTCGTCACGGGGAACGAGTGCGTGCATGGCCGAGCCGCGCTGGAAGACGACCTCGAGAACGGCCTCGAGCGGGAGCACACCGGCAACAGCGGCCAGCGCGTTGTACTCACCCACCGAGTGGCCGGCGAGAATCGAATTCTCCACGAACGCACCGGATTCACGCAGTTCGGCAACCTGTGCGACACCGAGAACGGCCATCGCAACCTGGGTGAACTGCGTCAGGTGCAGCACACCGTCGGGGTGCTTGTGCGTGACCCCGCGGGCCTTGAGCGACGTCGGATTGTCGCGCACGACAGCGAGAATCGAGAAGCCGAGCGCGCTGCGCGTGTGCTTGTCGGCACGCTCCCAGATCTCACGCGCGGCCTTGGAGCGAGCGCGTGCGTCCAGTCCCATACCCGGGCGCTGGATGCCCTGGCCGGGGAACGCGTAGACGGTCTTCGGCGCGGCGGTGCGTGCGGTGGCGACCATGACCAGTTCGCCGCCGACTCGGCAGGACACCTCGACCAGTTCGGCACCCTGGTCGAATCCGGTGCGGTCGACGCGAACGTCGATCTCCGCTCCGGGACGGACCATCCCGAGGAAACGAGCAGTCCAGGCAGTCAGACGACGCGGAGGAGTCTTGGTGTCCTCGTGGTCGACTGCAGTGACGGTTTGCTGCGCCGCAGCCGAGAGCCACATGCCGTGCACGATCGGGCTACCGAGGCCGGCGAGCAACGCCGCGGCATCCGAGGTGTGAATCGGGTTGTGATCGCCCGAGACCTGCGCGAATGCGGCCATGTTGCGCGGGGCCACGATGGTGGCCTGGCGACGGCGACGGCGCGGGGTGTCCTTGGCGTCGGCGCTCAGCGAACCGCCGGCGCGAGCCGGATCCACCAACTCGCCCTTGCCGGTGCGTCCACGAATGGCGAAGCGCTCCACCAGAGTTGCGACGGCCGGGGCGTCGAGCCCCTCACCGAGCATGGCACCGATTTCGACGGTGACCTCGACGACGCGACCGAGATCGGTGTCGAGCACCTCTCCTGCAGCGGCCTTGACCACGAGAATCGAAGTGTCGGTGGGCAATTCACCGACGAGGTTGACGCTGTGATCGAGGTGCACCAGGTCGAGCATGCCCTCGATGACGTCGATGCCCTCGGCGTTACGGGTCGCACCGAGGACGGCGAAGACGGCGGGCCAGCAGGCACCGACGAGAACGTCGGGAACGGCCTTGCCGCTGACGGTCAGTGTGTCGGGCAGTCCGGATCCGGTGACGCCGGCGTGGTCGGCGATCAGATCGGGGATCCACGCGATGTTCAGCCGCGCGACACCGTTCTTGACCGTCGGAAGCTCCTGTCCGGCCGCAACTCCGAGCAGCGCCGACATGGCCTGCTGAGCATCCTGTGCGGTGACGACGGGAGCGCCGCCGTCGATGGTGGAGGCGGGCACCGTCAGACGGATCCGTACTTCCTTGCCCGGAGCGAGCGGGACCAGCAGTTCGACGTGCTCGGAGTCGAGCACGGTCAACGTGGAGCCGGTCTGCGGATGCGAGGCGACCGTATCGGAGTCGACGGTCCAGTCGGCCGGATCTCCCAGGCGTGCAACGGGGTTCTGCGTCATGCGCGAGGCCCACGTGACGTCGGGAGCTGCCAGCACGATGCCCAGCAGTCCCGGTGCGATCTCGGCGTGGCGTCGGCTGGCGATGGCCGCCGGCTCGACACCCTCGGCGAGAAGCTGGTCCGCGGTGGCCTTCTCGAAGCGGTTCAGCAGTTCGCCCACCGGCTCGTCGACGCGAGTGATACCTGCGACGGCAACGGTTCCGGGGATGATGCAGACCTGATCGGCGGAGTAGCGAGCGTCGTGTGCCTGCCACAGCGAGTCACTGCGCCACCAGCGGCGCACGTCACCGTCGACGACGGGAACAAAGTTGACCGGCTTGCCGGGCATGCGGCACAGCGAGGTGAAGAAGGTGATGTCGGCCGGGTGCAGCACCACGTCACCGGCGTCGGGGAACTGAGCGAGCAGTGACTTCAGTGCTGCGCGCGGACGCTCGAGTACCTCGACGTCGGCGAACAGGGTGGGGATGGGGCCACGATCGACCGGGTGCAGACGTGCCTCGGCGCGCTGCAGCATTTCGAGGAAACGGGTGCGCCAGGTGACGTCGAGCCACACCGATTCACGGGCCTCGGTCACGGCATCGGTGAACTCACCGCCGCAATCGAATTCGCTGCGCGAGTCCGTTCCGATGGCCAGATCCAGGTAGCGGCTCAGCCACTGCTGGTAGGTCATCTCGGCGACGTCGCCGAAGAACGGCTTGGCGGTGCCGTCGAGTGCGGCGATGATCTCGTCGCGGCGCTCGGCCACGGCGTCGGCGTTACCGGCGACCTCGTCGAGCAGTCGACCGCAACGTGATGCCGCGTTGTCGATCTCGTGGATGTCGGCACCGAGCTGGCTGCGGCCCGAGGCCATTCCGCCGTTGGCGGTTCCGGCCCCGACCCAGTCGGGAGTTCCCGGAGTGTCGACGAGAAGCTGCTTGACCTCGGGGGCCGTCGTGGCTTCGAGAGTGGCCATTGCAGCGGTACCGACGAGGATGCCGTCGAGAGGCATCTTCGGGTATCCGTGCACGGCAGACCAGGTTCCGGTGAGGTAGTCCGCGGCCCGCTCGGGTGTTCCGATACCGCCGCCGACGCAGATCACCAGGTTGGGGCGCGAGCGGAGCTCGGCGTAGGTGGTCAGCAGCAGGTCATCGAGGTCTTCCCACGAGTGGTGTCCGCCTGCGCGGCCACCCTCGATATGGACGTTGACCTGGTAGGACGGAACCTCGTTGGCAATGCGGATCACGGCGCGAATCTGCGCGACGGTACCCGGCTTGAACGAGACGTAGCTGATGCCGGCCTCGGAGAGCTCCTCGATGAGAGCCACTGCCTCGTCCAGTTCGGGGATGCCTGCTGTGACGACGACGCCGTCGATGGCCGCACCCGCTGCACGGGCACGCTGCACGATGCGGCGACCGCCGAGCTGCAGCTTCCACAGGTACGGGTCGAGGAAGAGCGAGTTGAACTGGATGGCTCGGCCGGGCTCGAGCAACGTGGAGAGCTCGGCGACGCGGTCGGTGAAGATGTCCTCGGTGACCTGTCCGCCACCGGCGAGCTCGGCCCAGTGGCCTGCGTTGGCTGCGGCCGCGACGATCTTCGCGTCGACCGTCGTCGGCGTCATGCCGGCGAGCAGGATCGGCGAACGCCCGGTCATCTTGGTGAAGGAGGTCTCGACGACGACACGGCCGTCGGGCAGCGTCACGGGCTTGGGCGCGAATGCCGACCATGCCGGCTGCACCTCGGGAGCGGCACCGGGAGTAAGCAGATTTCGGTGGCCGCCGCGCGAGGATGCCGCGATGATGCCGACGCCCTGTCCACGCAGCGCCGGGGTGGTCATGCGGGTGAGGAGGTCACCGGGTCCGAGGTCGAGGATCCAGTCCGCGCCGGCCTCGACGACACCGTCGATGGCGTCGACCCAGTCCACGGAATCGACGAGGATCTTCTGCGCCAGTTCGCGGGCCAGGGCGGCGTCGAGACCGCAACGCTGCGCCCAGGCGTCGACGAGCTCCACTGCGTCGGTCAATGCGGGGTGATGGAAGCCGATCTCGACCGGGAGCTGCTCGAAGACGGGTGCGAACACCGCGCCGCCGCGCTTCTTGGCATCGCGCTCACGTTCTTCCCGAGCCGCGATCTGCTCGCACTTCTCCTGCACGCGAGCCAACTGAGCCGGCGGCCCGGACAGCACGACGCGGCGACGACCGTTGCGGATGGCCAGAGCGGCGGAGCGCTCGGGTGCTCCCGGTAGCGCGAGCTCGTCGACTATTGCCTGCAGACGTTCGGGCTCGACGTTGCCGACCGAGACCATCGGAGCACGGTCACCGGCACCGATGATGCCGCGGCGACGTCCGACGAGTCCGGCAGCAGCGCCGACCAACTGCGCGATGGCCAGGAAGTTGGCGTCCTGTGCGCCGTCCGCGGCGACGGACTCGGCGGCGATGAGGCCCTGCGAGTGTCCGACCACCTTGACCGGCGGGGTCTGGGCGGGGTCGAGGCCCTGCAACTTCAGCGCGCGCAACGCGGCGACCTGAGTGAGGAAGACGCCCGGCAGAGACACCGCAGCCGAGGTCAGTGCCGCTTCGGAGGGCCCGTAGGAGCCGGCGGTGTCGTCGTCGGCGAGGTCCTGCTCGAGCATCCAACCGATCGGGTCGAAGCCGACCGAGCGGACGACCAGCAGCTCGTCGGACACGGGCGCGAGCACTGCTGCGGCCTCGTTGACGAGATCGGTCAGTTCGGGCTCGAGTGCGGAATCGCGCGCGAGCTCTTCGAGCGAACTCAGCCAGGGCGCACCCTGACCACCGAACGCCAGGGCGTACGGCTCGCCCGCGGCGAATCGATCTGCCAGAGTCCGAGAGCCGCCACTGCTTCTAGGGGCTTTGCCTGCGTTGCCTGTGCTTCGCGAGCCGCGTCCGTGTGATGGTGTGCTCTCGTTGATCGTCAAGGCTGAAGATTCCTCTCGTGGACGTCTCGGGGGGTCGAGGCGTTCGCTGTGATGACTGCCGTGGTGCGTCGTGGGCAACAGGGCAAAGCGTGAGCCTGTCTTCGTCGACAGGTCTCCTTCGCGCTGCTCCAGGTTGACACAAAATCATGAGGAAATCCTCAGGTTTGCTCGGACGTCCGAGTGCTACCAGCGAGTACGTCCGCGCAAGCGCCTTTACTTTTTGTTTACCCAACTCGCGAGTAACCCGCATCCACCCTGGCGGGAGACTCGGCGGCGACGGCGAAACATGAGGGAACCCTCGCATTTTTCGTTATCTTTTTGTGATGTGATCTCGAGCACTCCGTGAGCGTCCGGTGACCTGTCGGTGGGGTCGTCTAGCTTTCTCCTACGAACCGCATCCGACAGGGCGGTCGACGAACTCCGGGGGGAATTCATGTATTCATCGGTTACGGACACTTGCACGACGGGCGAGCTCGAAGCAATGCTGTCGCACATCGAATTAGTTGCCTCGCAATCGAATTCGCCGCACTGGACACCGGGGTGGCGCGGCGAATCCGAGGCGGCGCTACTCGACGCGATCTTCTCCGCGCGCGCTCCTTACGGAGGACCGACCAGTGGGGTGCGAGCGGTCATCGGACGGTGGCGGTCACACCGCGGCGATAACCGACTCGACGACTTGACAACCCTTGCAGAACTGACTTCGGATCCGGATCAGCTCGTGCAGATCCTGTCCAACCGTCAGCTCGTTCCAGGAAACAGCCGAACCAAGGCGGCGGCAGCCGCTGTGGCAGCGCAGACGCTGATCGCGTCGGGGTTGAGCTGTTCGACCGATTTCGAGCAGCACACGAAGGAACATTTCGATGCGTTCCGCGCGATCCCTGGCCTCGGCGAGACGACCTGGGAGTGCATGCTCATGCATCTGGGCGTGCGCACCGACAAGGCGACCGCACATCTGACCGCGTTCGTTGCCGACGCTCTCGAACCACTCCATCGAGACCTGGCCGCCGACATCGCCGAGGAACGCTCCCCCGTGATTCTCGACGCCGCAGCGGACGCACTCCACGTCGATCTCGCCTCGCTCGAGCACGCGCTCTGGCGTTTCCAGCACAAGCTGCGCAGACCGCCGCAGCGTCACTCCGAGGCTGCGCTCCGATCGGCGAGCTGACTCTGCGAGATCATGACCTCTGCGAGATCATCACCTCGACGCCATCGAGGATGCACTCCACACCGAAACGATAGGCATGCACTGGGTCGCTGGCGGCGTCGTACGACGTCGCCGCGGCCGTCCCGATGCGGGACGACACCGGAAAACGCTCCCGCGTCATCACCCGCTCGATGACGGGTGCAGTAGCCGCCCACCACTGAGCGTCGGACATCCCCGACTGCTTCTTCACCCGATCGACCGCGGCCGAGGCCCTCGCGGTCCCCGAGACGTGAGTGAGAACCAGTGTCAACACCGAATCGATCTCGACGTCACCGAGCCCGGTACCGCCGAGGGTGCGCAGCTCTGCCTCGTACTTGTCGTTGGTGTGCGGACCGAGCACCGGACGCGCACCGACGGCGTCGAGCAGCCACGAATGTCGTTGATAGAGTTCCCAATTGCGCTCGGCAACGAATCGCAGCGCGGACCGCCACCCACCGGGAACCGATGCCGGCTCGTCGACGTGTGCGTACAGATCTGCCAGAGACCGATCGATCATCAGGTCCGTCAACTCTTGACGCCCCGGCACGTGGGTGTACAGCGACATCGCACCGACCCCGAGATGCTCGGCCACATTGCGCATCGACACCGACTCCAACCCGTTCGCATCGGCCATCTCGATGGCCGCGTCGACGATCGCGTCGACGCTCAAGCCGGTTCGGCTCGGTTTCGCGTCGACCCGCCACAGCAGTTCGAGGATGCGCGCCGGATCGAACGAGTTCTCCTTCTTCACCACCCGGCGAGCCTAATCGGACGTCGACGTGGATCGAAGAACCGCGTCGCACGCACAGCAGCATCGGCTGTAGACTTCACCGGCACGCGCGAGTGGCGGAATTGGCAGACGCGCTGGATTTAGGTTCCAGTGTCTCAGGACGTGGGGGTTCAAGTCCCCCCTCGCGCACAACGGTCGTTCGACCCGGCTTTTCTCGAGACTCCCAGATCTACCGGTTTCAACGTGTGAAGGTGGCTCGTATGTCCAGCGATCTCGACGACGACGCGATCTTCGCCGAAACTTCCGACGAACGACGCTCTCTCGCACGCACTTTCGACACCCTGACACCCGAACAGTGGGACACCCCATCGCTGTGCGACGCCTGGACGGTCCGCGACGTCGCCGCCCATCTCGTGGTGCCCCTGATCGTCCCGCTCTGGCAGTTCGGACTCGCCATGGTGCGCACTCGAGGGAACTTCGATCGGGCCAATCAGATGATGACCCAGCGAACGAAGCGCAAGCACGGCGACGAATTACCTGCGCTCCTGACAGCTCACGCGGACAAGAAGTTCACCCCGCCGGGCCACGGTCCGCTGGCCCCGTTGTCCGACGTCATCGTGCACGGGCTCGATGTGTGCAGGCCGCTGGGAATCGAGCACCACGTTCCCGAGCACCGCATGGTTACGATGCTCGACTTCCTGGTGCCGGAAAGCGGTGCGGCACCGTTCAAAGGACCCGATCTTCGACTGCAGTGGCGCGCAACCGATCTGGACTGGAGTCGGGGCGAGGGCCCCGTCGTCGAAGGATCGGCGGGCACCCTGGCGTTGGTGCTGACGGGGCGCAGCAGCGCTCTCGCCGACATCACCGGCCCCGGTGCCGAGCAACTTGCCGAAGCACGGGCGAACCGTCGTCGGTCGTGAGTCGCACCCGGCTCGTCCATGGTGAGAATCACCGGCCGACCACCCGATGTGACTACCTTCGGTAGTAGTCGCTCCGGTACCGTCGAGTGGTGACCTCATCCCGCCCGAAGCGTCGACCCGCGCTCATTGCGCTGGTGATCGTGTCCGCGGCGGTGTGCCTCGGTCTCGGCTGGTGGCAGTGGGAACGATTCGAAGCGGTCGGCGGCAACGGGCAGAACCTCGGATACGCGTTCCAGTGGCCCCTGTTCGCGGCGTTCGTCGTCTACGCCTACCGCAAGTTCGTCCGCCTCGAAGACGAGGACCAGGACGAGCCCGACGCCGGGCAGCCCGAAGGACCGACCGAGGTCCCTCTCGATCTGCTCCCCCAGCGCCGCGTGGCAGACCCCGACGTCGGCGATCTGGACGACCCCGAGGCCAGGCAACTTCTCGAGTACAACAGCTACCTCGCGGAGCTGAACGAATCCCGCGGGACCGACAGGAGCACCACGTGAGTTCGGCACCGGACAAGACCAAGGCGTCCACCAACAAGACTCGGAAGATTGCATCGGCGCTGCTGCGCTATCGCGTGCTCGCCTACGTCACCGGTATCTGGTTGCTCGTCCTCGTGACCGAAATGGTCGCGAAGTACATTTTCAAGGTCGAGAATGTGCCCAACTGGATTGCGGTAGTGCACGGTTGGGTTTACCTCGTATACCTGATCCTGACGATCGACCTTGCCATCAAGGTGCGGTGGCCGGCCGGTCGGACCATCGGCACCCTGCTCGCCGGAACTGTTCCGTTCCTGTCGTTCTACGTCGAACACAAGCGCACCAAGCAGGTCAAGGCCGACTTCGGCGTCTGACGTCAGCAGGTGATCGGCTGTGCGTTCTCCGGATCCAGCGCGTTCTCCACCAGCCGCTGCGCCAGCGGATCGTACGAGATTCCTGTGTGCTCGACGACATTGCCGGGGCACACGTCCTGCAGCACCACGTTCGTATTTCCCGCTCCGGTAAGGAGCGACGCCGTGTACGGAACGACAACCTGGTCGTATCGAGTCACGATCGTCGTGTAATCGATTTCCGCGACCGTGTCGCTGCCCTCGTTCAACCGCTCGAGCACGTCGTCCTGCACCGGCGGACCGGCGGTCGGATAGTTCGGCGGAGACAGCGCCACTATGCGCGAGACGGTGCGATCACCGCCGAGAAAGCGGGCGTAGTAGCGCGGCACCGTGCCGCCCTTCGAGTGGCCCACGATTGACATCTTCTGCGCACCCGTCGCCGCGAGCACGGAATCGACGAACGTGGACAATTCCGCGGCACTCTCTGGAATCGTTCCCAGCGCTCCCAACGCAGGCACCGGCCCGGTGTTGCCGTAGTCGAGTGCGAACACGCAGTATCCGGCGTCGACCAGGGCCGGTGACAGCGACGACCAGTTCGCGTAGGAGTTCTCCAAAAAACCGTGCACCAAGATGACCGGTTCGGGATGTCGAGCGCTGGGAACGCACGAGTAATCGTTCGCGCCCGCCGGCGTCGCACCTGGATGAGCCACCGAGTAGACCAAGGCCTCGGCGAACGATCCCGCGACCGGCGCTGCCGAAGCGGGGATGCCCACCGAACACAGGGCAGCGGCAGCGAGCACGACCGTGGTTCTCGTCAACACTGCCCGCGCCGCCACGACTATCGCCCCGTCAACGCTTCGAGAGCAGGAACCAGCTTGCGCAGCGCGCGGCCGCGATGAGAGGCCGCGTCCTTCTCGTCCGGAGCCAACTGCGCGGCACTGCGACCGTCTCCCTCCGGCACGAAGATCGGATCGTATCCGAATCCGTTCTCCCCCAACGGCTCTCGCGCTACAACGCCGCGCCACTCACCTCGAACGACGGTCTCGGCTCCGCCCGGGACCACCAACGCACACGCCGATACGAAAGCCGCCCCGCGCCGTTCGTCGGGGGTGTCGCTCAGCTGCGCCAGCACGAGCGCCGTGTTGGCCTCGTCCTGCCCGTGAGTTCCGGACCAGCGCGCGGAGAGCACCCCGGGCATTCCGTTCAGTGCGTCGATTTCGATCCCGGAATCATCGGCGACGCAGGGCAATCCGGTTGCCGCCGCACCGTCGCGCGCTTTGGCCGCCGCGTTGTCCTCGAACGTCGCTCCGGTTTCGGGTGCCTCGGGAAACGGCGGCACCTCGTCGAGACCGACCAACTCGATACCCACGAGGCCGGCGGCGTCGAGTACCCGTCGCAGCTCTCGCAGCTTCTTGGCGTTACGACTGGCTACCAGTAGCTTGGTGTCAGGCACCGAACTTCTTCTTCGTTTCTGCGGTGGCAGGCTCGGGCAGATCCCCCGGGTACGGCAACGCCAGCGCCTCCCTCTGCACCTCGAACAGCTTGTCGATGCCGACGAACGCCGAGTCGAGGAGCTTGTCGAGGGTGGTGCGCGGGAAGGTCGCGCCTTCGCCGGTTCCCTGAATCTCGACCAGAGTGCCGGTATCGGTCGCGACGACGTTCATGTCGACCTCGGCTCGCGAATCCTCTTCGTACGGAAGGTCGAGACGCACCCGGCCGTCGACGACGCCGACACTGACCGCGGCGATCATGCACGAGATCGGCTGCGGGTCGGCCAGGCGTCCGGCTGCTCGTAGGTAGGTGACGGCGTCACTGAGAGCCACGAACGCTCCGGTCACGGCAGCAGTACGGGTGCCGCCGTCGGCCTGCAACACGTCGCAGTCGAGGGCGATCGTGTTCTCGCCGATCGCTGCCAGATCGATGCACGCGCGCAGTGAGCGTCCGACCAGTCGGGAGATCTCCTGAGTGCGGCCGCCGACCTTGCCCTTGACGGACTCGCGTCCGTTACGCGTGTGGGTGGCTGCGGGAAGCATTGCGTACTCGGCGGTGAGCCAGCCGAGACCGGATCCCTTCCGCCAGCGCGGTACGCCCTCCTCGACGCTGGCCGTGCACATCACCCTGGTGTTGCCGAATTCGACCAGCACCGACCCTGCCGGGTGAGTGGTGAATCCGCGGGTGATCTTGATGGTGCGGAGCTCGTCGTCCGCTCTGCCGTCTTCTCGTCTGGACACGACTCGAAGCCTAGCGCGTCGTCATACGGTGAAGGCGTCCCCTGGCTCGACGGCATGCACCGGTCCGCTGAACTCTGCCTTGGCCTCGGCTATGACATCCTCGCGAGACGTCCAGGGCGGAATGTGGGTGAGCAGCAGCTCCCCCACTCCGGCTTCCCGAGCGATGCGACCGGCCTCGATACCGGACAGGTGGACGCCCTCGGGCCGATCCGGGCTGTCGGTCCACGACGCCTCGCAGAGAAAGACATCGGCACCCTGAGCCAGATCCTGCACCGCCTGGCACATACCGGTGTCGCCGCTGTACGCGAATGTCTTTCCGCCACCGGTGGTGACCCGCATGCCGTACGACTCAGGCGGATGGAACACCTGCCGGGTCAGAATCGACAGCTGTCCGAATTCGATGGTCCGGCCGTCCACCCAGCGGCGTAGGTCGATGGTGTCGGACATGTCGTCGATCTGACCGCCGCACTCGGCCGACGCCACTCCGAGCCGAAACGCAGTGTCCTTCGGTCCGTAGACGATCGCGCGCCCTTCCGGCGGGTTCGGATGGTAGCGACGCCACACGAGCAGACCGGGAACATCGAGGCAGTGATCGGCGTGCAGATGCGAAAGCAGAACGCTCACGTCACCCGGATCGACATAACGCTGCAACGCCCCGAGGACGCCGGGCCCGAAGTCGAGAACGACCGGCGCGGTCTCCTCTTCTTCCAGGAGGTAACCCGACGCGGGTGAATCGGGTCCGGACACACTGCCCGAACATCCCAGGACGGTAATTCGCATGTAAGCCATGCTGCCACGCCGAGCGCGTCACTCGAAACGTTCGGGCAGTATTGACGGCGCGAGTCGGCGAATTTCACGCCCGAACACAGCTGTGCTCGCGGTTACCTACCGCCTACGGAGTGGGACGATCGAGTGCTCTGGCGCGCGCTCTGTCGGCCCGGGCGTCGGCGGACAGCAGCCGAGCTGCGACGACCCCACCCACTGCGCCGAACAGATGGCCCTGCCAGGAGATGTTCGGATCGCTCGGCAGCACGCCCCACAGCGCGCTGCCGTACAGCACGAACACCACGACCCCGATCGCGAGCTGGCCGAGTTGTCGAGTGAAGAATCCACGAACGAGCAGGTACGTGATGAAGCCGAAGATCAGAATCGACGCGCCGATCGTGTTGCTGTAGGTGCCGGCCGTGAGCCAGGTACCTACGCCGCCGATCACCCAGACGATCCCGGTGGCAGCCAGACCACGCGCGATGCCCGAGAGCAACACCAGGAATCCGAGCACGATCAGGGGAACCGTGTTGGCGATCAGGTGCTGCCAGTCGTCGTGCAGCACGGGCGCGAACAGGATGCCCCACAAGCCGTCGGCGGAACGAGGCTCGATACCGTTCTGCTCGAGCCGCGATCCGCTCGCGACGTCGATGATCTCGATGATCCACAGCAGCGCCACGAATCCTCCGACGAAGACGGCTGCCTGCATCCACGCGGGCCGCACTCGCTCACCGGGAAGCTTGCCGGTCTCACTCATGATCGCCTCCAACCTCGGTCTCTCCACGGTACCGGTAGCGGCTACCTGCCGGTCAGAGACGCGACGCCGTGAATGCGGAGGGGAAGATCTGACGATAGGTGGGGATGCCGGCCACCGACGTGGCGTCGAGCAGGGCCCGGACGATGGCTCGCTCGACGACGATCGCCGCCGCTTCGGTGACCGCGGCCAGTACCGGTAGTTCCGGGGAGAATGCTGCGGGCACAGAGGACTCGGCGGTGACGGCCCTGGTGCCCGTGGACACGGCGAAGACGGTGTCGCCGTCGAGTGGCGAGTGCGCAGGTCTGATGGCCCGCGCGAGTCCGTCGTGACCCGCGACGGCTATCCGCTTGCACGACGCCGACGACAGCGGCGCATCCGTCGCAACCACGCCGATCGTCGTGTTCAGAGCAGTGGCCTTGGGTTCGAGCGCCGCCGCGGCCCGCACCTCGTCGACGTCGGGATTGCGCATGCCGAAGTCCGCGGGCCCCAGTGTGCCGGTGCCCCACAACAACCCGGTGCGCGGATCGAACACCGCGCCCACAGGGTTGACGACCATCAGAGCCGCGACCGTGACACCGTCGGCCGGACCGCCCTCGATCACCGTGCTCGCGGTGCCCACCCCACCTTTGAGCACGCCGGCGCGAGCACCGACTCCTGCCCCGACCGATCCCGTCGCGAACTCGGTCGCCGCCGTGGCCGCAGCACGGTAGCCGAACTCCGCGGTCGGGCGCGCGGCCCAGTCGCCGACCGGAAGGTCGAAGATCACCGCAGCCGGCACGATCGGCACAACGTGAGCCGGACTGCCCATCGGAATGCCCTGTTCGTGCTCTTCGAGCCACCGCATGACGCCGTCGGCGGCCGCGAGCCCGTACGCACTGCCCGCGGTCAACAGGATCGCGTCGACCTGCTGAACGGAATGGCTCGGATCGAGCAGATCGGTCTCGCGCGTTCCCGGTCCGCCGCCTCGCACGTCGACGGCCGCCGTCGCCCCACCGAGAACGCGCACCACAGTGCAGCCGGTGGCCGAACCGGACCCCATCGCGGCGTCGTCGTCGAGTTCGTGATGATGGCCGACCAACAGACCTGCCACATCGGTCAAGCAGTCTCGGGGGCCGGGTTTCGAGAAGGCTGCGGTCACGTCGGCACCCTAGGGAACGAGGACCTGGACGAGGGAATCCTGCATCCAGGTCAACCAGTGGTACACGTCCAGATGGGGAGCACGAGGATCGCCCTCGTCGAGTACGTCAGGAGTGTCCGCACTGATGCCCAGTGTGGTCCCGAGCGCCAGCCTCACGTCGTTGAGACCCGTCAACCACGCGTCGGCCTGTTCCTGGGTGAGCACGATCTTTCCGCCGGAATCGGGCAGGGTCGCGAGGATCACTGCCCCGGCAGCCAACTTCTCGTCGATGATCTCGGGCTCGTGCAACCCGCGGAGCGCACCGTTCAGATCAGCCGGATCCTGATCGTCGTGTTCGGGATCGGCGCGGTGGAAGTCCGGCAGCAGCCGGGCCAGCGCTGCATCGTCCGGCGGGCTGTTGTGGCCGGTACGCAGCCCGGTCAGCGCAGCGAGCTCGTCGGTGGGTGCCGCGGCGGAACGATCGCGTAGCAGGCCGAGAACGGACGCGACCAGGGACTTGAGCACCGCCGCCTCACGAGCGTCGATCTCGGACTTGATCTTGACCCCGGACAACGAATTCCGTCTCGTCCACGTGCGCACTGTCGGTGATGTCCTTCTCTGACGTAGAGGTGGCGAACTGCTGACTACTTGTCCTGCTGCATGGTGGCCCACAGGCCCGCCGCGTGCAGCCTTTTGACGTCGTTCTCCATCGCATCGCGCTCGCCGCTCGACACGACCGCCTTGCCCTCGGAGTGCACCTGCATCATCAACTCGGTGGCCTTGGCCTTGCTGTAGCCGAAGAGCTTCTGGAACACGTAGGTCACGTAGTGCATCAAGTTGACCGGGTCGTCCCACACGATGGTGACCCACGGAGTGTCGTGCGCTTCGTCGGCAGCAACGGCCTCGGTTTCGGCCGGCACCGCCTGCGGCGACGCCGCCGCGACTTCGAGTGCCGAGAAGCCGTCCACGGGCAGAAGCGATCCATCCACCGTCAACCAAGGCATGGCAACAGGGTACGGCGTGTCGGGCCGACCCCACACGTTCGCCCCTGCGCTCGTAGTGTGATCGAGGTGAGCAATGACGCGACCACCGATCACACGCTTTCCAGCGACGGAGCCAGCACTGCACTGCTGACCGACCAGTACGAGTACACGATGCTGTCCGCGGCCCTGGCCAGCGGCTATGCAGACAGACCGTGCAGTTTCGAGGTCTTCGCCCGCAGGCTTCCCGGCGGCCGCCGATACGGCGTCGTGGCCGGCACCGAGCGCATTCTCGACGCCGTCGATCGCTTCCGATTCGGCCCGGACGAGCTGCGTGTCGTGTCGAAGTTTCTCGACGCCGACACCGTCGAGTGGCTGCGCAACTACCGCTTCACCGGCGACATCGACGGCTACCGCGAGGGCGAGCTGTACTTTCCCGGCTCCCCCGTCCTGACGGTCCGCGGCACGTTCGCCGAGTGCGTGGTCCTGGAAACCGTGGTGCTGTCGATTCTCAATCACGACAGCGCAATCGCCTCTGCCGCAGCGCGCATGGTCGCCTCCGCCGAGGCCAGGCCGATCATCGAAATGGGATCGCGGCGCACCCACGAGGAGGCGGCGGTCGCGGCATCGCGCGCGGCCTACTTGGCCGGCTTCACCGCGACGTCCAACCTCGAAGCCGTCCGACGCCACGGCGTCCCCGGAGCAGGCACGTCGGCCCACTCGTTCACGCTGCTGCACACCACCGCCGACGGCCCCGACGAGAAGGCCGCTTTTGCCGCTCAGGTCCGAGCGCTCGGGGTGGGAACGACACTGCTGGTCGATACCTACGACATCAAGCAGGGCGTGGCCAACGCCATCGAGGTGGCCGGTCCGGAGCTCGGCGGTGTCCGCATCGACTCCGGCGACCTCGGTGTCCTCGCCCGTCAGGTCCGCGACCAACTGAACACTCTCGGCGCGCCGAAGACGCGGATCGTCGTCTCCGGCGACCTCGACGAGTACGCGATCGCCGCGCTGCGCGCCGAACCCGTCGATTCGTACGGCGTCGGCACGTCCCTGGTCACCGGTTCGGGCGCGCCGACGGCAGGAATGGTCTACAAGCTGGTCACTGTCGACGGCATTCCCGTCGCCAAGCGCAGCAGTCACAAGGAATCGCGCGGTGGTACCAAGGCAGCGCTGCGGACCGCGCGTGGGACCGGTACGGCAGTCGAGGAAATAGTGCACCCGTTCGACGCCGCCCCGACGGTCGAGGACGGTCTGACGGCGGAGACGTTGACCACGCCGCTGATGCGTGGCGGCCGGCTCGTCGCCGATCTACCGACCCTCGCCGAGGGCCGGGACCTCCTCGCGCGACGCCTGGTCAGCCTGCCGTGGGAGGGGCTCGCCCTGTCCCAGGGCGAACCGGCGATACCGACCCGGTTCGCCCTGGGCTAGGGGCGGTGTCGGTGCCGAACCCGGTGGGCGATCGGCAGTAGTCTGCTTCGGTGCCGTCGAAGACCGAGTTGCCCACCGTTCCCGCTCTCCTGCAGGTTGCGGTGCACTCGCTCGGTGGCAAGGAACGCAGCAATCAGCTGACGATGGCCTCTGCCGTGGCGCATTCGATCGACACCGGTGAGCATCTCGCGGTGCAGGCGGGCACGGGCACCGGCAAGTCCCTTGCCTACCTCGTGCCCAGCATCAGGCATGCGGTCGAATCGGGGAAGACCGTCATCGTCTCGACGGCCACGATCGCGCTGCAGCGACAGTTGGTCGACCGCGACCTTCCACGTCTGTCCGACGCACTGACCGAAGCTGTGGGTCGGCGTCCGAAGTTCGCGATCCTCAAGGGCCGCAACAATTATTTGTGCATGAACAAGATTCACACCGGTGCCGCACAGGAAACACCGGACGCGGAGTTGTTCGACCCGTTCGCCGTCTCGCGGATGGGCCGCGAGGTGGTCCGGCTGACCAAGTGGTCCTCGGAGACCGAAACGGGAGATCGCGACGACGTGGTGCCCGGCGTGAGCGACCAGGCGTGGCGTCAGGTCAGCGTCACCGCTCGCGAGTGCCTCGGAAAATCGCGGTGCCCCGTCGGCGAGGACTGCTTCGCCGAGCGCGCCCGCACCGAGGCCGCACAGGTCGACGTGGTCGTGACCAACCACGCGCTGCTCGCCATCGACGCGATCACCGGAATTCAGATCCTGCCCGAGCACGACGTCGTGGTCGTCGACGAGGCCCACGAATTGGTCGACCGAGTGACCGGCGTTGCCACAGAGGAGCTTTCGGCCGCCACCGTCACCGCGGCCGCACGCCGTAGCGCCAAGCTCATCGAGGAAGAGACCGTCGATCAGCTCGAAGGAGCTGCCGAGAACTGGGCCGCGATTCTGGACGAACTACCGCCCGGTCGATGGCAGTCCCTTCCCGACGGCGTCGGACCGGCCCTGGCGTCCGTCCGCGACGCCGCCTGGGCCGTGCGCACCGCAATCGGACCGAACAAACAGGGCATGGCGAGCAGCGATCCCGAGGCCGCCGCGGCCCGCAGCGCAGCACTCGTAGCAGTCGACGAGGTACACGACAGCGCCGTACGAGTGCTCACTGCCTTCGACGAGCCCGATCCAGCCAAGCGCAAGGACGTCGTCTGGCACGCCGTCGACGATTTCCGAGGAAACGTCAAACGCACCGTTCGCATTGCTCCGCTCTCGGTGGGCGGGCTGCTGCGCGCACGGTTGTTCGCCGAATCCACCGTGGTGCTGACCTCGGCGACGCTCACCGTCGGCGGATCCTTCGACGGCCTGGCCGTCAACTGGGGCCTGCCCGCAGAGAAACCCTCCCGCAGTGACACAGCCATGGCGTCGGGAGTGGAACCACCCTCGGACAACGGATCCATTCGCTGGAATTCGTTGGACGTGGGCTCGCCGTTCGATCACGCTCGCGCCGGCATCATGTACATCGCCAAACATCTGTCTCCGCCCGGACGCGACGGCCTGTCCAAGTCCTCGCTCGACGAGATCGAATCGCTCGTCGAGGCAGCCGGTGGTCGGACGCTCGGGCTGTTCTCGTCGATGCGCGCCGCCAAGGCCGCGGCAGAGGAGATGCGCGAACGACTCGACACCCCGATCCTCTGCCAGGGTGACGATTCCACCGGCGCACTGGTGCAGAAGTTCGCCGACGACGAGGCCACTTCACTGTTCGGGACGCTGTCGCTGTGGCAGGGCGTCGACGTGCCCGGTCCGTCGCTGAGCCTGGTGATCCTGGACCGCATTCCGTTCCCCCGGCCCGACGATCCACTACTGGTGGCTCGGCAGCAGGCCGTCGAATCACGTGGCGGCAACGGCTTTCTCGCGGTGGCCGCCAACCACGCTGCCCTGCTACTGGCGCAGGGCGTCGGTCGACTGCTCCGTAGCGTCGACGACAAAGGTGTTGTCGCCGTGCTCGATTCGCGCCTGGCGACCGCCCGGTACGGCGGTTATCTGCGCGCGTCCTTACCGCCGTTCTGGGAGACCTCCAACCCGGAGGTGGTCCGCAAGGCCCTCACCCGCCTGGCCGGAAAGTAGCTGCTCCCTACGGCGTCGACACCAGACCGAGCTCGGCATCGGAGGCAAGCCCGTGGTGCCGCGGCAACACCCGCACCGTGTAGCCCACCGCTCCACTGTGCGGTAGCCGTGTCTCGCCCGCGTACACGTGCTCGCCGCCCTCACTGCCCACGTGCGACATCTCGGTGGTGCGAATGTCGCTGAGGTCCTCGCCCTCGTCGACGCGTCCCACCACGGCCTGCACCACGACGGCACCCGGTTCCATACCGCCGAGGTCGACGATGGCGCGCAGCGACAGTTCGGCACCGATGACGGGGGTGTCCGGCAACCCCTCGCTGTCGACTCGGGTGACTTTCACGTTGCGCCACGCCTGCTCGACGCGGCCGCGATACGACGCGACATCCTTGGCGCCGTGATAGCCGTCGGCCGACACCGCGCGAGCCGAGTGCGCAGCGGGCGCGTAGTAGCCGAGCGTGTAGTCCTGAACCATCCGCGAGGCCAACACTTTCGGTCCCAGCTGTTCCAGTGTGTGCCGCACCATCTCGATCCAGCGAGCCGGCACTCCGTCTTCCCCGCGATCGTAGAATTTCGGCAGCACCGCCTGCTCGAGCAATTCGTAGAGGGCAGCGGCTTCCAGATCGTCGCGGCGATTGTCGTCGGTGATGCCGTCGGCCGTCGGGATCGCCCACCCGTTTTCGCCGTCGTACATCTCGTCCCACCATCCGTCGCGAATCGACAGATTGAGGCCGCCGTTGAGCGCCGACTTCATTCCGGACGTACCGCAGGCCTCGAGCGGTCGCAGCGGATTGTTCAGCCACACATCGCAACCCCAGTACAGAAAACGCGCCATGGACATGTCGTAGTCGGGCAGGAACACGATGCGGTGTCGTACATCGGCCTCGTCGGCGAACTTGACGATCTGCTGAATGAGCGCCTTCCCACCGTCGTCGGCCGGATGCGATTTTCCGGCTACCACCAGCTGAACCGGGCGGACGGGATCGAGCAACATCGCCCGCAATCGCTCGGGTTCGCGCAGCATGAGCGTCAGACGCTTGTACGTCGGTACGCGTCGAGCAAAGCCGACGGTCAACACGTCGGGATCGAATACATTTGCAGTCCAGCTTATCTCGGCCTCGGTCGACCCTCGCTCCAGTGCCGAGCGGCGCACCCTTCGGCGCACCTCGTCCACCAACTGCGCGCGCAACGCGTTTCGCGTGGACCACACCTGCTCCGAGGACAACGGCCCACCTGTCTCGGTCTCCCCCTCGGCCCATTCCCGCGCCGCCCACGTCGGCGCATGGACACCGTTGGTCACCGATCCGATCGGCACCTCCGACGCGTCGAATCCTTGCCACAGGCCGTTGAACATCTCGCGGCTGACGATCCCGTGCAGCTTCGACACTCCGTTGGCGCGCTGACCCAAGCGAAGACCCATATGCGCCATGTTGAACACCGACGGATCACTCTCGCCGCCCAGCGCCAGAATTCGGCTCATCGGCAGTCCCGGCAACAGGGCCGAGTCCGGTGCACCGTCGCTACCGCCGAAATAGTGCCGCACCAGATCGGCGGGGAACCTGTCGATGCCGGCAGGCACCGGGGTGTGGGTGGTGAACACCGTGCCCGCCCGGACGGCGGCCAACGCCGAATCGAAGTCCAACCCGCTACCGGTGACGAGTTCACGGATGCGTTCGACCCCGAGGAAGCCGGCGTGGCCCTCGTTCATGTGGAACACCTCGGGATCGGGCAGTCCGTGCGCGCGCGTGTAGGCCCTGATCGCGCGTACTCCGCCGATTCCGGCGAGGATCTCCTGCTTGATGCGGTGGTCCTGATCGCCGCCGTACAGGCGGTCGGTGACTCCTCTGAGCTCGGGATCGTTGTCGGCGATGTCGGAATCGAGCAGCAGTAGCGGAACGCGTCCCACCTGAGCGATCCACACACGGGCCCGCAGTACGCGCGACCCCGGCATCGACACGTGTATCAACACCGGTGAGTCGTTGTCGTCGGTGAGCAGTCGTAGCGGCAGACCGTGCGGGTCCAGGGACGGGTAACGCTCGGCCTGCCACCCGTCGGCCGTCAGCGATTGCCGGAAGTACCCCGAGCGGTAGAGCAGTCCGACGCCGATCAGCGGTAGACCGAGATCCGACGCCGCCTTCAGGTGGTCGCCGGCCAGAATGCCGAGCCCACCCGAGTAGTTCGGCAGTACCTCGGTGACCCCGAACTCCATCGAGAAATAACCGATGCCCGACGGCAGAGCTCGCCCCTCGGCGAGCTCGTTCTGGTACCAGAGGGGTCGGGCGAGGTAGTCGTGTAGATCCGCCTCGGCGGCGTCCAGTTCGGCCAGGAACGATGCGTCTTCGGCGAGTTCTTCGAGCCGGCCGGGTGCGACGGCACCGAGCACGGCCACCGGATCGCGTTCGAGTTCGGTCCACAGCAGCGGATCGATGTGCTCGAAAAGATCCTGCGTGGCCGAATGCCACGACCACCTGAGGTTTGTCGACAGCTCGGCGAGGGCATTCAAACGGGCGGGAAGGTGGGCTCGGACGGTGAATCGACGCAAGGCTTTCACAGAGCCGAACCCTACCCACGGATACCTGTGTCGATGGGGCGCTCGGCGAAAATTTCCTCGTGCGCCCGTCGCGGTCAGTATGCGTCGGCGCACGCGCCATCTGCGCTGCTGCACTACGGTTGACGAGTAGAAGCACACCAAATATCGGTTCGATCAGAGGTTGCGCCCGCGCAGCCATACCTCTAACGAAGAATGGAGTGTGAAGTGACAGGTCGACTTGGTATCGACAATGTCCTTCCAGATACGACGACCGGGAAATACCCCGCGAAAGCGGTGGTGGGCGAGACGTTTCCAGTTTCCGCCGACGTCTGGCGCGAGGGTCACGACGCAGTGGCCGCGACGCTGTCGGTGCGTGGACCGGGAGGCAAGCTCGAACGCATCCCGATGACGCCCGGCCACGAGCCGGACACGTTCGACGCGGTGTTCGTCCCTTCCCGGCCCGGCTACTGGATCTGCCGTATCGAGGCGTGGAGCGATCCGATCAGCACCTGGCGCCACGCCGTCGAGGCGAAGCTCGGAGTGGGCCAGAGCGCCCACGAACTCGCCAACGATCTCGAGATCGGGGCGCGCCTGTTCCTCCGCGCTGCCACCGGCGTTCCTGCGGAGAGCAGGCAGCTGCTCGCCGACGTCGCCGCCGGCCTGCGCGACACCGACCGCCCGCTGCCCGCGCGGGTGTCCTCGGCGTTCGCATCGTCGGTCACCGAGCTGCTGTTCCAGCACCCGCTGCGCGAGCTGGTGACCAGATCGCGGGCCGTGAACGTGTGGGTCGACCGAAACCTGGCCCTCAACGGTGCCTGGTACGAGTTCTTCCCGCGCTCCACGGGCGGGTGGAACGAGGACGGATCACCGCGGCACGGCACGTTCGCGACATCCATCGAGCAGTTACCGCGCATCGCGCGCATGGGCTTCGACATCGTCTACCTGCCTCCGATCCACCCGATCGGCACGATCAACCGCAAGGGCCCGAACAACACGTTGACTCCGGGCCCCGAGGACGTCGGTTCGCCGTGGGCGATCGGATCCAAGGACGGCGGGCACGACGCGATCCATCCCGAGCTGGGAACCGAGGACGACTTCCGTGCGTTCGTCGACGCCTCGCGAGAGCACGGCCTCGAAGTGGCGCTCGATCTGGCCCTGCAGGCCGCTCCGGATCATCCATGGGCCGCAACACATTCCGAGTGGTTCACCGTGTTGCCGGACGGCACGATCGCCTACGCCGAGAATCCGCCGAAAAAGTACCAGGACATCTACCCGATCAACTTCGACAACGACCGTCGTGGCATCTACGAGGAAGTGCTGCGCGTGGTCCGATACTGGATCTCGTTGGGCGTCAAGATCTTCCGAGTCGACAATCCACACACCAAGCCACCGGACTTCTGGGAGTGGCTCATCGCCGAGGTCAAGAAGACCGATCCGGACGTGCTGTTCCTGGCCGAGGCGTTCACCCGGCCGGTGCGCATGTACGGTCTCGCGCAACGTGGGTTCACGCAGTCGTACACGTACTTCACGTGGCGTACCGCGAAGTGGGAGCTGACCGAGTTCGCCGAGGAGCATGCCCGACGCGCCGACGACGCGCGGCCGAACCTGTTCGTCAACACCCCGGACATCCTGCACGAGAGCCTGCAACACGGAGGACCCGGAATGTTCGCTCTGCGAGCAGCTCTGGCCGCCACCCTGGCTCCGACGTGGGGCGTGTACTCCGGGTACGAGCTGTACGAACATCAGGCCGTGCGCGAGGGCAGCGAAGAGTATCTGGACTCCGAGAAGTACCAGTTGCGACCGCGCGACTTCGAGGGTGCGCTCGCCCGCGGTGAATCGTTGGAGCCGTGGATCACCACCCTCAATTCCATCCGCCGTGCGCATCCGGCCCTGCAGCAACTGCGCAACATTCATTTCCACACGATCGACAACGAAGCGCTGATCGGATACTCCAAGTTCGATCCGCAGACCGGCGACTCGGTGTTGGTGGTCATCAACCTCAACCCGTTCGGAGCCGAGGAGGGCACCGTCCATCTGGACATGCCCGCGCTCGGTCACGACTGGCAGGACACCCTGACGATCAAGGACGAGGTGAGCGGCATCCATTACGACTGGGGCCACACCAACTTCGTCCGACTCGAGCCCTGGACCTCGGTGGCGCACATATTCACGCTCCCCCACATTCCCTATCCGGCACGAATCGAACTGGCCTACCGCGGCAACCGAAAGTGAGTGGATTCAACGTGACCAAGAATCCGACGACGCCCGAAGACACCGTCGCAGCCCCGTCCGACAACGACCTCGATCTCCTCGCCGCTGGTCGGCACTACAACCCGCATTCCGTGCTCGGCGCGCACCCCGTGCCCGGCGGAACAGCGATTCGTGCGCTGAAGCCCGACGCGGAGAAAGTGATCGCGCGCGTCGGAGGCGTCGACCACGAGTTGACCCACGTCGCCCACGGCCTCTTCTCTGCGCTGGTGCCGGTCGAGGACCTGATCGATTACCGGCTCGTGGTCACCTGGCCAGGTGGGCACGTGTCCGAATCTGCCGACGGGTACCGGTTCCTACCGACCCTCGGTGAACTCGACCTGCACCTGTTCGGCGAAGGTCGCCACGAGCGTCTGTGGGACATCCTCGGAGCGCACCAGCAGTCGTACGCCACTCCCGACGGTCCCGTCACCGGCACCTCGTTCGCGGTGTGGGCCCCTGCCGCCCAGGGCGTCACGCTGGTGGGCGACTTCGACGGGTGGACCGGCCGTAGTTGGCCGATGCGCGTCCTCGGCTCCACCGGAGTCTGGGAGCTGTTCGTCCCGAACATCGAACCCGGTGCCCTGTACAAGTTCCGCGTCCACGGCTCCGACGGTTCGGTGAAGGACAAGGCCGACCCGATGGCCTTCGCCACCGAGGTTCCGCCGTCCACCGCGTCGGTCGTGACCGCGTCGACGTACACCTGGAACGACGAGAAGTGGCTCGACACCCGAGCCGGCATCGAACCCACGCAGGCTCCGATGAGCGTCTACGAGATCCATCTGGCGTCGTGGCGACCGGGCCTGGGTTACCGGGAGCTGGCCGAGCAACTGGCCGAGTACATCATCGAGACCGGCTTCACTCACGTGGAGTTGCTCCCCGTCGCCGAGCACCCCTTCGGCGGATCCTGGGGTTACCAGGTGACGTCCTACTACGCACCGACGTCCAGGTTCGGCAGTCCGGACGACTTCCGGTTCTTCGTCGACCACCTGCACAGCGCCGGCATCGGCGTCATCGTCGACTGGGTCCCCGCCCACTTCCCCAAGGACGAATGGGCCCTCGCCCGCTTCGACGGTGGGCCGCTCTACGAGCACGGAGACCCGCAGCGAGGCGAGCAACTCGACTGGGGCACACTGGTTTTCGACTTCGGCCGACGCGAGGTCCGCAACTTCCTGGTCGCGAACGCGCTCTACTGGATCGACGAATTCCACATCGACGGACTGCGCGTCGACGCCGTCGCCTCGATGCTGTACCTGGACTACTCGCGTCCCGAGGGCGGCTGGTCGCCCAACATCTACGGTGGCCGAGAAAACCTCGAAGCGGTGTCCTTCCTGCAGGAGATGAACGCCACGGTGCACAAGAAGCACCGCGGAGTCGTCACCGTTGCCGAGGAGTCGACCGCCTGGCCGGGCGTCACTCGCCCGACGAACGTCGGCGGGCTCGGGTTCAACATGAAGTGGAACATGGGGTGGATGCACGACACCCTCGGCTTCGTCGGGCGCGATCCCATCCACCGCAGCTACCACCACCACGAGATCACGTTCTCGCTCGTCTACGCGTGGAGCGAGAACTACCTGCTGCCCATCAGCCACGACGAGGTGGTGCACGGCAAGGGCACGCTGTGGACCCGCATGCCCGGGGACGACTACGCCAAGGCCGCAGGGCTGCGCGGAATGCTCGCCTACATGTGGGCACATCCGGGCAAGCAGTTGCTGTTCATGGGCCAGGAGTTCGGTCAGACTCGCGAATGGTCCGAGGAGCGAGGCCTGGACTGGTACCAGATCGACGAGGAGCCGTTGCACCGAGGTGTGAAATCGCTTGTCGCAGATCTGAACTCGACGTACCGGTCGCATCCGGCACTGTGGACGCTGGACACCTCGCCCAGTGGCTACTCGTGGATCGACGCCAACGACACCGAGAACAACGTGCTCAGCTTTCTGAGGTACGGCTCCGACGGTTCGGTTGTCGCGTGTATTTTCAACTTCTCCGGTTCCGAGCACGGCAGCTATCGTGTGGGACTACCGGAACCAGGCCGTTGGATCGAGATCCTCAACACCGATGCAACGGAGTACGGCGGCTCCGGAATGGGCAACCTGGGTGAAGTGACGGCAACATCGCACTCGTGGCACGGTCGACCGGCATCAGGCCAGGTTGCACTTCCCGCCAACGGGGCGATCTGGATCAAATTGGAGCAGTAGATGACCGGCGGCCGCAGACCACGACTTCTGGCTGCGGCCGCCACTGCAGGGTTACTACTGTTGACATCGTGCGCCGCCACCGTCGGCGGTAACGCAGTGTCGATCTACGAGAATCCGTTCACGGTCGCTGGCCTTCCGGTCACCAGCGGACCGAGCGGACCGCGTCCGGGAGTACCGGATTCGACCATCGCCGTCGAGAACGCCGAAGGCACCGACTCGGACATTCTGGCAACCAACGCGATCGACGACATCCAGCAGTTCTGGGCCGAGCAGTATCCGGCCTTGTTCAAGGGCTCGTTCACGCCGGTCACGACATTGACCTCGTGGGATGCGTCGGAGGACGAGGGATCCGGCATCCGGTTCTGTGGAGACAGAACCGGTGGAGTCCCCAATGCCGCTTACTGCACCCGCGACGACTCGATCGGGTGGGACCGCACCATTCTGCTTCCGGCGTTGGTCGACGCGTTCGGGCCGATGTCGGTGGTCATGGTGATCGCGCACGAATACGGCCACGCGATCCAGCATCAGTCGGGACTCGTCGGCGACGACACCCCGACCATCGTGGCCGAGCAGCAAGCCGACTGTTTCGCCGGCGCATTCATCCGCCATGTCGCAGAGGGCGATTCGCCGCACTTCACCATCAACACCTCGGATGGGCTCAACGGTGTTCTCGCTGCGACCGTCGCGGTGCGCGACGTGGACCCCAACGATCCCGAATCGGTACACGGGTCCGCATTCGAGCGAGTGACCGCCGTGCAGATCGGGTTCACCGACGGTGCAGCTGCCTGCACACGCATCGACGAGGCCGAAATCGATTCACGCCGAGCGTCGTTGCCGCAGAAGTTCGACAGCGCCGACGACTCCGGCGAGCTACCGGTCACCGAGGACTCCCTGGGCGCATTCACGCGATCGTTCGAGACGGCGCTTCCCGTCGCCGATCCCCCGACCGTGGACTACTCAGGATCGGACACCGGGTGCACCGACGCCGAGGCCACCACTCCGGTGTCGTACTGCCCGTCGAGCAACACCATCGGTGTCGATGTGGAGGACCTGGCCGAAATAGGGCAACCCGAGACACCTCAGCGCGGAGACATCCTGCCGCTCAACGTATCCGGTGACTATAGCGCGTACGTATTGTTCGCGTCTCGCTACACCCTCGCAGTACAGAAGGAAGCGGGCCAGACGCTCGACGACCCTCAGACCGCACTTCGATCCGCATGCCTGTCCGGGGTCATCACCGCAGCGTTGAGCGCCGAATCCAACGAGGCCGCTCTCGAAATCCGGCTCTCCCCCGGCGATCTCGACGAAGCCGTCTCCGGTCTACTCAGCGACGGATTGGCCGCCAGCGACGTCAACGGAACGACGCTGCCGTCCGGCTTCTCCCGAGTCGACGCGTTCCGCTCGGGAGTTCTCGGCGGCAAACCCCTGTGCGATTCGCGTTACAGCTGAGGGATTCAGTACAGAGCGGACGCGAGTTTGCGACGCGCCGAGACCACCAGAGGATCGGCGGCGTCGAACAACTCGAACAGCTCCAGTAGGCGGGTACGCAGGGCCGTGCGGTCGTCGCCCGCACTGATCTTGATTCCGTCGATGAGCCGTGCGAAAGCCTGTTCCGGCTGCTGCCCGGCCATTTCCGCGTCGGCCGCATCGATCCGGGCCTGCACGTTGGCGGGATCGGCGTCGGCCACCTCGACGGCATCGGGTGCAACGTTCTGCACCCGAGCCAAGAACTTGACCTGACGCAGCGCGGCGACCGCGTCGGTGTTCTTCGGCTCGGCGTCGATGATTGCCTGATACGCCGCCGCTGCCTTGTCGAAGTCACCCTCGTCGATCGCCTCTTCCGCAGCGACGATGCGCGGATCCTCGACCTCGGGTTCCGGCTCGGCGGCGGGAGCCGACCCGGGTGGACCGGACAGCTTTCCGGCGGTTGCCTGCTCGACGGCCTGCAGCCACTGACGCAACTGCTCGTCGGATTGCGTGCCCTGGAAATCGGCGAGCGGTTGCCCACCCGCGACGGCAACCACCGTGGGAATGGCCTGTACGCCGAACGCCTGCGCGATCTGCGGATTGGAGTCGACATCGACGCGGGCATGTATCCACGTGCCGCCGGCCTCGACGGCAAGTTGCCCGAGCTGACGCGTCAACGCCTGGGACTGCGGCGATCGTGCCGATCCCAGGTCGACGATGACCGGTACCTGCATCGATCGCTGCAGAACCTCGGCTTCGAAATTGGCCGTGGTCACGTCGACGATCGGAGCCAACCCTCCCGCATCGCCGCTGGCTTCGGCAGCGGGAGCAGGTGCCGGACGGTCCTTGAGAACGGACAGGTCGACGGCTCCGGCAATGGATGCGGGGACGGCGGCCGACGGGCGGACAGGAGGACGGGAACCGGGTCGAGTCACGTCCTACAGTTTGTCACTAACGCGATGCGTCATCCACTGGCGGGCGGTCAGGACGGAACCTTCGCGTCGGCTGCGGGTCGGCCACTGCTCAGCTCGGCAAGGCGTCCGGTACGCACGGCCCAGATCTCGAAGACCACGGTTCCGAAGGGCGGGAATGCTGCGACCAGCGCCAGCAGCGTGGCCTTGACGTCCCACTTCAGTTTCACCGCCGTCAGGACAGCAACGGCAAGGTACACGATGAACACCGCACCGTGGATGGGCCCGAAGATCTTCACGCCGATTTCGTTGCCGTCGGCCGGCAGGTACTTGAACGCCATGCCGACCAGTAGTCCGAGCCAGGTGAACGCTTCGAGCACGGCAATGAAACGGAAGCGTTTGGCCGTGCTGCTCAGGTCGAAGAAATTCGTCATGCCCGCTATTGTGCCCGGTTTGCTACGACAGAACGTAGTGGCTCTGGTCTCATCGGACCAGAGCCACTACCGACTCAGCTTTTCGGGACTCGAACGATGAGCGCGTCGCCCTGTCCGCCGCCGCCGCACAATGCTGCGGCACCCACTCCGCCACCGCGCCGCTGCAGCTCCAGAGCCAGGTGCAGTGCGATGCGAGCGCCCGACATTCCGAGGGGATGACCGATCGAAATCGCACCGCCGTTGACGTTGACGATCTCCGGATCGATGCCGAGCTCACGCGTCGACGCGATTCCGACCGCCGCAAACGCCTCGTTGATCTCGACGACGTCGAGGTCCTTCGGGTCGATGCCTTCCTTCGCGCAGGCCTTGGCGATGGCGCGAGCGGGCTGCGACTGCAGGGTGGAGTCGGGGCCGGCCACCACACCGTGCGCGCCGATCTCGGCGAGCCAGGTCAAACCGAGCGACTCGGCCTTGTCCTTGCTCATCACGACGACGGCGGCGGCACCGTCGGAAATCTGCGACGCGGATCCGGCAGTGACTGTGCCCGCCTTGTCGAACGCGGGGCGAAGCTTGCCGAGGGAATCGACCGTGGTGTCGGCCCGGATTCCTTCGTCGGCAGTGAACTGGATGGGCTCACCCTTGCGCTGCGGAATCGACACGGGCACTACCTCGTCGTCGAAGACCCCGTTCTTCCACGCCGCGGCAGCCTTCTGATGCGATCCGGCCGCGAAGGTGTCCTGCTCCTCACGGCTGATGGCTTCGGAGCTCTGATTGCGCTGCTCGGTGAGCGCGCCCATGGCCTGGTCGGTGAAGATGTCGTACAGACCGTCGTATGCGAGGTGGTCGCGCATGGTGACATCGCCGTACTTGAATCCCGCCCGCGACTTCTCCAGCATGTGCGGTGCCTGGGTCATCGATTCCTGGCCGCCGGCGACGACGATCTCGAACTCCCCCGCGCGAATGAGCTGGTCAGCGAGCGCGATGGCGTCGACGCCGGAGAGACACACCTTGTTGATGGTCAGGGCCGGAACGGTCATCGGGATACCTGCAGCGACGGCGGCCTGTCGGGCCGGGATCTGCCCGGCACCCGCAGTGAGGACCTGGCCCATGATGACGTAGTCGACCTGATCCGGAGCGACGCCGGCCTTCTCGAGTGCGCCCTTGATGGCAATTCCGCCGAGGTCGGAACCCGAGAAGTCCTTGAGCGCACCCGAGAAGCGCCCGACGGGCGTACGAGCACCGGCGACGATGACTGTTGTGGTCACGATTTCCTCCGAAAGTGTGAAGACGGCCTTGTGGAGATCAACGCTCGCCAGGCTCCCTACCGATACCAGCCTGGCGGAACACCGTGACGCAGCTGACGCTAACGTCTTGTCCATGACCTCCAGCACGCAGTCTTACACGGGCACCCCACTCCGCTCCGACCTGGTGACGGCTATCGACCACGTCGGTGTCGCGGTACCCGATCTCGATGCCGCAATCGCCTGGTACACCGACCACCTGGGGATGGTTGCGGTGCACGAGGAAGTCAACGAGGAACAGGGCGTGCGCGAGGCGATGCTCTCGTTCCCCGGCGCAGGCGAAAAGTCGGCGGCACTGCAGTTGCTCGCGCCCATCGACGAATCCTCGACCATCGCGAAGTTCATCGACCGAAACGGCCCCGGACTCCAACAGTTGGCGTATCGGGTCACCGACATCGAGGAGATCTCCTCCGAGTTGCGCGCCCGCGGCGTTCGGTTGCTCTACGACGCCCCCCGCCGCGGTACTGCCGATTCGCGTATCAACTTCGTCCACCCCAAGGACGCAGGCGGAGTACTGATCGAACTGGTCGAACCGAACCACAACGCGCACTGACCGAACTCGGTGATTACGCCGTATGGCTCTCCACTTGACTCACCGGTAAATTGACGGCCATGGCCATCGATCATGAACGCACTTCCACGGTGCAACTTCCCTTTTCCATCGTTCGGAAGGGGTTCGATCGCGACGAAGTCACCAACTACTTCGAGCGATTCGACGCCGAATTACGGCTGACGACGGCCGACCGTGATGCCGCCGCGGCACAGGCGCGTGATCTGGCCAAGCAACTCGACGACGCTCGCGACGAGATCGACGAACTGCGCAAGGACATCGACCGTCTCTCGGTGCCGCCGACCACCGCGGAAGGCATGAGCGATCGCATCTCCCGCATGTTGCGACTGGCGTCCGACGAGGCCTCCGAGGTTCGCGCGAAGGCGCACGCGGAGTCCGAGGAGATGATCTCGGTTGCGCAGCAGGAGAGCACTCGCCTGCGAAGCCGTCACGAATCGTTGGTCGCAGAACTCGAGGAGCGCCGCACGGCACTCGAAACCGAGCACGAGCAGACCATGGCGCAGGCACGCACCGAGGCTGCGCGCGTCGTCGAGGCCGCACAGGCAGAGCGCGACAAGCTGGCTGCCGAGTCCGAGGCCAAGCGCGCCGAGGTTCAGGAAGACTTCGAGATCACGATGGCCGAGCGCCGCACCAAGGTGCTCACCGCGCTCGAAGAACTGGAAGCGTCGAGCAAGGCCGATGCTGCTCGCCGTATCGAAGAGGCGACGACCGAGGCCGCACGCCGGTTGCAGTCCGCGAGCGAGCAGGCGGAGCGGCGCATCGCGCACTCGAAGGAATTGGCCGAGGAGCTGCGCGTGCTGCGAAGTCGCGTCCTCGCTCAGCTACTGGGTATCCGGGGCCAGCTCGATTCGGTACCGGCCATGCTGGCCTCGGTCAACCGCGAAAGCGAGTTGCTGGACAACCCCGACCCGACGGCCATCCTCAAGAAAGAAGAAGAGAAGGCTGCGGCGAAGGCCGAGAAGGACAACGACGAAGAGAAGGAATCCGCCGACTCGGCGTCCTGACTTCGCAGCACACGCTCGGCCTCCCCCGCTAGGACCATCTACGGGTGAGGCCTCGCGTGTTTCTGCCGCTCCAACACCCGGTGTGCCAATGTCTGCGGTTGTCGGCTCCCCCGAAGTCGTCCGACGGCCACGCCACGATGTGGGCGACCCCTGGCCGCACCTCGTGATCGCAGCCCGGGCAACGGTAGGTCTTGACGGCCTTGGCACCGGGAATCATCCGCGTCGTGTACGTGTCCCCGTCAGGACCCACCTCGACGCGATTGCCGCCCAGGACGGAATCGGTAGCCGGGCCGAGACTGCTCGGACCACTCCGACTCGCTTTGCGGGGCTGATTGCGACGAGGCACGCATCCAGTGTAGAGAATCGCGCCGCTTCGACAGAACGACGTCAGAAGAGCCGGAACTCGGTGCTGTCGGTGCCGCGGAGAACGTCGTAGTCGAGTGTCAGACAACGTATACCGCGATCGGTGGCCAGAGTCTTCGCCTGCGGCTTGATGACCTGTGCGGCGAACACACCGCTGACCGGTGCCAGCAACGGGTCACGATTGAGCAGTTCGAGGTACCGAGTCAACTGCTCCACACCGTCGATCTCACCGCGACGCTTGATCTCGACGGCGACAGTGCCACCATCTGCGTTGCGGCACAACAGATCCACCGGTCCGATTGCCGTCATGTATTCACGCCGCACCAGGGTGTACCCCTCACCGAGGGTGTTGACGTGTTCTGCGAGCAACTCCTGCAGATGAGCCTCGACACCGTCTTTGACCAACCCTGGATCGATACCCAATTCATGACTGGAATCGAGTTCGACGTCGTCGATCGTGATGCGGAGTTCTTCGCCCGCCTTGTTGGTGACGACCCATTTGATGGTCTCGTCCTCGGTGGTCTCGACCATCCAACAGGGCGGAGACATCCAGTTGAGGGGCTTGTACGCCCTGTCGTCCGCGTGCACACTGACCGATCCGTCGGACTTGACGAGCAGCAGGCGTCGAGCGGAAGGGAGATGTGCGGTGAGGCGGCCGATGTAGTCCACTTGGCAACGAGCAATAACTAAACGCACTCGACCACCATAAGGCAGCACGGCCGTTACTCTGTGACCACCATGCCCCAATTCAGACGATCTGCCGCTCCGCTGGGTTCCCGGCTCCTCGGAGACACCACCGAATCGCCGCGCCGACGCCGAATCCGAATCCAGCTGTTGCTGACGGTGTTCCTGGTCCTGTCCAACCTGATCGGTGCCGTGATCGTCGGCGTTCTCATCAGTGTGGTCGTTCCAGGCCCGGACGTTCTGGACATGGATCGCTACTGGTGGGTGAACTTCATCGTCGTCCCGGTGTACGTCTTTCTGGCATTCCTGGTCGGTGTCCTCTGGGGCACCACACGTGCGCTCAGCAGTCTGCGGTGGGGCATCGAGGATCGCGAGCCCACCCGGTCCGAGCAGGTCGCGACGCTGGCCATGCCCTGGCGCCTGACGCGCATGCAGATTGCGCTGTGGACCGGTGGGCTGATTCTGCTCACGACGATCGACGGCATCATCGACCCCCAGGCAATACCGAAGGTGGCGTTCACCATCGCCGCGGGCGGTACGGTCGTGTGCGCCTTCAGCTACCTGCTCAGTGAGTTCGCTCTGCGACCCATCGCGGCTCGCGCCCTGCAAGCGGGCGACCCACGGCGCATCCGAATCGCCGGTGTCATGGGGCGTTCCATCCTGTCGTGGTTGCTGGGAACCGGCGTTCCGGTCTCCGGCCTGATGATGATCGCGGTGTTCCGCTTCCTTCGACCCGAGACCAGTGCAAACCAGCTCGCTGTGTCCATCCTCGCGCTCGGCGGCATCACCATCGTATTCGGATTCGCACTGACCGTCCTGGGCGGTTTCGCGACCACCTCCCCCATCAACAACGTGCGGGCGGGCATGGCCGAAGTCGAGAAGGGCAACATGGATGTCCGACTCGCGGTGTACGACGGCACCGAGCTCGGCGAACTGCAGAGCGGTTTCAACCGGATGGCCGACGGTGTGCGCGATCGAGAGAAGATCCGCGACCTGTTCGGACGACACGTCGGACACGAGGTAGCCGAGAAGGCCCTGCAGTCCGATAGTGAACTCGGGGGCCAGGAGCGCGATATTGCAGTGTTCTTCATCGATCTGGTGGGCTCCACCGAATTGGCCGCATCACGACCGCCCACCGAGGTGGTGGATCTACTCAACCGCTTCTTCGCGGTCGTCGTCGACGAGGTGGACGAACACGGCGGCTTCATCAACAAATTCGAGGGCGACGCGGCGCTCGCCATCTTCGGAGCACCGAACGACATTCCGGATCACTGCGGATCGGCACTCTCTGCCGCACGTGCCATTGCCCGCCGATTGCTGGTCGAAGTTCCCGAGTGCAGCGCAGCCGTCGGCGTTGCAGCCGGCCGAGCCGTTGCCGGCAATGTAGGAGCAAAGTCGAGATTCGAGTACACCGTCATCGGCGATCCGGTAAACGAGGCTGCGCGACTATCGGAACTGGCCAAGAGCGCTCCCGGTGCGATACTCGCTTCCAAGACAGCGGTAGACGGTGCTGCCGAAAACGAAGCGGACCGCTGGGAATTCGGTGATCGAGTAACCCTTCGCGGACGATCCGCAGAGACAGTTCTGGCGAACCCCAAGGACGTGAAGGTTTCCGCAGACGAGGCGGAATCCGTTCACGCCTGATCCACCCGATCCGTGGGCTCAGTACGTGTAGTGCACTGTGCCCCTGCCGTTTTCATCACTGACGACTCGGCCGCCCTGTCCTCGGTTCCCCTCGCGAATGCGCGCGCGTTTGTCGAACGCTCACGACATCGCTGACGATTCTGCGCGCGCCTCGCGAATGCGAGCGCGTCTGCAGAATCGAAGTTTGCCCACGACCGATCGCCAAGCTTCGATGGGCAGTAGTTGGCTTGTTGGGGTTGGGTTCGGTTCGACGGCCCGACAAACGCGCACGCGTTTGTCGGGTGCGCGCAGCGTGGTGTCGCTGTTCTGCTCGCGTATGCGACCGGGTGTGGCTGGACGGGCGGTCCGTATGGCGATGATGGGACTGGGGGTGCAGGTATGGATGCCTGCGCGTTCAGCTCAACGCGAGCGGTGAATACTGTTGTGTTGGTGTTGGTTTCGAATGCAAAATGCCCCTGACCACGGGTGGTCAGGGGCATTTTGGGATGTTGTGTTCGGCGGTGTCCTACTCTCCCACACCCTGTCGAGTGCAGTACCATCGGCGCTGGAGGGCTTAGCTTCCGGGTTCGGAATGGGACCGGGCGTTTCCCCTCCGCTATGGCCGCCGTAACTCTGCGAAACAGTGTCACGAGCGGTCTCAGTCGGAGAACACATCCCCCACATACTGTCAGGGGTGGTGTTTCGTTCTTGGACCTGTATTCGGTTGTGTTACTGAACAACTACTCGTGTGTTGTTTCAGATATTGCACAGTGGACGCGTAGCTTCTTTGTGGTAAGTCCTCGGCCTATTAGTA
>NZ_NOZA01000008.1:0-1235 GCF_002258465.1 Rhodococcus sp. 05-2256-B1 | reverse complement strand
AACTTCGTGACGGGTTCACGTGGTCGTCGCAACGTGCAGTCGTTTGTTGTACTCCTCGAGTGGAGTATCCCATCCCAGGGTTTTTCTGGGGCGGTTGTTCAGTAGAGCGGCGACCTCGTCGAGCCGTTCGGGACCGTGCACCGACAAGTCGGTGCCCTTCTTGAAGTACTGACGGAGCAGACCGTTGGTGTTCTCGTTGGTGCCCCGCTGCCACGGGGAGTGCGGATCACAGAAGTAGATCTGCACCCCTGTGGCGACGGTGATCTCGGCATGCTTGGCCATCTCGCCGCCTTGATCCCAGGTGATCGAACGCATCAGTGCCGCAGGCAGTTCCGCGATCTTCTTCGTCATCGCCTCGGCCACCGACGCCGCCGAATGATCGATGGGCAGATGCAGCAGCATCACCAACCGTGACGTCCGCTCGACCAGTGTCCCGATCGCCGACCCGCCCTTGGTGCCGATGATCAGATCACCCTCCCAATGGCCGGGAACGTTGCGGTCGGCGACCTCGGCGGGCCGTTCGGAGATGTTGATCATCCCGCGGATTTTCGATCGCCGTTCGGTGGTGCGGCGGTGCGCCAGCCGCACCGGCCGGCCCGTCCGAAGATGCCTGGTCAGCTCCTTGGTCAGGCCACCTTTGCTCTGAACGTAGAGGGTCTGGTAGATCGTTTCGTGCGACACATGCATCTCCGGCGAGTGAGGAAATTCCTTCCTCAGTGTCGCCGAGATCTGCTCGGGCGAGTAGTCCAACTCGAGCAGCGCTTGCACCCGATCGCGCAGCAACGGCGTGAGCTCGAGCTTGCCCTTCTTCGGGCGTTTGGCTGCCTTTCGGGCATCACGCTCGGCCTGATGTGGCTTGTACTGTCCACGGAAGTACTGGTGCCGCTTGAGTTCTCGACTGATCGTCGACACCGCTCGCCCCAGGCATGTCGCGATCGCGGTCATCGTCCAGCCGTCCCGGACACCGTCGGCGATGAACTCGCGTTCCTCCAGTGAGAGGAAACGGCCCGTCGGCTCCGGTGTCGAGCGTGGACGCACACCACCACGTTCGTACACCCAGTTCCAGCCGCTGCCCTCGCTGATACCGACTGCGAGGGCAGCGTCCTTGATCGTCACGCCACTGCTACGCAGTGACCAGAACGTCATCCGAACCTGATGTGAGAAACCCGGGTGAACCATCGCAAACATCCCTAATGATCAGGCACGTTGCAACCACCGCTCGAATCCGCCCGTAG
>NZ_NOZA01000036.1:0-1461 GCF_002258465.1 Rhodococcus sp. 05-2256-B1 | reverse complement strand
GGCGGATTCTAGGGGTCCTCGCAACACCTGATGGTCAGATGCCTGTCAGTAGATCACGTAAACGCTCGGCTGGAGTTTTCCAGCCGAGCGTTTTGCGTGGACGGGAGTTGAGGCGGTGGGCAACGTTCTCGAGGTCGGTGGCGCTGTACACGGACAGGTCCGTGCCTTTGGGGAAGTACTGGCGTAGCAAGCCGTTGGTGTTCTCGTTCGATCCGCGTTGCCATGGTGAGTGTGGATCGCAGAAGTACACCGGCACCCCGGTGGCGACGCTGAACTGCTTGTGCGCTGCCATCTCGCACCCTTGGTCCCACGTCAGTGAACCGCGCAAATGCGTTGGGAGAGAACCGATCAGAGGAACCAGAACGTCCCGGACCTCCTCTGCAGTGTGCCCGCCGGGGAGGTGACCGAGAAGCAGGTACCGGGTAGAACGCTCGACCAATGTCACGATCGCCGACTCCGATCGAGTACCGACGATCAGATCACCCTCCCAGTGCCCGGGCACGGAGCGGTCGGCGACCTCCGCCGGCCGCTCGGAGATCATCACCATCGCATCGACGAATCGTGAGGTGCGCTGCTCGGGTGAGCGGTGCTGTACGCGGCGAGTACGTCCGGTGCGCAATGCGGCAGCAACTTCTCGGCGTAGTCCGCCGCGCGACTGTACGTAGATGGCCTGGTAGATCGTTTCGGTGCTCACACGCATCGCCTTGTCATCGGGGAAGTCGACAACTAGAGCGTGGCAGATTTGCTCGGGCGACCACTGCAGGGCGAGTTTGCCGGCGACGTAGGACCGGAGCGAACCCTGTGCCGCCAGCTTCGCCGGTTTCGGCCGGGCACGCGAGATAGCCCACAGCCGATGTGCCCGGTGCGGGTGGTACTCGTCGGCGATGCCGTAGGTGTCGATCTCGCGTTTGACGGTCGAGGCCGCCCGGCCGAGGCGGCGTCCGATCTCACGCAGCGAACACCCGGCTCGACGCAGGTCGGCGATCTGTTCACGGTCGGTCACCGTCAGATACCGAGGGTGCAGTGTGGACTCGATGCGGGCCAGCGACGGCCTCTGAGCAGCGGTGACGAACGTTGTCATACCGGTTTTGTAGTCGATACGTCGACCATCCGGGTGCAGGCGCGCACCACCGATCTTGCGGATGCCCCCGTCCCAGTCCTGCGCGGTCCGGAGGTGGACCCCGACCTCCCGAGCAGCCTCGCGCCGCGAGATTCCCGACGAGCGGAGTTCCTCGTATCGTCCCCGACCCGAATGCTCGGCCCGGCCGCTCTTTCCGCGCCCTTGCACACCCGCCTGACGAACCCACCCGAAGGCAGTGTTCCGGTTCACCCCGACACAGCGTGCGGCCGCGCTGACATTCCCGTCCTCACGGTCCAACGCCTCGAAAAACCGCACCTTCAACCCAGCACATGCCACGATCCCCGCAACTCCCTCAAATCGAGGGTGTTGCGGGGATCGTT
>NZ_NOZA01000001.1:0-1750 GCF_002258465.1 Rhodococcus sp. 05-2256-B1 | reverse complement strand
CCAAGGTTCTTGTTGCCAATCGTGGTGAGATCGCGGTTCGGGTGATCCGGGCGGCCGCTGATGCCGGGCTGGCCAGTGTCGCTGTGTACGCCGAACCCGACGCCGACGCACCGTTCGTCCGCCTGGCCGACGAAGCATTCGCACTCGGCGGACAAACCTCCGCGGAGTCGTACCTGGTCATCGACAAAATCTTGGACGCCGCCGCCAAATCCGGAGCCGACGCCATCCACCCCGGCTACGGATTCCTCTCCGAGAACGCCGACTTCGCCCAAGCCGTCATCGATGCAGGCCTGATCTGGATCGGACCGTCCCCGCAGTCCATCCGCGACCTCGGCGACAAGGTCACCGCCCGCCACATCGCCGCCCGCGCCAAAGCCCCCTCGGTCCCCGGCACCTCCGAACCGGTCAAAGACGCCGACGAAATCCTCGCGTTCGTCGACGAACACGGCCTCCCCATCGCCATCAAAGCCGCCTTCGGTGGCGGCGGCCGCGGCATGAAAGTCGCCCGCACCCGCGAGGAAATCCCCGAACTGTTCGACTCCGCCACCCGCGAAGCCGTCGCCGCATTCGGGCGCGGGGAATGCTTCGTCGAACGCTACCTCGACAAACCACGCCACGTCGAAGCCCAGGTCATCGCCGACCAACACGGCAACGTCATCGTCGCCGGCACCCGCGACTGCTCCCTGCAACGCCGCTTCCAGAAACTCGTCGAAGAAGCCCCCGCCCCGTTCCTCACCGACGCCCAACGCAAAGAAATCCACTCCAGCGCCAAAGCGATCTGCCTCGAAGCCGGCTACTACGGCGCCGGGACCGTCGAATACCTCGTCGGCCAAGACGGATTGGTCTCGTTCCTGGAGGTCAACACCCGGCTGCAGGTCGAGCATCCCGTCACCGAGGAAACCTCCGGCATCGACCTGGTGCTGCAGCAGTTCCGCATCGCTAACGGCGAAGAACTGACCATCACCGAAGACCCCGAACCGCGGGGGCATTCGTTCGAGTTCCGGATCAACGGTGAAGACGCCGGGCGTGGGTTCCTGCCCGCCCCCGGACCGGTCACCACCTTCACCGCCCCCTCCGGCCCGGGAGTCCGCGTCGATTCCGGTGTCGAATCCGGCTCGGTGATCGGGGGCCAGTTCGATTCGATGCTCGCCAAACTCATCGTCACCGGAGCCACCCGCGAGGAAGCCCTCGCCCGTTCGCGTCGGGCGTTGGCCGAATTCACCGTCGACGGGTTGGCGACGGTGATCCCGTTCCACGCTGCGGTGGTCTCCGATCCCGCGTTCATCGGCGACGGCGACTCCTTCTCCGTGCACACCCGGTGGATCGAAACCGAATGGGACAACCAGGTTCCCCCGTTCACCGCCGGGCAACCGATCGACGACGACGAGGCCCTGCCGCGGCAGTCCGTCATCGTCGAGGTCGGGGGCCGACGCGTCGAGGTCTCGCTGCCGGGCGAGCTCACCCTCGGCGGTGGCAGCGGCGGGAATGCCGGTGCGGTACGGCGCAAGCCCAAGGCCCGCACCCGTGGCGGTGCCGGAGCCGGCGCAGCCTCCGGTGACTCCGTGACCGCACCGATGCAGGGCACCGTGGTCAAAGTCGCCGTCGACGAAGGCCAGGAAGTCGCCGCCGGGGACCTCGTCGCCGTCCTGGAAGCGATGAAAATGGAAAACCCCGTCACCGCCCACAAAGCAGGCACCATCACCGGCCTGAGCGTCACCGCAGGCGACGCCATCACCCAAGGCACCGTCCT
>NZ_NOZA01000007.1:0-1784 GCF_002258465.1 Rhodococcus sp. 05-2256-B1 | reverse complement strand
CTCGGGTTCGATGCCCGGGTCACCTCTTTTTCGGCCCTGGGGTGCTCATTCAGGCCAGCGCTACGGTGTGTGTTGCGGTCAGGTGGGTGAGAATCTTGCCGATGTTGTGCACCGCGGCGTGGAAGGACCACTCACTCGTCGCCCGGTCGACGCCGCGGCTGGTGAATCGCCGGAATCCGAGGTTGTGTTTGGCATGTCCGAACGGTGTCTCGGCGATGTGAGACCGTTTGCGGTACGTTGCGATTCCCTCCGGGGTGGCTAATCGTTCGGCCATCCTGGTAATCGAATTACCCTGTGGTGGTGCAGGATCCGATACCGGCGTAGCTACGGCCGCGGCAGCGGCGGCTTCGAGTGTCCGCGATTTCCCGGTGGCGATCAACCGGTCCGGGCCCGGTGCGTCGAGGTTCTCGATCGAACAATAGCCGGCGTCGAAGAGCATGATTCCGATCGACGGCGACTCGGCCTCGGCCGGTGCATGGTCGGCGATCACTGCCGCCGCAGCGACCGCTTTGTCGACCATCTGCTCGTAGTAGGTGACATCGGAGGGGCTGGTGCCGACGCCGGTGGCGATGATGATGCCGTCCTCGGCGGTGAATGCTTGGCAGTTGTAGCCCTGCACCCAGCCACCACCTCGCAGCGGCTGCATCCGAGAATCCGGATCGGTGATGTTGCGCCGCACCACCGTTGGCGTTGTCTGCTCACGGGCGGCGGACTGGGCGAGGGCTGCGGCGACCGATGCGCGTGCGGCGATCACGCGGTGATGATCCTCGACCGGAACCGGAACCTTGCCTTTCGGTTTCCCGCCGCGACGCGCAGCGGCGTCGGCTCGCTGCCGATACCGCGCCTCGGTGGCCTCATGGCGTGCAATTTCCCGTGCAAGACGCCGGTGAGCAGCAGCTACCTGCGCGGCAAGCGGTACCCGACCCGCCGGGGACGCTCCCGCGTCGAGACGCTCGAGGTGGCCCTCGGCGGCTGACTTCGCGGCCTTCTCGCGGGCATCGTCTTCGGCTTCGATCTGCGCCAACGCTTCAGCGATCCGCTTCGATCGCGTGGTCGGATCGGCCAACTCGGCCGGAACCCGACCCGGGCCCGGGTCGTCTTCGCCGTAGAGTTCGTCCTCGGCAGCATCGACGTCGGCATGCGCCGCGGCCGCGGCGGCGGCGATCTCGCGCGCCCGGGCCTGAGCAGCGTTCGCTGCCTCGGCTTCGGCGGCGGCGCGCAATCCGTCCGCGCTGCGGTTGGCTCCGATGGAGGCGTTCGAGGCGATCTTGACCCCGTCGAGAGCGATGGTCCCCAACGACCCCAAACCGACCCGCGCTGCCAACGTCAGCACCTGCGCGAACAGCGACTCGCAGGCTGCATGGTTGTCTTTACGGAACCTGGAGATCGTGGCGTGATCGGGGGCATCGCCGGCGCAGATGACCCGGTAGGACACCACATCGGTGCATGCGGATTCGATCTGACGTGAAGACCGCATCCCTTTCGACCAAGCCCAGATCAGCAGCGTGAGCAGCATGTCCGGGTCGTATCCGGCGCGCCCGACCCCACCGGTGCGCCGGCCGGCATGAAAGACAGAGGTGTCCAGATGCGTGTCGACGATGTCGATCAGCATCCATACCGGATGCTCCGCCGGTAACCATTCGCGCATGTCCGGTGGAATCAGAAACTGTTGATCACGATCAACCGGTCGATAACCCTTCGCCACCAACACATTGTCCCGCACCACCGACAATGGGGTGCCTCGACACTCGAGACACCCCACCATCAAAATGCAACAGCCCCTC
>NZ_NOZA01000005.1:0-2535 GCF_002258465.1 Rhodococcus sp. 05-2256-B1 | reverse complement strand
TCGCTCTCTGCGATGCGTGTCGTAGCCGCCGTGCAGGAAACCTTCGACTGTGAAATCAGCGTCCGTGCACTCATGGAAGCCCCCACCGTAGCGGGCCTGGCTCGTGTGGTGGGTGGAGGACAGTCGGGCACCAGGCAAATCTGGGAGCCATATGCGCGTCCGGCCCAGTTGCCGCTGTCGTTCGCCCAGCGTCGGTTGTGGTTCATCCATCAGCTAGAGGGACCATCGGCGACATACAACATCCCTCTGGTACTACGCCTAATCGGTCTACTCGACGTCGACGCGCTGACCCTGGCGGTTGCCGATGTCGTAGCCCGGCACGAGAGTGTTCGCACAGTGTTTCCCGCTACGGCTGGCGTGCCCGAGCAGTGCATTCTCGATGCCTCTGAAGGGCTTGTCGCCTGCAAAGTCATCGACGCCACCAACTGGACCGATCAACAGTTGGATGAGGCGGTCGGTATTGTCACCCGCCACGCCTTCGACTTAGAAACCGAGATTCCCTTTCGTGCAAGGCTTTTCGCAGTCTCGACCACGGAACACCATCTGGCCCTGGCAATGCACCACATCGCCGCCGACGGATCATCTCTCTCGCCGCTGGTTCGCGACCTGACTACCGCATATCAGGCCCGCACCACCCGGACGGAGCCAGGCTGGGAGCCGTTGCCCGTTCAGTACGCCGACTTCACAATCTGGCAGCACAAGCTCCTCGGCGAGGCCGACGATCCTAATACCCGATGTGGTCGACAAACAGTTTTCTGGGAGCGGAACCTCGCTGGATACGCGGGACTGCTGGAGCTTCCCACGGACCGGCCTTACCCCGCCGTCGCCAACCATCAGGGCGGCCAAGTCGTCGTCGAATGGCCCGCCGAACTGCAGGAACTCGTGCGGGTTGTGGCGCGGGAACGCAATGCGACGACGTTCATGGTGATGTCGGCGGCGCTTTCGGTGCTGTTGGCGCGTTTGAGCGGGAGCGCGGATGTGGCGTTCGGGGTGCCGACGGCGGGGCGGGGGCGAACCGAGTTTGACGGCATGGTCGGGTTTTTCGTCAACACGCTGGTGTTGCGTACGCGGGTTTCAGCCGAGATGAACTTCGGTGATTTGTTGGAGGAGGTACGGGAGCGGAGCCTGGACGCGTTCGCGAACCAAGATGTGCCGTTCGATGCGCTTGTCGAGCGCCTCAATCCGGTCCGTACGCAGGCTCACCATCCGTTGATCCAAATCCTGTTCGCCTGGCAAAACGTCACCCTGCCCGATCTGTCTCTGCCAGGTCTCGACATTTCCCCGCAGCGCACGGACACCTTGACCGCTCGAATGGACTTGACTTTCAGCCTGCGTGAGCGGTTCGACAACTCCGGCCGTCCCATAGGCATTGGGGGTCTGGTCGAGTACCGCACCGACGTCTATGACGCCGAAACTGTAAAACAACTTGTTACCCGCTGGCAGCGGGTGCTCACGACGATGCTCGCCGGCACGGACCGCTCGGTGGCGTCAATCGACTTGCTTGACGAGAGAGAACTGACGCAGCTGGACGCCCTCGGAGCGCGGTCAGTGCTAAATGAATCGATCGTGGACCCCGCGATTCCGGAGTTGTTCGCCGAGCAGGTGAGGGTGCGGCCGGACGTCATAGCGGTGGTGTTCGAGGGTCGGTCGTGGACGTATCAGGAGTTGGACGACACATCGACGCAGTTGGCTCATTTGTTGGCTGGGCGTGGGGTGGGAGTAGAGGACGTTGTTGCACTGTTGCTGCCACGTTCGGAACACACTGTGATAGCCATACTTTCGGTGCTGAAGCTGGGTTCTGCTTACTTGCCGATCGACATCAACACCCCTGACGAGCGCCTGGCATTCGTTCTACAAGACGCTGCGCCGGCCGCGATTTTGACCACGGTGAGCCTCGCTGGTCGCGTCAGTAAGTCCGGGGTCCCACTGATAGATGTCGAGGATCCCAAGGTCGCTGAACAGCCGACGACGACGTTGCCGGTGCCGAATGCTGACCTCCTCGCGTACATCATCTACACCTCAGGAACGACAGGCACACCCAAAGGCGTCGGCATCACACAAACGAACGTCACCCAGACCTACGCAGCTTCGGAACATGCTTTCAAACATTCCCCAGATCAGGTGTGGTCGATGTTCCATTCGTACTCGTTCGATGTGTCGGTGTGGGAGATGTGGGGCGCTCTGCTGCACGGCGGCCGCTTGGTGATCATCCCTGAGCATGCCGCCCGCTCCGCAACGGACTTTCACCGAATCCTGGTAGACGAGCAGGTCACCACCGTCAACCAGACCCCGTCCGCACTCGAGATGCTCTCGCCCGAGGGAATAGATCAAGTAAGGACCATTTTTGTGGGGGGTGAGGCATGCTCGCCCGAACTTGTCGATCGGTGGGCTTCAGGCCGAGAAATGATCAATGGCTACGGGGAGACAGAGACGTTCTACGCCTCTATGAGTGCGCCCATGAAGCCTGGTCATGGAGCTCCTATCGGTACGCCGGTGCCGGGTGATGCGTTGTTTGTGTTGGATTCCGGTTTGCGG
>NZ_NOZA01000020.1:0-3275 GCF_002258465.1 Rhodococcus sp. 05-2256-B1 | reverse complement strand
CCGAGTGTGTGTTGTTTGAGAATTGCACAGTGGACGCGAGCATCTTTGTTGTAAGTAATGAAGAGCGTACGGTGGATGCCTTGGCACCAGGAGCCGATGAAGGACGTAGGAGGCTGCGATAAGCCTCGGGGAGCTGTCAACCGAGCTGTGATCCGAGGGTGTCCGAATGGGGAAACCCAGCACGAGTGATGTCGTGTTACCCGCATCTGAATATATAGGGTGTGTGGAGGGAACGTGGGGAAGTGAAACATCTCAGTACCCACAGGAAGAGAAAACAATAGTGATTCCGTGAGTAGTGGCGAGCGAAAGCGGATGAGGCCAAACTTTGTGCGTGTGATACCCGGCAGGGGTTGCGTATGGAGGGTTGTGGGGTTTGCATTGTCGATTCTGCCGGATCGGCCGACAGTGAGAAATTGTGGTGTTAGTCGAAGTGGTCTGGAACGGCCTGTCGTAGAGGGTGAGAGTCCCGTAGACGAAAACATTGCAACTGTCGTTGTGGATACCCAAGTAGCAGCGGGCCCGTGAAATCTGCTGTGAATCTGTCGGGACCACCCGATAAGCCTGAATACTCCCTGGTGACCGATAGCGGACTAGTACCGTGAGGGAAAGGTGAAAAGTACCCCGGGAGGGGAGTGAAATAGTACCTGAAACCGTGCGCTTACAATCCGTCAAAGCCGGTGCATGACTTGTCATGGCTGGTGATGGCGTGCCTTTTGAAGAATGAGCCTGCGAGTTAGTGGCATGTCGCGAGGTTAACCCGTGTGGGGTAGCCGTAGCGAAAGCGAGTCCGAATAGGGCGTATCCACGTTTGTGGTGTAGTGGCGTGTTCTAGACCCGAAGCGGAGTGATCTACCCATGGCCAGGTTGAAGCGACGGTAAGACGTCGTGGAGGACCGAACCCACTTAGGTTGAAAACTGAGGGGATGAGTTGTGGGTAGGGGTGAAAGGCCAATCAAACTCCGTGATAGCTGGTTCTCCCCGAAATGCATTTAGGTGCAGCGTCACGTGTTTCTCACCGGAGGTAGAGCTACTGGATGGTCTAGGGGGCCTACAAGCTTACCGAAATCAGCCAAACTCCGAATGCCGGTGAGTGAGAGCGTGGCAGTGAGACTGCGGGCGATAAGGTTCGTAGTCGAGAGGGAAACAGCCCAGATCGCCAGCTAAGGTCCCTAAGCGTGTACTAAGTGGAAAAGGATGTGGGGTCGCGAAGACAACCAGGAGGTTGGCTTAGAAGCAGCCACCCTTGAAAGAGTGCGTAATAGCTCACTGGTCAAGTGATCCTGCGCCGACAATGTAGCGGGGCTCAAGTACACCACCGAAGCTGCGGCACTCACACAATAGCCCGCTGAATCCTTGCGAGGGTTCAGCCAGGTGTGTGGGTGGGTAGGGGAGCGTCGTGCAGCCATGGAAGCATCGGAGTGATCCAGGTGTGGAGGCTGCGCGAGTGAGAATGCAGGCATGAGTAGCGAAAGACGAGTGAGAAACTCGTCCGCCGAATGACCAAGGGTTCCTGGGCCAGGTTAATCCGCCCAGGGTGAGTCGGGACCTAAGACGAGGCCGACAGGCGTAGCCGATGGACAACGGGTTGATATTCCCGTACCCGTGTAACCGCGCCCATGGTGAATCAGTGACACTAACCACCCTGAATCCATATGACCGATCTCTTTCGAGAGTGAGGCGTGTGGTGGATGCGTGGGACCTGATCTGGTAGTAGCCAAGCGATGGGGTGACGCAGGAAGGTAGCTGGGCCAGTCAGTGGTTGTACTGGTGTAAGCCTGTAGGGCGAACGGTAGGCAAATCCGCCGTTCATCAAGCCTGAGAGGTGATGCGTAGCCGATTGAGGCGAATTCAGTGATCCTATGCTGCCGAGAAAAGCCTCTAGTGAGTTGTTACACGGCCCGTACCCCAAACCGACACAGGTGGTCAGGTAGAGAATACTAAGGCGATCGAGATAACTATGGTTAAGGAACTCGGCAAAATGCCCCCGTAACTTCGGGAGAAGGGGGGCCCCTGCCGGTGATGGAACTTGCTTCCTGAGCTGGTGTGGGCCGCAGAGACCAGTGAGAAGCGACTGTTTACTAAAAACACAGGTCCGTGCGAAGTCGTAAGACGATGTATACGGACTGACGCCTGCCCGGTGCTGGAAGGTTAAGAGGACCGGTTAGCCAGTAATGGCGAAGCTGAGAATTTAAGCCCCAGTAAACGGCGGTGGTAACTATAACCATCCTAAGGTAGCGAAATTCCTTGTCGGGTAAGTTCCGACCTGCACGAATGGCGTAACGACTTCTCAGCTGTCTCAACCATAGACTCGGCGAAATTGCATTACGAGTAAAGATGCTCGTTACGCGCGGCAGGACGAAAAGACCCCGGGACCTTCACTACAGCTTGGTATTGGTGTTCGGTTCGGTTTGTGTAGGATAGGTGGGAGACTGTGAAGCGGTGACGCCAGTTACTGTGGAGTCGTTGTTGAAATACCACTCTGATCGTATTGGATACCTCAACCTCGGACCATGATCTGGTTCAGGGACAGTGCCTGGTGGGTAGTTTAACTGGGGCGGTTGCCTCCTAAAATGTAACGGAGGCGCCCAAAGGTTCCCTCAGCCTGGTTGGCAATCAGGTGTCGAGTGCAAGTGCACAAGGGAGCTTGACTGTGAGACTGACAAGTCGAGCAGGGACGAAAGTCGGGACTAGTGATCCGGCACCGGCAAGTGGAAGCGGTGTCGCTCAACGGATAAAAGGTACCCCGGGGATAACAGGCTGATCTTCCCCAAGAGTCCATATCGACGGGATGGTTTGGCACCTCGATGTCGGCTCGTCGCATCCTGGGGCTGGAGTAGGTCCCAAGGGTTGGGCTGTTCGCCCATTAAAGCGGCACGCGAGCTGGGTTTAGAACGTCGTGAGACAGTTCGGTCTCTATCCGCCGCGCGCGTAAGAAACTTGAGGAAGGCTGTCCCTAGTACGAGAGGACCGGGACGGACGAACCTCTGGTGTGCCAGTTGTTCCACCAGGAGCACCGCTGGTTGGCTACGTTCGGAAGGGATAACCGCTGAAAGCATCTAAGCGGGAAGCCTGTTCCAAGATGAGGTTTCTCACCCCCTCGAGGGGGTAAGGCCCCCGGCAGACCACCGGGTTGATAGGCCAGAACTGGAAGTACAGCAATGTATGCAGGTGACTGGTACTAATAGGCCGAGGACTTACCACAAAGAAGCTACGCGTCCACTGTGCAATATCTGAAACAACACACGAGTAGTTGTTCAGTAACACAACCGAATACA
>NZ_NOZA01000029.1:0-12495 GCF_002258465.1 Rhodococcus sp. 05-2256-B1 | reverse complement strand
CACTGGAGTCCGCACGGGTTCGATCGGCTGCCAGGAACCGGTGTAAGCCCAGGTTCCCTGGTCAGAGCAACGATTCTTCTTCATTCCGTGGTCGCTCAAATTTCATCAGTTACTCGTAGATTCTGCGAGTTCCTCGCATAAGTTCACTGTTCGTGTCAGATTTCGCTACTCGTCGGCAGCGACGTATCGCTGCCGACGGCGCATCGAGTGCCGCGCGGGTCGGCAGTGGGGAACTTGCGGACGTCGAATCGCTGCAGCGGCTGGCGTCGGCGTCAGGGGACGACGAACACGACTTCTTCCGTAACACGCTGGTCGAATACGGATGGGCCAGAGATGTGGCGGGTCTGAGCCCGGCGACGTTGCAGAGAATCATGTATCCCGTGATCGAGATATGCGATTACTTCGATTGTGTGCCATGGCGATTGACCCAGAAGCAGTTCGATCAGTACTTTGCCGGTCCCGGTAAGCGCAGTCACGCAACCATCCGCAAGAAGACAGTTCAGATCGACAACTACTACCGATTCCTCGAGCACCGCTACGCCGGTGAGCTGCTCCGAGCGTTCGGTGTCGGTGTCGAGTCGCCGGTCGACCCGTTCAACCGGCCGAGACACAGGGGTGATTTCGCGCTGCGGATTCCTCCCACTCGACGAGCGATGACAGCGTTCTTCGCCGAGTGGAGAGAGGCCCTGCCGCGCTCACGCAAGTACCACGTGAGCGCGCGCGACTACACCATGGCGAAGATTGCGTACCTGTCCGGTGCGCGCGCGTCGGAGCTGTGTGCGGTGAGGATCGGCGACATTCATTGGGAAGCGGGACAGTGGGGCCGCTTCGTCGTCGTGGGTAAGGGCGCTCGCGGATCAGGTCCACGCGAACGGCAAGCGTTTCTCTTCGAAGAGGGGAGAGAGCTGCTGTGGTGGTATCTCGAACAGATCCGGGGCGAGTTCAGCGACGACCCGACCGACGCGGGCGCACCGTTGTGGCCATCGGAACGCTTGCCGACCGCCGTCGCGGCGCTCAACCTCGCCGTTGCACCCGCGATTCAGCCCTCGACTTTCCGCCGCAATCTCAAAGCTGCGTCGCACCTTCATCTGAACGGCCCGGTGCGGGAGCTCTACCCCCATCTGCTGCGTCACGCCTGCGCCACCCACAACTACCAACAAGGCATGCCCTTGTGGGATGTGCAGAAGATGCTCGGCCACGAATGGGCGAGCACCACTGTGGGCTATTTGGCGTCGGCCGGAGCCGACCCGGAACGGTCTGTCATCGAGTCGACACAACGCGCCGTGCGGCGCTTGAGTACGGAGAATTAGAAGATGAAATGGAACCTGCGCATGGTCGCGGCGCAACGCGACATCTGGCGTCCGACGCAGCTACTCAAAGCATTCGAGCAGGTCGACTTCCACCCGTCACTGAGCAAGACTGCGGCCCTGTGGTCTTCGGCGCCGGTCACGATCCGTCTCGATGACCTGGACAAGATCTGTGCGGCGTTGAACTGCACTGTCGGTGATCTGATGCTGGCGGAAGCTGTTCACAGCGTGGATCTCGACGCAGCTCCAGCACGCGCAATCGGTGATCGGTCGGGCCCGGCCGCACCCGCTACCGGGACCAGGAAGCGCGGAGCCCGCCGCGTCCCACCTCCCAACTGATGTCGGAACGAAACCCTGCCGATGGGGTGGCGGCAAGTAATGCCGCCCGGCACACCGAGCGCACCATACGGATGATCGAGCAAACACCCGCGCAGTTCCGCGACGACGTGCAGGCGTGGGTCACTGCGTTGGGCGGCCGCGGTCGACGTAAGTCCAGACCGCTGACGGAAGTGACCATTGCCCTCTATCTCAATTTCGCGCAACCGGTCTTGCACGAATGGGCTGAGACACACCAAAGCCTGCGATCTGTCGAAACTGTCGACATCGAGCGCGCGCTGAGCCGTCACTCAGGGCAGTCGAGACACAACGTGCACACGGCCCTGAGGTCGCTCTTCCGCGGACTCAAACGCGAACGTCGCATCTTCGCCGACCCTGCCCGAGAGGTCGCTGGTCGGTACAGCCGCAGGATCCTCAGACCGTTGCCGTCCGACCGCGTGCATGGGCTGTTCGATCAGCTGAGCAGGCCCGATGACCGGGTGATTCTGGCGCTCGTCGCGGTCCACGCGCTGACGATCGAAGAGGTCATCGGCTTCCGACTCGACCATCTCGACCGTTCGGCAGGACGAGCAACCGTCACCCGTACGCACACCCGCCACACGTTCTGGTTGGACGAGTTCACCGCTGAGGTGCTCCGCGACTGGCTGATCTACCGTCAGCTGCGGTGGCCGACCAGCACGAATCCGTACTTGCTGATCACCCGGATAACTGCGCCTACCGCACTGCCGGGCAGTCGCCACTACATCACCCGGCCATTCCGTGACCTCGGCATCACCGCCCGCGAACTGCGTGTCGATCGCATCCTCGACGAGGCCGCCCACAGTGGCGACCCAGTTGCCCTGATGACCGTGTTCGGTACCGGCACCACCACTGCGGTCCGCTATGTCAGGACTGCGCACCCAGGCCGATTCGACGTAGACCCCACCGCACCATGACTCGATCCGAAGTTCGGCCAACGGACTGGTCTTCGCCGCAGGTTCGTAAGCCACTCGACGCAGCCAACGGCCTTCCGAAACATACGGGGAGGGGGTATGGTCGACATGTCATCGAGATACCCCCAGGGGGTATCTAAGCAGCCAGAGGAGCGCGACATGATCACCACGGTTTACAAAGTCACGGGCATGACCTGCGGTCACTGCGAAGCGGCAGTCCGGGAGGAAGTAAGCACCGTTGCAGGAGTCGACACGGTCGAGGCATCTGCAGCTGCGGGAACTCTGACGGTGACAAGTGCTGACGTGCCCGACCACGCCGGTGTCATCGCAGCTGTCCGCGAGGCTGGATACACAGTCGAACCGCAACCCAAAGATTCGCGCACCGCGTAACCGCTGAACCTGGTGGAGAGAAGGATTTCCCGCGATGAACAACCACACACATGCCGACGCTGGCGGAGCCGAGACAGCGGGCACGCTGCCGGGCCACGATGCATCCGAACACAGCGCAGCCCACTCCGGCCATGGCGAGAAGGAACACGAAGGCCATACCGGTCACGAAGGCCATACCGGTCACGGTGGCCACGCCGGTCATGGGGACCACGTCGGCATGTTCCGTCGTCTGTTCTGGATCATGCTGGTCCTCGCCCTTCCGGTGATCGTTGCCTCGAACATGTTCGCGATGCTCCTCGGATACTCACTGCCCGACTCATCGTGGATCGCCTGGGTCTCCCCGGTGCTCGGAACGGTGATGTATGCCTGGGGCGGTTCCCCGTTCCTCTCCGGAGCAGTCAGCGAAATCCGTTCACGTGCACCGGGAATGATGCTGCTCATCGCCCTCGCGATCACCGTCGCATTCGTCGCGTCGATGGGAGCAAGCCTCGGCCTGCTCGATCATCAGCTCGACTTCTGGTGGGAACTGGCCCTGCTGATCGTGATCATGCTGCTCGGGCACTGGATCGAAATGCGATCCCTCGCGCAGACCACCTCCGCTCTGGACTCGTTGGCGGCGCTGCTTCCGGACACCGCCGAACGCGTCGACGGCGACGATGTGGTGCCGGTGCCCCCGTCCGAGCTGCAGCTCGGTGATGTCGTCGTCGTGCGCCCCGGCGGCCGCGTACCGGCGGACGGCACCATCGTCTCCGGATCGGCGAGCATGGACGAATCGATGATCACCGGCGAATCACGCACCGTCCGCCGCAGCGACGGCGACCAAGTCGTCGCCGGCACTGTCGCCACCGACTCCGGTCTCCGCATCAAGGTCACCGCAGTAGGGGAGGACACCGCCCTCGCCGGCATCGGCCGCCTGGTCGCCGACGCCCAGAACTCGACCTCGCGCGCTCAGCGCATCGCGGACACCGCCGCTGGCTGGCTGTTCTGGTTCGCTCTCGGTGCCGCGATCATCACCGCTGCGGTGTGGACTCTGGCCGGGATGCCCGACGACGCCGTCATCCGCACCATCACCGTGCTGGTCATCGCCTGCCCGCACGCACTCGGACTGGCGATTCCGCTGGTGGTCTCCATCGCCACCGAACGCGCCGCCCGCGGCGGTGTTCTGGTCAAGGACCGGCTCGCACTCGAAACCATGCGCACGGTGGACACCGTGCTGTTCGACAAGACCGGGACCCTCACCAAGGGTGAACCCACCGTCACCGCAGTCGAGGTGACCGGCGGGCGCACCGCCGACAACGTTCTCGCGCTGGCCGCTGCCGCAGAAGCAGATTCCGAACATCCACTCGCCCGTGCCATCGTCGAGGCCGCACGCGCGCGGAACCTGACGGTCCCGGCTGCAGCCGGCTTTCAGTCGTCCCCCGCCGTCGGGGTCGCAGCCGACGTCGACGGCGTCCGGATCCAGGTCGGCGGGCCGGCACTGCTCGAGCAGGAACACGGATCCGAACTCGCTGTCGCCGACCGGTGGCGCGGGGACGGGGCGATCATCCTGCACGTCCTCGCCGACGGGGCCGTGATCGGTGCCCTCGCGCTCGCCGATGAGATCCGGTCCGAGTCACGCACTGCGGTAGACGCGCTGCACGCGCGAGGAATCGCGGTCGTGATGATCACCGGTGATGCCGACGCCGTCGCGAAGTCCGTCGCCACCGAGCTCGGTGTGGACCGCTACTTCGCCGGGGTGAAACCGGAAGACAAGTCGCACAACGTCGCTGAACTCCAGAGCGAAGGCCGTACGGTGGCGATGGTCGGCGACGGAGTCAACGACGCCCCGGCTCTGGCGCAGGCCGATGTCGGTATCGCGATCGGGGCCGGCACCGACGTCGCAATCGCATCGGCCGGAGTGATCCTCGCCAGCGACGACCCGAGGTCGGTGTTGTCGGTGATCGAACTCTCGCGCGCCTCGTACCGAAAGATGAAGCAAAACCTCTGGTGGGCAGCGGGATACAACCTCATCTCGGTTCCGCTCGCGGCAGGAGTGCTCGCGCCGGTCGGGTTCGTGCTGCCGATGTCGATCGGCGCGATCCTGATGTCGCTGTCGACGATCATCGTCGCTGCGAACGCACAATTACTGCGTCGACTCGACCTCACACCCGACACCATCACCGGAGCGGTGAACGAGGGGAGTTCCAACCCTCCGTCGCAGCGCACACCGTCACTGTGAGAGCTGATCTCGTACCGGGAACGCAGCCCTGACAATTGTGGAACGTTGATGGCCGCACCTTCTCCGCCGGAGAGGATGCGGCCATCGTTGTCTATAGCGGGCCGGGTCAGCCGAGCAGCCGCTGCATGGTGTCGATTTCCTGCTGCTGGGTGGCGACGATGGTGCGGGCCATCTCCAGGGCGTCAGGATTGGAACCGTCTGCGATTTCGGTGTTGGCCATCTCGATGGCGCCGGTGTGGTGGGCGATCATCATCGTCAACCACTGGCGGTCGAATTCCGGTCCCGACGCTGCCATCAACGCGTCCATGTCCTGAGCGGTCATCATGCCGCTGCCGGAGCTGTGGTCCATCCCGCCCATGTCACCCATGTCACCCATGTCACCCCTGTCCATGTCGGGCATGGGCTGGCCCCACTCGGTGAGCCAGGTGGTCATCTGGTCCATCTCGGGCTGTTGCGCGGCGGCGATCGCCGATGCCAGCGACAGCACCTCCGGGTTGTCGGTGCGGCCGTTCGCCATGTCGGCCATCTCGACTGCTTGGGCGTGATGCGGGTACATCATCTGCGCGAACATCACGTCGGCATCGTTGAACTCTGCGGACGCGCTTGCTTGGGCCGAGGACATCGGTGCCGAGGACATCGATCCCATCGCATGGCCGTCCATCGACGAATCGGCCGCGTTGTCGCTACAGCCGACGACGAGGAACGCGCTCGCGGCGGCAGCAGCGATCGAGGCAATGACTTTGGTACGCATGAGGAAACTCCTTGCAAGAGTGGGTAGTGCAGAGAATTGGATGTCGTTCGATCCGCCGACAGACACGCGTCTGCCGGGCTCCCTGTCACACTCGCAAGGTCACCGATCTGTCCAACTCCCATAACGTCCACGGCGGCGCACGCTCAAGCGTGGAGTCGGCCCGTCCAATGATCCGGTTCACCGATGTCGGCGCCAGGTCGAGGGCTGCGCTCATCGCCGGGACCGTCAGCGCGGGCCACGACACCGTCGTGCCGACGCAGGGATGCATCATCTGGTGCCCCGACGGGCAGTCATGTTCCCCGGTCATCACCGGAACCGTGGCGTCCGTGTGGGACGGTGCTGCGAACGAGGCATGGCCGCCGCTCATCGATGTGGACATCGAGCCGGTCACGGGCATCGACATCGGTGTCACCGAATGCATCAACAGGACACCGAACACCGTCAGTGCAATCAGTAAAGCTGCCGTCGGAGCTGTGCCCCGTCGACCGTGCCGATTCACTGAGTGCATGCGGCCGATGATACCAACATATACCCCCTGGGGGTACGCCTGTCTCGTCGCGTTCGGTCGTCGAAGCATTTCGTCATGTCTTCGAGGTGTCGAGTCCGAGATCTGTTGCGCGGTTGTAGTCGTCGTCGATGAGCACCACGCTGCGATGTTCCCGGTCGAGTAGTGAGGCCGCGATCGAGGCGCGATAGCCGGAGGCGCAGTGCACCCACACTTTGCCGTCGGGAACTTCTGCGAGTCGGTGTGGCAGTTCGTGGAGGGGAATGTTGATCGCACCGGGGATGTGGCCGTCCGCGTATTCGGACTGTTGACGGGTGTCGAGCACTGCAATGTCCGAGTCCTCTGCGGCGAGTCCGGCGAAGTCGGACACTTCGTAGGACCGTACGCGCCCGTCGCTGGCGAGCGAATGAATCTCTCCGACAGCGGAGCCGGAGGGGTGGTCGATGCCGATACGTGCCAACTCCCTTGTGGCCTCGTCGATTTGATCGGATGTGTCGCCGATCAAGGTCAGCGGCGCACCCCACTGGTAGAGCCAGCCGAGGTAGGTGACGAATGTCGTCGACAGCTCGAAGCCGAGGGAACCGTCGAGATGTCCGGCAGCGAAGGCGGTGCGTGCGCGGAGGTCGACGACCCATTGTCCGTCGTCGATGCGGCGGCGTAGTTCGTCGGGGTCGACGGGTTCTGGGGTGGACAGGTCGATCGGTGCGGGGCCTTCGGTGTTGATGACGCCCATGTGGGCGTAGTACGCGGGGTAGGCCGACAGTCCTGCGATCAACTCGTCGACGTAGGTTTGTTCGTCCTGGGTCAGCGCGGGATTGGACTGTTGCTGTTCACCGATGGTCGACGAGTCGCCGCTGGTGGGGGTCGCGGAGCAGAAGCTACCGAATCCGTGGGTGGGGTAGACCTCGACGTCGGCGGGGAGTTCGGCGGCGATTCGACGGACCGAGTGGAACTGGGCATGGGTGAGCTCGTCGGTGTGTTCGGAGCCGAGTAGGTCGGTGCGGCCGGTGGATCCGTAGAGCATCGAGCCGCCGGTGAAGATCGCGATCGGTTCGTCTCCGAGTTGCAGTACGTAGCTGACGTGATGATGTGTATGGCCCGGGGTGTGCATGACCTGAAACGTCGCCGATCCCGCGTCGACGACATCGCCGTCCCCCACTGCCCGTCGCTCGAATTCGACCGGGTCACCCTCGGGCACAACGTATTCGGCTCCGGTGGCGCGTGCGAGTTCGAGTCCGCCGGTGACGTAGTCGTTGTGGATGTGGGTTTCGAGTATGTGGGTGATCGCGGCGTTCTTCTCCGTAGCCAGTGCCAGGACGCGGTCGATGTCACGTTGGGGATCGATCACGACGGCGATGCCGTCGTGGCTGATCAGGTAGCTGCGGTCGCCGAGGCTCGACGTTTCGATGATGGCGATGTCTGGATCGGTGGTGCTCACGGGGTACTCCTACGGTGTAATCGGGTCGGCCTCGTTTCTGACGTGAAACGTCCTCGTTCAGGCCAGTGCGAGGAAGAGCTTTTCCAGTTCTGCTTCGGTCATGGGCTCTTTGTTGTCTGCGGTGTCGCCGGTCATGCATTCACGAAGGCCGGTGGCCACGATCTTGAATCCGGCTTTGTCGAGGGCGCGGGAGACGGCGGCGAGTTGAGTGACGACGTCTTTGCAGTCGCGTCCGTTCTCGATCATGCCGATCACACCGGCGAGTTGGCCGTGTGCGCGGCGCAGACGGTTGAGTACCAATGCGATGCTGTCTTCGTCGCCGATCATTGCGGTCTCCTGAGGGTGTGTGATGGTGGTAGTCCTTCCAGATTACCCCCGGGGGCATCGGTTCGGTGTGTGCAGTCGGTCATGAAAGAACGAGGGTGTCGACAAGTACATAGCCCGCGACGGCGAACACCAGGTAGGCGAACCACGTGCGCAGCTTGTCGGTGTCGATGCGTGTGCTCAGTTTTCCGGCGACCAGCGAGCCTGCGATCGCCGCACCGGCGAACGCGGCTGTCAGTGGCCAGTTCCCGCCGAGCCCGTCGGCCTGAGCGATCAGTCCGGCGGCGGAGTTGGCGACGATGACCACCAGCGACGTTCCGACAGCGACACTCATCTCGATTCCCAGCAACAGCACCAGAGCGGGGATGATCAGAAATCCTCCGCCGACGCCGAACAGTCCGGTGAGGACACCGACCCCGAACCCGGTCGGTATGGACCGTGGTGCGCATCGCCGCCAATCGATCCCGGAACTTCCTGTCTTGCAAGCGGTTCCGACATCATCGGTGCTGCGCAGCATCCGCGCCCCGGCGATGATCATGACGATCGCGAAGCCGATCATCACTGCGGCCTCGGGCAGATGCCTGCCCAGGACGCTGCCGACCAGCGTGCCGACGATACCGGTGGCCGCGAAGATCGCCGCCAGTCGCCATTCGACGAGCTTCGCCCGCACCTTGGGGATGGCCCCGGTCGCCGAGGCGACACCGATCACCAGCAACGATGTCGGTATCGCCTCCGACAGGTCCATTCCCAGGGCGTAGACGAGAACCGGGACGGCGAGGATCGACCCGCCGCCTCCGAGGAGACCGAGCAGGATGCCGACGGCGACGCCGAGGACCAGTGCCAGCGTCAGGGTCATCAGCTGTGGGCTGCGTCCTGGCCACCGAGTGCGTCGATGGCGGCCTGGAGCTTGGTGGTGGCCTCGGCCGCGACGTCGGACAGTGCTGGCTCGCCGGTCGCTTGGACCATGATGTCGGGGTTCATCGCTTCGACAATGACCGATCCGGAAGCGGAGGTGTCGGCGCGGACGACGACATTGCACGGCAACAGCAAGCCGATCTGGCGCATGACCCCGACGGCGCGGTGCGCGAGGGACGGATTGCAGGCACCGAGGATCAGATACTGCTCCATGTCCTCGCCGAGCTTGGCCTTCAACGTGGCCTGCATGTCGATTTCGGTGAGAACACCGAAGCCCTGATCTGCGAGGGAGGCTTTGACGGCGTCGACTGCGGTGTCGAAGTCGGTGTCGGTCAGAGTGGTCGAGAGTGCGATGTTCATAAGGGAAGTTCCTTTCGGTCGTCGAACTGCGGTGATCTGGGCCTACCCGATTCGGGGCTGGCGAATACTCGGCACGCCCACCCTGGTGAGAAGCGCGCTGGCCGGGCACCAGCCGACCGCTGCGTAAAGGGCGAGGTTCGCGGCAGCGAACGCGCTGAGCAGTCGCCACTGCGGTGCGTGGAGTTCGCCGAGGGCCAGGCCGGTGGCGGTGACGCCGGCGGCGAGGGCGGGGACGATACGTTCGATCGGCCAGCCCGCGAACGCGGACGAGCGAGTGGTGTTCGGATCGATCATGATTGCTCCGTTCGGGTTGTAAGGGTGGTCAGTGCGAGAAGCTGATCGAGGGCAACACCTTGCGCAGCCAGGCCGGTGACCACCATGCGGCGTGTCCGCTCAAACGCAGCAGGACCGGCAGCAGGATCAGCCTGATCAAGAAGGCGTCGAGCAGTACCGCGACGCCGAGGATGATGCCCATCTCCTTCGGTGGGAGCGGATCGGAGAGTGCGAAGGTGAAGAACACTGCGACCATGACCGCGGCGGCGGCGAAGATGACCCGGCCGGAGTGGGCGAGGCCGTCGACCTGAGCGGCTTTCGGGTCCCCGGTCTTCTCGTAGTGCTCTTTCGCGGTGGCGAGCAGGAACACTGTGTAGTCCATGGCGATGGCGAAGATCATCGCGAAGAAGAACACCGGACCCCAGCCGTCGAGGAAGCCTTGCGGGGTGAATCCGAGCAGTGATGCGCCGTGCCCGTCCTGGAAGATCAGCTTCGCGACCCCGAACGCTGCGGCGGTCGAGAGCAGACTGACTGCGGTGCCGAGGATCGCGATCAGCGGTGCTTGGAGGGCGACGAGCAGCAGGATGAAACCGAGCGCCAGAATGATACCGATCACCAGCGGTAGGTAGTCGTTCAGTGCTTGCTGCAGATCGAGGTTCTCCGCTGGGGCACCGCCGACCAACGCCGACTCCGGGAGTTCGGCGCGCAGGTCACCGAGGATGGTGCCCATTCTCTCGTCCGAGGGGTCAACGGTGGGAAGTGCTTGTAGCAGTGAGTAGTTTGAGCCGTCCGCGGCAGGCTGGGGCGGAGTGACCATCGAGATCCCGTCGACGGTACTGGCTGCCGTGGCGGTCGCGGCGGCATCCGCGGACGGGACGACGATCTGCAGTGCGCCGGGTGCGCCGGCACCGAACTGGGCCTGGACGAGCTCGTAACCCTGGCGAACCGGTGCGTCTTCGGGGACGACGGCGATCGAGGGCATCGCCACTTTCAGTCCGAGGACCGGAAGGGCCAGCGCAATGAGGATGCCGACGGAGACCAGAGCGAACGGCCAGGGGTGCTTGTGGAGCAGTTCACCCCAGGCTGCGAATTTCGGGGAGCGGTGCTGCTGGCGCTTGGCGTAGGGCAGGGAGGCGGCGTTGACCTTGGAACCGAGTGCACCCAGGGTTGCGGGGAGCAGGGTCATGGTGGCGATCAGCACGAAGGTCACGGCGAGCATGATGCCGACGGCCATGGTGCGCACCGCCGGTGCGGGAACGAGCAGGACGGCCGAGAGGCTCACCAAGACCGTCAGACCGGACAGGACCACGGCTTTGCCTGCGGTGTCCATGGTTTCGGCGACCGCGGCACGTGGATCGGCGTTGCGCAGTGCGTCGCGGAACCTGGCGACGATGAACAGGGCGTAGTCGATTCCGAGGGCGAGGGCGAACATCATCGCGAAGTTCATCGCCCACACCGAGATCGGCGTGACGCCGTTGAGCAGAACGAGTCCGCCTGCGGATGCGACCAGGCCGGCAACGGTGAGTAGCAGCGGCAATCCCGCGGCGACGAGGGAGCCGAACGCGAGCACCATGATCGCCAAAGTGACCGGCCAGGAGAACAATTCGGCCTGAATCATGGCGTCGTGGTTGGCCTTGTTGAAGTCCGACCACAGTGCGGAGGATCCGGTCGGGTAGACCTCGATGCCGTCGCCGGAGAGTTCGGTCAGCTCGCCCTTCACCTCGTCGACGGCCTTGACCATGTCGTCGGTACTCGCGTTTGCGCCGGCGATCAAGATGCCGGTGTGACCGTCGGGACTGATCGTCATGCCCGGCTGGGGGGCGATGACCTCACCGAAGCGAGTGTCACCGTCGAATACGGCCGCGACGTCGGTGAGTGTCTGCTGCATCGCTGCGTCTTCGATCGTGGCGGTGTCGGAGTGAACGACCACCTGCACTGCTGCAGAGGAATTGCCGCCGAAATGCTGCTGGGCGAGCTCGCGGACCTGGACGGATTCGGAACCGTTGGCCTGCCAGCCGGCCCCGGCCAAGGATGAGAACACCGATGGTGCAGCCGATCCCAGTGCAACGAGGGCGATCAGCCAGATGCCGAACACCCACCGGCGGCGGGCGACCATCGTGCTTCCCAGGCGGCCTAGTGCGCCGGGTGCCGGTGGCCGATGGCGGTCGTGGCGGCCGGTGGCCGCCGCGGTAGCGGGCTTGGTCACAATTGCTTCTCCTAATACGGGTGGGGGTATTCAGAAGTGTTGAAGACGCCCAGAGATTCCTGCGAAATGCAGTGGAGTGCTGTTGGGGTGGGGGTCAGCGACGAAACAGGGAACGAAAGAAGTTGTCGCGTGTAGCTGGGGCGGGTGTCTCCATGGAGCAGGAGCACTGCTGCGACCGCGGAACGTTCTTCATGACGCTGTCGACATGTCGACCGCAGCCAGCCCAGGTGGTCTTACCGCATGCCGGGCACGGGACGGGGTAGCACATGGCGGTCCTTTCTGGCGGGTACATCACTACTGTGACACATACCTAGGGGGGTATGCAAGTACCCGTGGGGGTATGAGGGAAGGGGTGGGCCGGAGCCGATCGGTAGACGGCAGTGGTTTTGCCGGATCCAACGCGAGGCTGTGCTGGCGGCCGCAGGAGGCGTTTGATGGTCGCCAGTCTGCGAATGCGGTTGTCCCTCAGGGGTTGATGCTCCACCCACGCGCGAGTTGCGCCGCTATCGTCCGCGAGTTTCTGTGAACCCGCGCAGTTGC